>JAGROY010000345.1 GCA_020439995.1 Verrucomicrobiia bacterium
GTTGGCCGGTTTGATGTCGCGGTGAACGATTCCGGGGTTCGTGTGTGCGTATGTCAGGGTGTCGCAAAGTTGCCCGATCAGTGGGTGCAGTTGCGCTACCTCGAAGTGGTGATTCCTCTGCTCGCCCTTCAGCTTGTTCAGCGCCTGTCCTTTGACGAATTCCATGGCGATTGCTCCTGTCTCTCCATCGTCCTCGAAATCGTAGATGCGCACGATATTTGGGTGTGTCAGGTGCAGGCAGCGTCGGGTTTCTTTCTTGAGATCATCAAGCGCGACTGGATCGTCGAGAATGATCTCTGGCAAAAACTTCAGTGCCACATGGTGCTGCAGGCGCTCATCCCACGCGCACCAGACCACGCCCATGCCACCCCGACCTGCAAGAAACTTCAGGACGTACCGATTGAACAGGCGCCGCTCTGCTGCCAGTAGTCCGTTGTTGTCGCTATTCGTTTCCGGATCCATGCAATTCCCGACCCTATCTGGAATTTGGCTGAGGATCAACGGTTTCTGTCCGCTTGTCAGGGGGCTGCAAACCATCAGACAGAACTCACCAAGGGCTTGAATCAGCCTGAGCTCGTTGATCTGCACCCCTCCCGCTTTGCATAAAAATCTGACAGATTCTGAAAATCAGCATTCTTGCCTTGGTTAAGATGGAAAGAGGATGCTTGACCCTGGTTCAGTGCGCGTGACCTTAGGGATATGATTCGCATTCCGTCCGCTTTCTTTTCTTTTACACTTGCCCTGGCTGTTCTCTGGCTCGCTGTGCCGCGCACATTTGCTCTGGAGGTCTACGCTGATGGAACGATCACGATAGGAGCTGAGGAGGGGAAGGTGGAGGGCGATGTGTTCGCGGTGACGTTTCCTGCTCCTCGCTGGGGAATGTACAACTTGATGTTGGAGCTGGACTGTCCCGAGCTGAAGTTGGTGAAGACCCTGGATGGGAAACTGTCGGTGCAAGGTGAGGAAAAGCCGGTGTTCCTGGCGATAGCTCCTGGCCGGGAGGCCAACCCTGCGATGTCCGGGATTCCGCGTGTCTACATTGCAAAAGATGGAGCGTGTCCCGTGGTGCTGACACTGCCGGGCTTTGCGGACAAGATTGCGCGGCTCACGTTCACTCCTGTCCGCGAGGGCACGGCCCAGCTTGGGTCCGATCCCAGTGGGGTGGCAGAGCTTGCTGCAAAGGAGGCCCTGCTGGTAGGGAAGCGCCTTTGCTATGAGCCCAACCCGAAAAAGCTCTGCCTGGGGTACTGGATCAATGTCGATGACTATGCGGTCTGGCCGGGAGTGGTGCTGGAACTTCCCGGGACCTACGAGGTCACTATCTATCAAGGCTGCGGAAGTGGGCAGGAGGGAAGTGAGGCGGAGCTGGTGATCGATGCAGGCGAGGACTTCGAAAAGCGATTTCCGTTCAAGGTGATCGATACCGGTGGTTTTCAGAAGTTCGTTCCAGTAAAACTGGGAACTGTTGAAGTTCCAGAGATCGAGCCAATCGGGCGAGTCAGTGTAGAGGTCAGGGCAAAGAAGATGGCGAATTCTGCGGTGATGGATATTCAGAAAGTCGTGTTGCGGAAGGTGTCGCCCGAGGTATCTGCGATAGGCAACGGGGATCAGTAGAGGTCAGGATTCGTGCGCAGGGCGATTCTTGGATTGATGTGTATTCTCCTGATTTTCAGTGCTTTGCACGATGCTTGGGAAGGCGGGGAAGATCCGGTTGCCAATTCAGGGGCCTTCCCGTAGGTTGCGCCGGAATCTGGCCGAAAGGCCCAACCCCTGCTCAACTGAGCGGGTTAATCTGTGAATTTTCCTCAATTATAGAACCTGACAATACAGGCAGCACAGCATGGCAAAAACTTTGATCATTGCGGAGAAACCGAGTGTCGCGAACGACCTCGCACGTGTTCTCGCTAAGCAACTTGGGCCGTTCGAAAAGGAGAAGGATTACTTCGAGAGCGATACAACGATTATATCCTCCGCTATCGGCCACTTGGTGGAGCAAAAACTGCCGACGACGGCGGACGGGAAGTCCCTGCCTTGGAAATTCGACTGCTTGCCAGTGATTCCCGATGATTTCGACCTCCAGCCGATTGATGGCAGCAAAGCGCGGCTGAACGTGCTCAAGCGCTTGATTAACAGGAAGGATGTGTCTGAGATCATCAATGCCTGTGACGCCGGACGGGAGGGGGAGCTGATTTTTTACTACATCATCAAGCTCACGGGATCGACGAAGCCCACAAAACGGCTCTGGATGCAGTCGATGACCAATCAATCGATTCTCGACGCCTTTGCGCGACTGCGTGATGCCTCGGAAATGGAGCCGCTGGCGAATGCGGCACTGTGCCGTTCTGAGAGCGACTGGCTGATCGGGATCAATTCGACCCGTGCGATGACCGCATACAATTCCAAGTGGGGAGGTTTTAATAAGACACCAGTGGGGCGGGTGCAGACTCCCACACTGGCGGTGCTGGCAGAGCGGGAAATCCAGATTCGCGACTTTGTGTCCGAGGATTACTGGGAGGTGCATGGAACGTTTGACGTGGCTGCAGGGCAATATCCGGGCCGCTGGTTCGATGAGAATTTCAAAAAGGATGCTGAAAAAGAGCACGCCCGTCCCGAGCGCATCTGGAATCGCGAACAGGCGGAGGAGATCGTCGGCAGATGCGAGGGGAAAACAGGAATTATCGAGGAAACGACAAAGCCTCAAAAGCAGGCGGCACCGTTGCTCTACGATCTGACATCGCTGCAGCGGGAGGCGGCTAACCGCTTTGGATTTTCAGCAAAGCGCACTCTTCAGATTGCGCAGGCGCTTTACGAGCGGCACAAGGCTTTGACGTATCCAAGAACGGATTCCCGCTACTTGCCGGAGGACTATCTTCCGACCGTAAAGCAGACTCTGAAAAATCTTTCAGAGGCGGGTGTTCAGGCGCACGGCGTTGCTCCCTATGCGGAGACTGCGCTGAAGAACGACTGGGTAAAGCTGAACAAAAAGATCTTCAACAACGCCAAGGTCAGTGATCACTTTGCCATCGTGCCCACAGGAGAAATCCCGTCCGGCCTCAGCGACGTCGAGGCGAAGCTGTATCAAATGGTGAGCCAGCGCACGGTGGCGATCTTTTTCCCGTCGGCAGAATGGCTTCTTACCACGCGGATCACGCGGATCGCTGAGGACGCATTTCGGACTTCGGGCAAAGTCTTGAAATTTGCCGGATGGCTGGAAGTCTATGGCAAGGAAGCGCAAGGCAGCGAAGAGGAGGGCGATGACGGAACGCTGGTGCGCGCCGAGCCAGATGAGAAGGCGATCAATTCCGCGATGGAAGTGCTCGACAAGGCCACGCGTCCGCCCGCCAGATTCAACGAAGCGACCCTGCTATCTGCAATGGAGACCGCCGGAAAACTGGTCGACGACGAGGAATTGCGTGAGGCCATGAGCGAGCGTGGCCTGGGAACTCCGGCGACACGTGCCGCAATTATCGAAGGTCTGATCGCCGACAAATACGTCACCCGCGATGTGCGGGAGTTCATCGTGAACAATCGCGGGCTGCGTTTGATTGAGCAGCTTCGCGAGATGAAAATCGATCTTCTCGCGTCGCCTGAAATGACGGGCGAGTGGGAGCACAAGCTCAAGGAGATGGAGGCACGTCGGTTTTCACGTGAGAAGTTCATGTCGGAGATACGCGAGCTGACGCGGAGTGTTGTCCAGACCACGAAGGACTACGCGCAGACTGCCCTGGATCGAGAGTTTCCTCCTTTCCCCGTGCCCTGTCCGCAGTGTGGGACTCCAGAGCTTGGCCAGGACGACGGCATGTTCAAATGTCGGAATCCTGAATGCAAATTCAAGCTGTCTAAGGTGGTCGCCAGTCGGCCGCTCGATGACGCGGAGGCCAAGGAGCTGCTCACCACCAAGTTCCTTAGTCCAAGAGACGGGTTTCTGAATCGGTTCAGGCAGCCGTTTGCCGCTGCACTTGAGCTGGTTGAGGAGAAGAATGCCCTGAAGGTTAAATTTATCTTCGAGAAATCAGAGGAAGAGATCGCCGAAGCAGAAGCAGTCAAGGAAGGGGTGAAGCTCTGTGAATGTCCTGTATGCAAGAAAGGCGCTATCTACGAAACGCCTACTTCCTGGGTGTGCAGCGAGCGCGTCGCTGGCGACGGCTGCAAAGGGAGGTTGTCCCGCGAGATGTGCAAGTACCAGATTCCACGCGAGCAGGCGCTCAAGTTTTTCACTGACGGCAAGACGGACCTTATTGACAAGTTCATCTCCAAGAAGGGGCGTCCGTTTTCTGCTCACCTCGTGTGCAACACGAAAGGCAAACGCCTGCTGCAGTGGGAGTTCCCTCCGAGAGAGGCAAAGCCTGCTGCCAAGAAAGCGGCGACGAAAAAGGCTGCGGCGAAGAAGAAAACGGCTGCCAAGAAAAAAGCGGCTGCCAAAACAGCTGAGGACTCTCAGGACGATTGATCCTTTTCCCCGGAAAAAAACGGGGCTGGAAGGGCAAAGCAAAGCCGCTCCCCGAAAAGCCATAACAGGGAGCGGCTAAGAAGAAGGCACCCGCACCATTCGAAATTCGAATCGTACCGGGCACCCCTAAAGGTAGTCCTGCCTGGGGACGGCTGGCAAGTATTTGTCCGAACCGTCTGCGGTTTTATTGGGGTACAATATATGGTGTTGGTAGGATTTGACGGCACAACATGTTGTGGTAGCATGGGGCTTTCTCCAATGAAATGCCCACGTTGTAACTGTCTGGATGACAAGGTTGTAGACTCCCGGATGGCCAAAGATGGGGCCGCGATCCGGCGTCGTCGGCAGTGCACCGATTGTGGGCACAGATTCACCACTTACGAGGAAATCGAAGAGCTTGAAATGCTCGTCGCCAAGCAAAACAACGCCCGCGAGCCGTTCGAGCGCAGCAAGGTGCTCGCAGGCCTCAGAAAAGCATGCCAGAAGCGCCCCGTGGCGATCGAAGTGCTGGAGACGGCAGCCAAGGAGATCTGCAGCGAGCTGGCAGAAGAGGGCCGCAGGGAAATCCCTTCTAAGCATATCGGGCTGAAGGTGATGGAGAAACTCCAGGACATCGACTCGGTGGCCTACGTTCGATTCGCCTCCGTTTATCGGCAGTTTCAGGCGGTAGGGGAGTTTATCGAGGAGATCGAGCACCTCGAAAAGCGTCCGCAACGAACGCCTCTGCAGCCCGATTTATTTGAGTCGAAATCTCCTTGATGTCTTGCTTGCATTGTCCGATCGCGGCAGCTATTCCCTGTCTTACCAACACTCGATTGCAGCTTCCATCACTGCGACCGGAATCCGTTCCTCGTTCCTCCAACACTATCCATGTTTTCCATCACAGCACACCTGCCGCTGTTGCAGATTGGGCGTATAGCCCTGGACCATTATGAAGAGCGCTGGCTTCAGAGAATCATTCAGCGTGCGGCCAAAAAAGCTGGTCACGACAAGTGGTTTTTTGCTGA
>JAGROY010000346.1 GCA_020439995.1 Verrucomicrobiia bacterium
GCTTTGGCGATTTCTCCATGCCTGAGATGCCTCGTGTCCCATTGTGTCGCGATAGAAACCGATGCTGACGTCAACGTCATTCACATTGAGGCTTACTTGCCCTAGCGTGCCCTCGCGTTGCTTCATTGCCCAACGGAACATTCGTTCTCGCTGTCTGCTGTCGATGGTTGTTGGCGAAGAGGTGTTGGAGTAACTCGATGCAGTAGCTATCTGGTTCGTCCCAATTGCAAAGATCGTGAAACTGACAGGGTTCAGTCACCTCGATTGATTGCTCGATCACTCGCTCCCTGGCAATGTCCGCATCAGCAATCGTGATTCCGATCTTCCAATACACGTCTTCTTCAGATGGTTGGTATTTCGGCTGACTTGATAGATCTGGACGATGCCGCAACATGTGCGACGCCCCGCGTTCATACCTGACCGTGTAGATCGTCTCTCGGTTCGAGCCGGTGCCGAGTCCTCCGATATCAAACGCATTCCAAGGGCAGAGACGTAGAAGTCGAAGAGTCGAAGCACTCGGAAGGATCAGAGATGTCGAGATGCAGTTTGGTGACCATGGCATGAGTCGATCAATTCCGCGAAAATGCACGAGGACAGTTGCAGCAAGGAGGGTTGAATAGATCTTTAACAGATTCCAGAATTAACAGCATCAATTTGCATCGAGAATTCAGGTAGATCGATTGTGATCCTTCGCAGGAAAAAGCTAATAGGTAGGTGGTATGTCTCTCATCCCCAATGAGCCCAAGCGTGAATTGCGAACCGATATCGGGGCCGAGCCAGTTGCCGATCGTTGTTCGGGCTGTGGCAAGGTCATGGCGGAACCGCGTCTCGAAGGGTTGTGCCCAAGCTGCCTGTTGGCGCAGCCGTTCGTAGACACATGGAACCCTCACGAGCCTCCAACACTTGAAGAAGTGGCACGGGCTCTGCCTCGATTCAAAGTTGAAAAGGAACTTGGGCGAGGGGCGCTTGGAGCCGTGTTCGGTGCCGTGGACACGCGTCTAGTCCGGATCGTCGCCATCAAGGCGATGTACGCCAACCCGTCCAATCCTGAGTTCTCTGCGAGGTTTGATCGAGAGGCCAAGGCAATGGCGAAACTCAACCATCCGAACATTGTGACGATTTACGACCACGGTGAAGTTGGCGAATTGCATTATCTAGTAATGGAGAGAATGGACGGCGGTTCCCTTGCCGACGAGATCGCCTCAAAGAAGCGACTACAGCGGCCTCAAGCCACTGGCGTTCTCAGCGATATCTGCGACGCACTTCACTACGCGCACAAGCAAGGAGTGATTCATCGAGATGTGAAGCCTGCCAATATCCTATTGGATTCTAGCGGCAATGCGAAGCTGAGTGATTTTGGTCTCGTCAAGGGCCTCCTCCACGAAGAGTTTGCAAAGGTAGCGCTGACAAAGACCAATATGACGGTAGGGACGCCGCTCTACATGGCACCAGAGCAGATGGAGTGGCCCGCTCAGGCCGACCATCGGGCGGATATCTATTCTGCGGGAGCCGTGTTCTACGAGATGGTGACAGGTACCGCTCCAAGCGGTAGGTATCGAAAGGCATCCAGTTTCCCTGGAGTGCCACGTTCTCTAGATCGAGTGATCGACCGAGCGCTTAGCAAAGTGGCAGCTGAGCGCTATGACAGGGCGGAAATGCTGAAACAGGATGCTTTGCGCCAGCACTTGGCGAAACGGAAATGGTTTCTTCGCATTGGAACGGCGGCAGCCTTCGCGGTGTTTGCTGCGATCGGGGCGATTGCCCACGATGCGAGACACCCCTCCACAGCTCAGACTATCAAAGACGAAAATACAGCCGTTCCCCAAGAAGAGATAGACGGCCTTCCACTCGGCTCCTTTGGAACGGAAGTTGATCTGAAGAACTGGTTTCTGTTCGCGGACTATGACTTTGAGCGAGGCCCGAGGGATCAGCTTGGCGGTCAACCTGATCTAAAATTGGAGGAGGGAGCCAAGATCGACAGCAACATGCTTCACTTGAGTTCACTAGAGCAACGTGCCGTCGTGGATATGAAACGAGCGAGAGCGACTCCTGCACCAGGCGTGGCGGTGAATTTTCGCTTTCTACCCGAGGCTTACCTTGGCTTGGGCAAGCAGGACACCATTCTGTTCGAATTCTCACTGCACTGGAAACAGGGAGTGTTTCTGGAGACGACCAAGTGGGGAGAGACGTTGCCCTCATTTCTCATCGAGCATCGTCAGCCGATGGCACCTCCGGGCGTGGTTGAGCCAAAGCTGAACACTGGCACTTGGCACGAAGTCTGGATCGTCCTGACAGATCAATACCGCCTGTGGATTGACGGTGAGCCAGTCTACCGAACACGGCAATCCGCAAACATCGGCAATTGGGACAGGTGGGTCAACAATCAGGGAGGAGTGACGTTAAGCGTACAAGGTTTTCGGGGTTCCGTAGAGTTCATTCGCATTTGGGAACAGGAACGGTAATTTGGAGTAGCCCGATACTGATTCGTAGGTCAGCCGTGCCTGGGTGCGGCTGCTTTCCGCTACGTGGTTTGTCCTCTCAATAGTCGTGTGTGCGCTAGAGCGTTACGGAGGGGCGGTATCGCTGTGGATCGGCTCTTGATCCAACCGTGAACCATTTCGTCGCCACGGAATCACAAAAAAACATTCAGAAATGTTGTGATGTTCGTTCACAGAAAGCGAATTACCTCGTGAATCCTAACCAATCGATTCGCTTATGAATAACATTATTAACAATATCATGCCAGTCCTCGCGGCGGCCGGAGGTTTGCAACAGAACCTTGGCCAAGTCGCAGGAGTCCTTAACGCAATTGCCATCCTACTCTTCTTCGGCGGGCTGCTCATGTCGGCGATCATGTTCATGATCGGTCGCACGGAATACCTAAAGTATGGTCTTGTAGGTGCAGGTCTGGGCGGGCTCGCCTGGGTCATCGTCACGACCTTCTTTCAGGCGGGCAATGGTATCGATCCTGGCATCCAATTGCAGAACTTCTAACAAATCCACCCGCCGGTCGAACCACAAACTATCCTGACATGAGCCCACACGGCGAAGGCCGGCGTTACCACGAGGCGAACGCGGGAAGGGATTCCAAGCCTGTCATCTTCATCTTTGAGGGAAACAACATCCTCTGGATGCTCCTCGGATGCGGGCTTGCCCTTCTCGTGTTTCGCCTGGGTCACGACCACTTTAACTGGAGCCTCGGCGAAGCCTTTGCCGCCAGCCTGGTTCCGCTCTCAATCACCTCACTTTACGTGATCCTGCTCAAGTCGGGCAAACCACCGAGCTTTGATCGCGAGTTCTTCGAATGGCTGGCAGTACGTTCGCGGCAGGGACTCGATCATCTTGGCTTGATGCGCGATCGGCCATACTTCGCGCCACCGCGTGGCAAGCCGTTGAGTCGGCCAAGCATCACTGACAACGATTCTTCACAGGAAAACAATCATGGGAAAACCAATTGATGGCTACCTCGTCGACGACTTGATCGTCTATCGAGGAATACAGAAAGGCGGCTACGTAGGACGTGGCTTCCGGGTGCATCCGCCCGATGGCGAGAATGCCGATATCGGCTGGCTCAATCGACTTGAAGACGAAATGCGCGTTCTGTTAGCTTCTCTCAAAGACACTGCGCGCATGCAGTTCCATTGGTCGGTTGATTCCGATTATCAGCGCGAGTTGCTGGCCTACTACGAGAAGACGAAAGAACTCGCGACCAACGAATGGAGTCAGCGTCAGCGCAATGAACGCTTCACGCGCTACTGGCGGTTGATGGAGCAGCGGCAGTTGCGTCGCGAACGTCTCAACATCTACATCACGAGCAAGATCGACTCCGGTGCGCTGCCCAAGGATGGCGGCAAGCGCAAGCTCTACGATTACGTTCTGAGCACCATCGGTCGCGAACTGGAGCAGTACGGCGAGCTGTTGCAACAGATCTTCGGTGGCGTTGGTGGATCAGTGCGTCCGTTAGGCGAGCTGGATCACTTTGAAGAATTCTATCGCTATTTCAATGCTTCGGCTCCCGACTGCCCTGACATTGACTACCGTCAACTCTACGATCCTGAACGAAGCCTGATCGAGAATTGCTTTAATGGCGAGGCTGCGCCCCTATCAAAGCCAGATCAGGGCTACTACCTTGACGGGTATTACCAGGGTATCCTGGCGATCAAGAGCCTGCCGAAGACCACGTTCTCCGGAATGATCGGACAGCTCACCGATCTCGACATGCTCGACTACTCGATCACGGTGAACATTCGCCCGCTCGACGTGATGAAGGAGATCGAGAAGGAGGAAGGTGCCTACGAGAAACTACAGAACACCATTCAGCACTCGCCAAAGCTCAGGATGCTCGCCGCGATGCAGAAGAAGGGGCAGAAGATCTCGCGTCTGATGT
>JAGROY010000347.1 GCA_020439995.1 Verrucomicrobiia bacterium
ATCGCTACTTGCGTAAACCCTGGGCTTGCGATACGAGTGCAATAAAAAAGCCTTCACGGAGTGATTTCCGTGAAGGCTGGTTTCTCTCTAAGTCTGCTTGCTGCGGATCAGTCTCCTTTGTGTTTGGAGTGGCAGGCCTTGCAATTGAGGGCTTCCTTGAGGGTTGCCCGCGCGTCTTCTTTTTCCGCGAGTACACCAATCAGCGCGTCTGAGACTGCTGCTGTTTTGGTTTTCCAGCTGTCGAGTTCGCCTTTTGGGGGCTCCAGCTTCTCCATGGCCAGGTAGTAGGCCAGGAGTTGCTTCAATTCTCCCTCGGCAGAGGTGCCCGCGATGGCCCGCTTGACGACGGTGTCGCCCTTGCCCTTGTGGGTTTCCTCCATGACGTGTTCGATGGTCACGGCGTCTGATTTTTCTTTGCCTTCCTTAGCGTCGTCGTCCTCGGCGATTGCGGGGAGGAAGAAAACGGAGGAAGCGATGGTTGCCACAGAAATGCGGCAGAGTCCGGCGGTGATGAATGATTTTTGTTTCATTGCGAATGTGGGCGGGTTTCTACAGCGATTCTGCGCTGGATGTCACGCGCTGATTTACTGGCAGCAATCGGTTGTTGGCAATGCGCACAACTCGGGGCGCCCCTGGCAGCAGTCACGGGTCAGGAATTCCAACAGCGAGCGGATGCCCTCCGGGCGCATCGAGTAGGTGATCGATCGCCCGTCCCGCGTGGATTCGATCAGGCCTGCATGATTGAGCTCTTTCAGGTGGAAGGAGAGAGTGGCCTTGGGGATTTCCATGCGCTCAGCGATCATTCCAGCTCCGAGTCCCTCATTTCCCGCCACAACGAGCAAGCGGAAGATTCCGAGTCGGGCGTCGTGAGCAAGTGCGGCGAGGGCTGCCACTGCGGATTGTTGTTCCATATTTCCAGTATTATCGAATTATTGCTTGCTGGCAACTGATGTCTCTGTTTTAGTCTTCCATCTGTTGATCCCTTTTTATGAAAGAAAAACCAAGCGTTCTCATTCTTTGCACTGGCAATTCCTGCCGATCACACATGGCAGAGGGAATCTTGCGGAATGTGGCGGCGGATCTCTTTGACGTGCACAGTGCTGGATCGGATCCTGCCGGGTATGTCCATCCGCTGGCCGTCAAAGTGCTCGATGAAATTGGCATCGATATCGCGTCGAATTCCTCCAAGCACATGAACACATTTCTCGATAAGAATATTTCCTCCGTCATCACAGTCTGTGGGAATGCTGATCAGGCTTGTCCGGTGTTCCCTGGGCAAGTGAACCGCTATCATTGGGGGTTTGTTGATCCGGCAAAAGTCGAAGGCAGCGACGCCGAGATCCTGGAGGCATTCAGAAGTATTCGCGATGAGATCCGGCTGGTGTTTGAAGCTTATGCGTCCGGCTACCGCGAAGCAGTTGCGGCTAAATCCTAACCGTGCCCTATTCATTTTCGTGAATGTTCCTTCATTCCGCCGTGCTGTCTTTGGTGAAGTGGTTGGCACCTTCCTGCTGGTATTCTTCGGATGCGGGGCGGTGGCGACTGCCGTGGCGATGGATGCTCCCGTAGGGTTGTTTCAGGTTGCTGCAGTGTGGGGCCTCGGTCTGTCTGTCGCAATTTATCTGACGGGAGCCATTTCGGGAGCGCATCTAAATCCCGCAATCTCGCTGGCCTTTACTGTCTTTGGCGATTTTCCGCCGCGCCGTCTCCCGGCTTATTGTCTCGCGCAGTTTCTTGGAGCTTTTGTCGCGGCGGGAGCGGTTTATATGTTGTTCAGTGGAGCAATCGTGGCAAAGGAAGCGGACCTCGGACTCGCCCGGGGAGAGCCGGGAAGCGAGGCCACTGCGATGATTTTTGGCGAATTTTTCCCAAATCCTGGAGGCAGGGCGCTGCCATCAAATGCCGCCAGCATCGTGACTTTGAGCCAAGCTTGCTTTGCCGAATTTCTAGGTACCGCACTACTGGCGCTGGCAATATTCGGATTTACGCACCGATCAAATTCAGGTGCCCCTGGTGAGCTGCTCCCACTGGCGATCGGAATCACGTTGACCACGTTGATTGGCGTCTTCGCTCCCGTATCGATGGCGGGATTCAATCCCGCAAGAGATCTCGCACCGCGAATTTTTTCGACAATGTCAGGGTGGGGGAGTCTCCCATTTTCTGTCAACGGAACGGGCTGGCTGACCGTGTACGTCATTTCGCCCTGCGTCGGTGCCTGTGCTGGGGCAGCAGTGGCCCGACTGTTATTCGGTGAACGCGGATAAACCGCGTGAAAGCCATACAAATTTACCGCGAAAGCACACCGTACGCGAAGCCTCGGCTACGCCTGATCCGTTCCATTCCCGGAAGCCTCGGCATTTTTTAGAAAGTACCACGTTACAATGAGCACACACAATTTGTAATTGCTGTGCCGCTTAAACGCCGAGACTCTGAGGGGCTTTCAGCAGGCGTAGAGCGCGATATGGTGCGCGAAGCGCGGATGGCTGGAAGTTCTAAAGAAAGCTACAACCATCAATAAATAGAAATGGATATTATACAGCAATTGACCCTTGCGCTTGGATTGGGATCGCTGGCGGGAGTCAGCCTCTATCTAACCGTCGCGCTCACCGGAATAGCGCTCAACATGAACCTGCTCACCCTGGCTGGTGAGCACCAGGCTCTCCAGGTACTTGAACATCCCGCTGTCATCTCAGTGGCGTGCGCGCTCTTTGCTCTGGAATTTTTCGCAGACAAAATCCAGGGATTTGACACCGTGTGGGACTCGGTCCACACGTTCATACGTCCTGTGGGTGCCACGCTTGTGGCGATTCAGGCGCTCGGCACGGTTGATCCTGCGCTGCAGGTGATTGCCGGACTGCTTGCCGGAGGATCGGCACTGGTAACCCACACCGCTAAAGCTGGACTGCGCGTCGCGGTGAATAGTTCACCTGAACCAATCTCGAACATGGCGGTCAGCGCCGCTGAGGACGTTGCCGTAGTTGGCTTGTTCACTCTGCTGGCAGCCACGTTCAACAACTACCCATGGGTATCGCTGATCGTGTTCAGCGCGATTCTGGTGGGGTTGATTTGGATGATGCCCCGGGCCTTCCGCCTGATTCGGGCGAATGTCGTTCTTCTCTGGAAGAAGCTTGGCTTGTCCAGCTCTGAAGGTGACGGACTGCCACAAGTGCTGACACCCGACGAGGACATGCTGGTGGCGAAAGCGCTTGGATCAGACAAGTTTACGGTCGCCTGGAGCCTTCCGGCGATTTCGGGGAGTGCAAAGGGAATTGCCGGATGGAGGAATAACCTCTTCGGCACGGTGGTGGCAACACACGAGAACCCAGACACCTTGGTTTTCCTGGCTAGGCGCCGGTTCCATCGTATGCCTCTTTCGTTTCAAATTGATGGAACCGAAGTGCATCAGACGACGCGATTCCTCAGCGAAAACCTCACGCTGTTTAACCGCAGGCGCCAGACTCGCATGATATTCCGGTTTCCTCGTCCAGACGCAGGATTTGTGAACCGCATTGCCGATGCTCTGCGTAACCGGTCGGCTGCCAACGTGGTGGCAATCGAGCCAGAAGTCGTCGCATCGTCGACGGTGGAGCCAGCCAACCGGGCCGCTGCCTATTCCTTGAACTAAATCATTCAACCATGGCATCCCTGGGCTGGTAGTATCCGGCCCGGGGATGTTTGATGGTTGGTCTATGAAATCCTTTTCTCCACTTTTAACGTTTTCACTCGCCGCTGCTGTCCTGTCCTCTGGCGCGGGATCAGTTGCTACTGCTGAAGAAGCGGAGCCCGGGGCCTGGTTTACTGATTTTGCCCTCGCGCAGGAAACGGCGAAGAGGGAGGGCAAGGATCTCTTCCTCAATTTTACCGGATCGGACTGGTGTGGATTTTGCATCGCTCTCCACGATCAGGTGATGACGAAATCCGAATTTACCGAACCAGCACGAAAGGGTTTTGTCCTGGTGGAACTCGATTTTCCAAAGCACAAGCCACAGACCGACGAACTCAAAAGTCAGAACGAACTGCTTCGTAGAAAGTTTGCCATCAAGGGCTACCCAACTCTGCTTCTGGCCGATTTTGAAGGGCGTGCCTATGCGCAAATTCCCAATCAACCTGGATTGAGCGCTGAGCAACTGGCGACCCAGATTGACAGCCTGAAGAATATTCGCGAGCGGCGCGACAAACTTGTTAAAGAGGCGGAAAAGCTGGAGGGAATGGAGCGCGCTGAAAAACTCAATGATGCTCTTGACTCGATCGATGATGAACTCGTCGGGCGCTTTCAGTCTGAAATCGTCGATCAGATCATTGAGCTGGACGAAAAGGACACTCTGAAGCGGAAGAGTCAGCGCACGTTTTCCAAGGCAATGATTGAGCTTGAGAGTCTTGTTCAGGCTCTTGGGCAAGTGGACGATCACGATGGAATCGCAATGGCCATCGATGAATTCATCGAGAAGAAAAAATTAAAGGGCGAGAAACAGCAGCGAGCGCTCATGCTAAAACTGGGGCTCTACGGCGCGGACAAACTTGAGGCTGCCGTGAAAT
>JAGROY010000348.1 GCA_020439995.1 Verrucomicrobiia bacterium
CGCTCCCAGACAGACATGGAAATGGGAACCATGGCGCCGAGAACGAGCGCACTGACAAAGAAACCTTTTGTCGAAGCCATAACGGTATAAATGGATGTCGTCGTAGAGCTAGTGGCACTTGCGCTAGCGTTGATTACTGCCGATTGGATGGATGCCACCGAGAGGGTTTGCGGGACGGCTTGGACGCTGTGAGCAGCGATCGCGGAACCGAGGGCGATGGCGGAGCAGGCCACGCCCCGGTGGGCAAACCACTGGCGAAGTTTTTCGAGGGAACGCGCCACCCGCTTGCGCGCCGCCTCTTCACTCACGCCCAAGGATTGGCCGATCTCTCGGAGTGGCCGTTTCTGAAAGTAGCGCAGGACGATCGCCGTGCGATCGTCCTCGCTGAGAGCCTCCATGGCTTCGTCTAGCAAAGGTGCCACATGCTTCCAGTCAAGATCATTGTCAGGGTCATCGGCGAAGGTATCATTCATTTCTCGGATGTGGGATTCGCGTTGGCTCCGCGTGAGTTCCCGGTGACGGTGTTTCTTCGCCTGCAGGCACGCCGCGCGATACAGCCACACGGATAGGGCTCCCTCGGGCTTGAGCTGCGGAGCTTTTTCGGCAAGCAGAATGAACACGCTCTGCGTCACTTCCTCCGCCGCCGAAGCATTCCCGAGAGTGCGGTAGGCCGCCGAGTAGACGAGCCCCAAATGAGCTTCCACCACTTTGGCGAAAGCGGTTTGATCACCGTGCGCGGCGAAAGCATTCAGTTGTGACCAGGAATCGTCCATTCACCATACCATGCCGGGAATGCGTGAAACCGGACAGAATCCGATCATTTTATTTTTCAGGAGAATACGGATCCGCCGCTATTTGGGTTCAATCTCTCAGTCTCGTAAAACAGGATTCACCATGAAATATTGGGACAACGGCACACTTCTGGTACAGCCTTAAAGACCGACAGTCCGTCCAAATTTTCCGGGTGGTTTGGGTCTATTCCTTATCAGGCAGGACATACTTAAACTCCTTGCCTCCCTTGACGGTGTAGATCACCTCGTCGCCGTCCTTGTGGTTAAAACGGAACCAAGTGATCAGTTTACGAATGTTCATGTCTTGGTCCATGCCGTCGATGGCGACGATCTCCATGTGCGGCCGCAAGCCCGTAGCATAAACCGGGCGCTCGGAGGGCTCTGGGCCCATCCAGGGTTTGATCGAAAGTCCCTCACCATTGCCCGACCTTGGCCCTTCGAGTGGGAAAAACCCCATGTTCGGGCCATAGACGCCAGAGTAGATCGTCTTGCGCCAGCTGTTCTCGGCGGTGCGCCAGCCATTTTCTACGGTGAGTGTTCCGGTGTGCACCTCGCCATCACGAATCCACCCTATCAGGATGGTATCTGCCTCGTACGAGGCCCGGTGGAGCACTCCCCGAAAGTCGGCTTGACCGAACAGCCGAACGCCGTTGGCCATGCCTAGTCGATCCCCGGCCAAAACGCCAGCCTTCGCAGCAACGCTTTCAGGGGCGACGGACTTCACCAGCAAACCGTCATCCCTGTCTAGCAGAATACCGACGTTCTCAGGGAGCGGCCACTGCTGCATGACCTTCTCAACACTGAAAGTTCCAGTCTTGATCGCCTCCAGATTTCGCATATCGCCCACTTGATGGCAATGAACGCAGCTGCCCAGTTTCGGATCTGGCTTTGCCAAACCTGGATATTTCTCAAGCAGAAGTTCGTAACCTCGCGAATCCTTTGGGCCTACCTTTGTCGCCGAAGGATCTGGTTGGGAGCTATCAATATCCCATGATTCGCGACGAGGATCATAGTGATGCTTGAGCACGCGATCCAGGCTGTTGACCAACGCTGCCTCACTGATGCGAGTCGAGTCGGAAACGTGATCCTTACCTCCAAAGACGCCGTAAAGTCCGCCATCAGATCGAAGAAAGTAGCCCCACCAGGATAGATCAAGGTCTTGGTGCGTCAGATAGGGAAAGTAGCGCTGATCCAGTTGTCCAGCATCGATCATCCGCACGGTGACAAATCGGCGCAGGAGCGGATCCAACTTCTCGCTGCCTTCTAAGACGTTCTTATCGAACTCTGCGCACTGCTTACAAGGAATACAACGCCACGTGACGAACATGGGTCGCGCGTCCTCTTGAGCTTCCTTCAGTGCGGCGTAGAAATCAGTGCGCCAGACGACTTTTCCGCCTGGATCAGGTGGAACCGTAGCCTTGGGAGACCCAAGGATCTCTGTCCAAAGTTCCTCAGTCTGGTTGATATCCTCGCCGAGTGTCAGAGTGGCGCTGCAAAGGAGAATCTGCGAGAAAAGTAACAGTTGCCATGTTTTCATGCTAGAGATTGAAACACAAAACGCAGGAAAACGAGACAACAATCTTCGGCGCAGAGGCGAGAGAAAGTTGTCCACCTATCTCACGCTGCAGGGAGTATATATGGGTGAGATGCAAGATGCTGAGCTACTACAGACCTTTATTGATTCGGAATCTCGCCGACGGGCTGAGGAGGCGTTTCGGGCCTTGGTTGATCGCCATGCGGGATTGGTGTTTAGCACGGCGCTAAGGCGCGTGGGGAATCGAGAACTGGCCGAAGATGTGGCTCAAAACGTGTTTACGGTACTTGCCCGCAAGGCTGGCTCGCTCCAAGTGCTGGCCAGCCTGGCTGGATGGTTGCATCAAGCGACCATGCTCGAGTCCATGAAGGCCCAGCGAGGCGAACAACGACGATTGCGAAAAATGAAAGCGCTCCACGAACATGAACGCACCAGGCCTCAGGAAACGCCGCAATGGCCGGACATTCTACCATTGTTAGATGAAGCACTTCATCGATTGTCTGCGAAAGACCGCGACGTGGTCATGCAGCACTATTTTGAGGAACGCACCTATGAAGAAATCGCCAAAGCGACGGGCCGCACGAAGGCCGCCTGTGCCAAACAAGGTTCCCGGGCGCTGGCCAAACTCAGCCAGTTATTGCAACGCCAGGGCGTGACAGTTTCAGTCACAACGCTAGGTGCAGGAATGGCCGCCCAACTGGCCAACGCGGCTCCCGTCGGAATTGCGCAATCTCTATCACAAACAGCGCTCCATGCCGCCGCCTCGACCTCTGCGGCGGCACCCACCCTGATCACGCTTATGACAACGACCAAATTCACGACCGCCTCGATACTCATCGCGGCTGGAGCGACTCTGCCATTGACGTTTCAATGGGCCCATTCTCACAGACCAACTGATCCAGTGGCGCTTGCTGATCTGCCGACGACTCCACAAATAGCATCCGTCGTTCCATCGCAACGGAACGAGACGCTAGCAACAACCGTTACTGACACATCAACACACCGCATCGACCTTGGCTTGCTGGAGCGCGAACTGCGCCGCCTGCCATTTTCCGAAGCAGACGTCCAACGACAACTCGACCTTGAGCGGCTTATGTTTCAACTCAGCGAAGACGATGTGCCAAAAGTCGCCGCATTGCTTAAAGAGTTAGACCCGAAACACCTCGGAAAGATTGCCGCAGCGGTATTCGCCCGATGGGCGGAATTCGATCCCGGAGTTGCGGCCCTCGCTGCTGAGGAAATGGAGGACAATGGTCTCATCTATCATGCAAGGGAAGGTGTGATGGTGACCTGGGCCTCGAATGATCCCCCGTCAGCCCTTGCCTATCTCGCCAATCATCCCAATGGCCTCAAGGAATCAAGCATGGTTTGGGCAACGATTGGCGATCTCGTGAGCCGCGATCCTCAGGAAGCGCTTCGCCTGGTTGCCGAATCCTTGGAAGCCGGAAATGCTCGGGAGAACATTCGCAAGATCGCGCTACAAGCATGGGGCGAATCCGATCCTGATGGAGCGCTGGACTGGGCATCCTCCCAAGACGAACTCTCGGCACGCGGCGACACCAGCGCCATTCTGAGCCGACTCTCACTTGCGGATCCCGCACGGGCGCTTCAGCTGACGATACAGTCAGCTCATCCATCGATTAAGATAGACGCCGCGCGTTGGGCAATCATGCAATGGCTGTCGCGAGATCCCGAGGCCGCAGGCACCGCCTATGCCAGGCTTCCACTAACGTACTTCGATGATGAACAGATGCTCCGAGTGTCCGCCATGATTGCCGGAGAGCTCGCCCAGTCAAAACCAGACACGGCTCTGTCTTTGATAGAGAAGTTGCCTCAAGGCCAGGTGCGAAAGCAGTGGCTCTACGGCACCGCATGGACATTGGCCAGTGATGATCCTGCCAGAGCCGCACCTCTCGCTGAGACGATGCCTTCTGGCGGCAGTCGATCCAGGCTTCTGAATCACATTGCAAAGCAATGGTTAGGAAAAGATCCGGCGTCGGCTGGTGCATGGATCGAGGCCAGTGGGAACTTTGATACCAATGCACGCAACCAACTGCTTCAAAACTAACATGTCGACACGATCGTTAACATTTCTCATATGGATTGCCCTTGGTGTCTTGCTTGGATTGCTCGTTGGCGAATTCATCCGTCCGGGACGAAAGTCCCTGCAGGCATCCACTCCGCCCATAGGGACAACGCAAACGCGTCATCAGGTTCCGTCGACGGCAAACCTCTACGCAGCGCTTCCAGCACCTTCCGAGACCACTGTCGAAACGGTCGTGGCTAGTCTCCGGGATGCAGGCTTGGCGGTGAGTCCTAACCGCGAACGAACGGAAGCGATGCGCCGTCTGCTGGCCTTGACGGAAGACCCCGACAGCATCGTCGCTATCATTCATCAAATTCAGGGCTCGGATCTGACAAGCACCGATCGTGCTCGTTCCCTCTCAATGATCTTCAAACATTGGGCCGGGAAGGATCCTTCCGCAGCCTTTGGTGCATTGGAGCTGGTGGATGACGAAAACGATCTTCGGCAGGCGATGCACAGCGTTCTTGAGGTGTGGGCACTCGCTAATCACGACGCCGCTTTAACTGCCGTGAAGGCGTCCGCTCTCAAGCAAGTGGTAGATGACGGCCCACACATCATCCTCAATGCTCTTTCAGATGCAGATCCGGAACGAGCCCTTCTTGTCGCCCGCTCCTTAGGTGACGAGAAACTCACCCGTGCGGTTCATCATCAAGTCGTGGCAAAGGAAGCAGTGAACGACATGGCAAGCACATGGGCAGGACTTAGCCGGATAGATGATCCCGACCTCCAAGCTAGTCTCCGCGATTCAGCCATTGACGGACTGGCAAACAAAGATCGCGCCGCTGCCCTCGCCTACGCCGAAAAACTTACGGATTCCGTAAAGCGCCAGAGTCATGTGCGCACGATCTTTCGCAACTGGCCGCTGGCAAACGCGGAAGAGGCGCGGAAAGCCTTTGCAAGCTACCCGGCGACAAGCCTGACCGATGGTGTCGCCTTTGACTTTGGTCAATCGATGAACCTTGCGGAACCCCAACAAGCGCTTGCCTTCGCCGATTTGCTGGAAGGCGACGTTCGCGACGATTACCTGCTTGGCGTTCTTACCGAGCAAGCGATCAAACAACCAGCCGAAACCGCAGAAATCGCAAGCCAGTATCTCCAGGAAGACACCCATCTCGCGCGGATCTACCAACATCTCGGTGAATCATGGGCCGGCAAGGACGAATACGCAGCCGCCGAGTGGCTATCACAACTGCCAAGTTCGGCTGCCAGAGATCAAGCCGTCTCCTCGTTCTCACAGAAGCTTTTCTCCATCGATCCCGAGAGGGCTGTGCAGTGGGCGATGAGCATCGACGGCGAACAAGAGCGGACAACACACATCGAGCGCCTGGTCGAACAATGGCAGGCCACGGATGCGGACGCCGCCAACGATTGGCTGGAACAAGCGAATATCGTTCCAAGGCAACGTTGACAATATCACAATGCTTTCAGCTGGTCGAATGGGCTCACTTTGAATTAGCATTTAGCCTATGAAGAAAGTGAATACAGAATCGCTCGTGGAAATACCGAGGGAATCGCCAAAAGGCACCTACGCGGGCAGTGGAAACAAGTTTCTGAGGCGCTGGGAAGAATACCCAACTCAACCGACATCAACCAACGGCACCCGTTCGATGTCGAAATTTTACGCATTCCTCCAGGCAAGGCACTCTATTCCTATCACTCCCATAGTGCCCAATGGGAGTTCTACCATGTCCTTTCGGGAATTGGTGTGGCACGCGATCAAGATGGCAAGACGCCTATTGAGCCAGGAGATGCCTTTCTTTACAAACCGGGAGAAGCCCACCAAACCATCAACACTGGGAACGAAGACCTTGTCGTCTACGTCATCGCCGCCAATCCCATGGGAGAATCCTGTCACTGTCCCGATTGTGACAAGTGGTTGGTGCGCTCACGCGATCGCCGACTTATTGGATCCCAAGCCTTGGACTACTACGACTTCAAGAGGAGTGATCGATTGCCATGCAATTGAGTCTACAGGATGGCCATCGTGTTCCGTGAAATGGTAGAGTAGCCTGATCAACAATACAGACCTTTATCATGAACGAATTCATCAATGCCGCCTGTGTTCCCCTGGGGACGGCGCACTCATCAGGCTCGTTAACACAAGCTGAGGCTATGCTTGCCGCAGATCCTGGTCTTGGCCAGAAGTCGATCTACACGGCTGCTATTCTTGGAGACTTAGCATCCGTAAGGAAGTTCCTGCACGACGATCCTGACAATGCGACTGAAAAGGGTGGGCCGCGAGATTGGGATGCATTGACGC
>JAGROY010000349.1 GCA_020439995.1 Verrucomicrobiia bacterium
GCTCCGCTTCTCCGGCCACCTCAGTCATTCAGAAACTGCCTCGCTACGCGGAGCCGTCGGCAAACGGAACGGCTGGCTATGCTGGCTATGGCTTCCAAAATTACCGACTTGACTCGACAATTGATCAACGTCGAGGAGCGGCGTTCACTTACTTTCCTCGCTCACGAAGCGAACTGGTGACCGCTCAGGAATAAAAAGCCCGCTGGCGTCACTACCATCGGGCCCGGGCGCTTCGTAGAAGCTTTTTCCCCTTGGACATTGAGGGTGATATCTCCACTGAATCTCTTGCTGGTAAACGCCCAGCAGCAGGGGGGGGCGACTCCAAATTTCCGTAGTTGACTCGCAAAATTGAGATGCAGCTTGTCAATTGCGCGAGTTTTCATTATTTCTGTGAATATTTCACGCCCGATTCATGGATTACACCCTCATCACTCTTTCCGTCACCCTCATTCTGGTTATCGCAGCAGGCGGTTTTTCGGTGCAATTCTGGCTGCGCCGGATCGCAGGGGAACTTGAAAAGCGCAACGAACTGGAACTGCGTTTCAAAAAAATGGAGCTGGAAGCTGCTCGCAATGGCCGCAGCCATGAGTAAAGGTGGGTTCCTTGTCTGGCCCTCGTGAGATGAAATTCACGAGCGTTTTAATGCCCTCCTTTCATGAGCACACAGAACCTTCGCCACCTCCCCTCTGTTGAGAAAGTGCTCACTGCTCTAGGTGAGCTGGATTCCCCTCCCCGCCCGACTGTTGTTGCTCTCGTTCGCGACCACGTGGAGAACATGCGCGAAGAATTGCTCGCAGGAGCAGCGCCGCTCCCCTTCGGTCAGGCAGTCGAGAGAATTCGCGAGACGATTCTAGCGTTCGCGCGGCAGAGGATCCAGCCAGTGATCAATGGCACCGGAATCATGATCCACACCAATCTCGGGCGTTCACCGATTCAAAAAGGCGTGATGGACGCGGTGAGCGCAGTAGCCGGAGGTTACAGCAATCTCGAGCTGGATCTCAACACAGGTGAGCGGGGATCACGCGGGGCTTTTCTGGAGAGGAATCTGGCGACGCTATGCAAAGCGGAAGCCGCCACGGTGGTGAACAATTGTGCGTCGGCGCTCGTTTTGATCCTGCGTGAACTGGCGAATGGTGAGCGCAACGAAGTCATCATCGGTCGGAATCAACTGGTCGAGATCGGCGGTGGCTTCCGAGTTCCCGAGATCATGGAAACCAGTGGCGCGCGCCTGCGGGAAGTAGGCGCGACCAACAAGGTTTCAGTCGACGACTATCGCAATGCGATATCGGAGAAAACCGCGATGATCCTGCGCGTGCATCGGTCGAACTTTTACATGGAGGGTTTCGTCGAAGAACCTACTACTGCAGAGCTGGTAGCGCTGGCGCGTGAGTTCGGTCTGCCAATCGTAGAGGACTTGGGAAGCGGAGCGATGGTGGCGACCGATCAGCTGGCACCGCTCGACCACGAGCCGACCACTGCTGAAGTCCTTGCCGACGATGTCGATCTGGTTTGCGTGAGCGGTGACAAACTTTTCGGTGGCCCGCAGGCAGGAATCATCGCCGGTAAGCGTGAACTCATCGCGACCCTGAAGAAGAATCCTTTTTTCCGGGCACTGCGCTGCGACAAGATGGTTCTTACTGCGCTACAGGAATCGGCATGCGCCTACCTCGATGCCTCCCATTCGGGCGCAACTCCCGATTTGCCGCTCATCGCCATGCTTACTGCGGACAGGTACCTCTTGAAAGAACGTGCTGCAAAGATCATCGAGGCTACGGGAAATCACCCGAGCATCCGCTGCGGCGATGGCACGGCGCGCTGCGGCGGCGGCACAATGCCGAAGTCCGAGATCCCGTCGGTGACGATCGATATCGCTCCCATGGCCGAGCAGAGCTCCCTTCCACAACTCATGAAGAAGTTGCGGGACGGTACACCGCCAGTGATAGGCTACGTTACCGAAAACGTTCTAAAGCTCGACTTGCGCACCATTCCGACTGAATTGGATTCGGTGCTTTCTGACGCACTGAAGGACGCACTGAACTGAGACTGGGCGCAGGGTCATTCCTCCTCGCGCACGCGGTAGTAAATTACCCGCGCTCCCGCATCAGGTGTATGAGAAATTGTGGTAGTCGCGCCGGTGGCTGGCACTCCATCTTCAGCTTCCAGCCATTGCACCAGGTCGGACGATGTCTCAAGAGTATAGGCGGCACCATCCCTCGATGTAAACGTCAGAGAAATGCTACCGCCCCCTGCCCTTACGATTTCGGTGATGGTGAGCGGAACCAGAACTTCGGCAAACGCGTACGGAGCCGCCAGCAGGGCGGTGCCTCGATTGTCTTGCAGCAACACATTGAATGAATCACTGACAAAGACTGGCGTGCCGTCTGCATAGATGAGGTCGCGAGGGATGAGAAACTCGAACTCGCTCCCCGTACCTTGCGGACTCAGCATCCAGGGAACAGTACCCACACCGCCTTCATTGAATCCTCCCCCACGTTGATCAAACCCGGAGCCAGACTCAATGAGCAACTCTGAGCCGAACGCAGGTGAGGATCCAGGCACCTGGTATCCCGTGGAAGGGTCTCCATCCGCATCGATAAAGACGTGCGTGTTGAATGTTGAAAAAGGAGCACCCTCACTATGCAGCGTAAAGCGTATGAACAAAGCGTCCGCATCGTTGGCGAGCCACAGGGTTTGAAAATCCACTTCGTCTCCCGACGAAACCCGGCTCGCCTGTGGTGCGATTCCTTCCCAGTCGGAAAATTCTCCATCCGGCTGGATGGCGGCGAAAACCGCACCGGGAGGGGGCGAGGCAAAGGCGTAGCTGGCGGCGAGCAGGACGTCGCCCCGATTGTCTTGAAGGAGCAATTCAAAGTCATCACTGGCAAATACCGGCGCTCCTCCAGCAAACTTCAGCGATCGAGGCAACCGCAGTTCAAAATCATCCGACTCGCCGACGGGAGACAACGCCCAATCGATGCCTGCAACCTCCCCCTCATTGAACCCGCCGCCCCGCTGATCAAAACCGCTGCCCGATTCGATCATCAACTCCGAACCGAACGTGGCTCCCTGCACTTGATAACCTGTGGCACTACTTGAATCGGAATTGATGAACAGGTGGGTGTTGAAAGTGGAGAACGGACTTGCCGGCGCATGGAGGGTAAAGCGCACGTAGAGGTAGTCCTCGTCATTGGCCAGATAGATCTGATTGAAGTCCACTGCTTCCCCACCTGATTGGCGGGATGCCCTTGCAGGAATTCCTGACCAGTCTGCGGTATCGCCGTCGAGTTCAATTCCGCTCGCATAGACTCCCCCGTCCACAGGCTCAATCGGAGGCTCAACAGCCGGGAGGTCGCCAGCGATGTGGTAGCGCACTTTCGAACCGGAAATTTCATCGCCACGATTATCGTGCAAAATCAGTCTGATATCGTTCTGCTGAAAAACGCGGCTTCCGTCGGCATACATCGCTCTGAGCGAAATCCTAAACTCGAATTCCGAACCGGTGACAGCGAAAGGATCCGGAGCAATCTGCCATCCCAATGCGGAAACACCCCCTTCATTAAAGGTGCCACCGCGCTCGTCGTATCCTGCACCCGACTCAATAAGCAACTCGGAGCCGATATCCGCGCCTCCAGGCGAAGGGAGTCCAGTCAGCGGACTGTCGTCGGTATCCACAAACACATGTGAGTTGAATGAGCTGAACGGAGCCCCTTCCTGGTAGAGCGTGAACCGAACGTAGAGAAACTCGGCATCATTGGCCATCCACACTTCCCGGTAATCGAGTTCTCCCCCTTCCTCATCGTCCAGTACGCTTGATTCAATCCCGTCCCAATCCGCGAATTCACCATCGACTTCAATCGCTGCAAAATTCGATGAAGGAGAAGGCTCTGGAATCGTGGACAAGACGACTTCGTTGGTGTCTTCGTTAGGCTCGGCAGCGCCGTCCTGAGCCCGCACGGCGAAGAGATATTCCAGACCATTGTCCAAACCAGTCACAGTGAATTCAAATGGATAGCGGCCGGCCCCTGTCCCGGCAAGGTAGCTCGCAGGCACAGCCACTTCAACCTTCTCAAGTTTGGTAGCGGTAGAGTAGTCAAGTTCAAACTCATCGGTATAGTAGACATTGTAGGTGACGGGCCCGGTCTGATCCCGCGCAACATCCCAGCGCAGGGTGACGGATCCATCCCCTGCTTCCAGTTCTTGAAGCCCAACTCGAGGACTGGCTGGCTGATTGCCCGAGGCTGCCGTGCTGTCCCATTCAGGTGCTGCAGTGTCTGGATTGTCCGCGACCCATGCAGCGGCCGCCGTGCTGAACGGCATGTCCAGCGCGATGTTGGTCCGATACAGTGGCCATCCCTGAATCTCCATACTTTCTTCGTAGTCCCGCTCCACCGTGGCTGGCGATAGATTTGTCGGCTGATCGTAGCCAAGCGCAAAGATGGTAAAGCCATCCGGGCGCCCGGCTTCGGCATTCAGTTTCGGGGCAAAATTGTATTTGTTGTCATCGAAGAATGGCGACACTTCATGGTCCTCGCTGATGTCAGTAAAGTAGCTCTCGAACAGCAGCATCCGAATGTAGGGACGCGGAGAGTAGGCGTAAGTCTTAAGGTTCGGATTGAAGAAAAAGATACCACGATTCGGCATCAGCACCTTGTCCGGATATGTTTCGTGGATCCGCTTGATCAGCGCCTGCATTCCAGGCGCTGTCCACTCGTATCCTCCAGAATTGTCAGGTGCCGCCGTGTCTACAGTATCAAGAAATGCGCCATCGCAACCGAGCCCCTTTCCAGTGGTCGCCAGGACTTCGTCGAGCCCCGCCATGCCGGATGTGCTGATCTCCATATTTTTCAAAGCATCGAACCATGCGGGATCCCCAGCATTTACAAACGGGGCACCAAAGGTGCTGTTGGTGTCCGGTTGGCCATCTTTGTCACGATCCAGATAGTAGGATGCGAATCCTGTGCCACCCGGTGACGGATCTCCCAGCATCTTTCCGGCCACGACCTCGCTGAGCGGCACGTCGCTGGACGCGCGAGGATCCACCCGTGGCCCGCTCCCGTCTCCCAGAATCGGAGCAGCAACTCGGTCATCCTCCCCCACGGAAACATACCCTAACACTAGCACATCGTCTTCAGTCGCACGAGCCTGGTCGGCCCCTGCCTGAATCGCTGCGACGTCGGCTGCCGTCACATTGCTGCCGGGATGAAGGACAACCATAGCGTATTGATCCCGGGCGGTTGCCACTTTTGCCGAATCCCAGTCTCCGTAATAGATCAGATACGGCGTCTCTGTACTGAACCCCGGAATCGCTCCCACCTGCGCGTCAGCCCGCCCCTGAAACCATAGTAATACGATCGCCGCCGGGCATACGAAATATTTGCTTACGCGAACAATCAGGAGCGACTTCATTCTCATCGTCACAGCCTCTGCTCCCGTCTGACCGAAGTCAATCCAATCCACGATAATTTGAAATGCCTGTGACTTCGTCACGTGCTTAGCCGTCTACATCCAGGCACAAACCATTTGGTTCTTACCCACACTCACCCATACCCCAATTAAAATCATGACTCTCACTAAAAAATGTATCGCCGAAGCAATCGGCACGTTTTGGCTGGTTTTCGGCGGCTGCGGCAGCGCGGTGGTTGCTGCAAATTTCGGTGGCGATGGAAATCCGCTCGGCATCGGCTTTGTAGGCGTAGCCGTAGCCTTTGGTCTCACCGTGATGACGATGGCTTACGCAATCGGTCACATTTCCGGCTGTCATTTAAATCCTGCGGTATCATTCGGTCTCTGGGCTGGTGGACGCTTTTCTTCCAAAGACTTGGTACCGTGCGTGATCAGTCAGGTAATTGGGGGCCTCGTCGGTGCCGGAGTTCTGTACGTCATCGCGTCCGGGATGCCGGACTTCAAAGTCGGCGGCTTTGCCAGCAACGGCTACGGTGCCCTTTCACCGGGGAAATACTCAATGGTTTCCTGTCTTGTCGCAGAGGTGATACTCACCTTCTTCTTCCTGTTCATCATCCACGGCGCTACCGACAAACGCGCACCCGCCGGGTTTGCGCCGGTGGCGATCGGCCTTGGCCTGACGTTGATTCACCTCGTTGGCATTCCGGTCACAAACCTTTCCGTAAATCCGGCACGGAGCACAGCTGTCGCCGTTTTCGCCGAAGGTGCCTACCTCCCGCAACTCTGGTTATTCTGGGTGGCTCCGATCGTCGGTGGAGTCGCTGCAGGCTTCTTCTACCGCTCGCTCTTTGAATCATCCAGCGAGAAATAATCAAGCATCGATTCAATCAGAACGATGCTCCGCCTCATACGTTCTGCTGTGCCGGACAAAAGCCTGAAACGCAATCCCAACTGCGATCCACAAGCCAGGAAATCCGTCGAGGAATCCCATGCGGATCACGTAGCAACGAACGAATCGCCAGAGCGGGCGAAAGAGGTTCTGAGGCAGGGACCATTTTTTTCCCGCCGCGAGCTGCCGCTCCAGATAAACGTCGCTGAATACGTTAATCTTCTCTATGTAGCGATTCATCGACGGGAACGAGTAGTGGTGAAGATCTCCCGCCAGTTTCAAACGTTCGCCCGTGAGCTCAATCTTGTCATGTTCAGGGCTGCCGCCCCACCTTCCTGCATCGTGACGGAACAGGCGCAACTTGTAGTCGGGATACCAGTCGCCGTGCGTGATCCATCGACCTAAAAACCAGACTTTTCGGGCGCAATAGCCGCCCGAATATTTTTCGGCGCTTCCATCTTGAAAGAACCGCTTGATTGAATCCAGCAACTCAGGGGACAGCTCTTCGTCCGCGTCCAGCGCCAGTACCCAGGGCTGTGTGCACAACTCCAGTGCCACGTTCTTTTGATCACGGAATCCCAGCCACTTCTGCGTTTTCCACTGCGCGCCGAAAGACTCCGCAACAGCCTGAGTCCCATCTTTGGAACCTGAGTCAACAACGATAATTTCAGCAGCGATGGTAGAGACGCTCGCAAGACAGCGCTTGAGATTCTCTTCCTCGTTGCAAGTGATCACGGGGATCGATAGCGGTAAGCAGTTATTCACATCGGGCGATGGTTATGCAGCAGCTTGAGCCGTGAAGCCCTGCAATGCAACGAGGGACATGACAAGAAATTCCAATGGTTAAAATGTATAAACATCGCGAATTCAACAGCTCCAAATCAAGTTCGAAAAATCATCTCACGGATTGTTCGAGCTGATCATTGACAAAGGTATCAGGTTTCGGGAAGCTCCAGACGAAGCATGGCAATACGACTCGACAGAGCAATTTTACGCGGAGAAATCTCGAATGAAATTCGGGGGTTAGTGACGGGGCTTGTTTGGGTATTTGGCCGGGACAAGCCGATCGTACTTCGGCTGAAAGGCAACTGCCTTCGCGATCTCGCAGGCTGCTCCATCACCTTCGAGAACCCCCACCCGGAAGTGGAGGAACTCACAGAAATCCTGTTCGACGAACAGGAAGGGCTGGTCGGAGACATGACCGCATCGCGCCGGGCTAAAGTGCCTACCGTCACACAAGTGGAATTGCAGGAGCTGTTGCGGCAAAAGAAGCCAGTGCCCAGTGTCACGGTCAATACCCTTTACCTTGAATGGTTCAGCGAGCGCAATGGCAGAGTCGTCATTGAGACAAGCAATTGCATCGTGAAGGTCTCCGAGCCCATATGGATCATGACAGCACAGGAAGAGCGGGCACAGGAAACCGAGAGCCAACAGAATTTTTACGCGTTTCTCGATAAGATTACAGGCTGCAATCAGCCGGAGGAATTCTCGTTTGGCATCGAGGAAGATGAGAGTGACCGTGATGACAGTTTCCTGTTCATGGAGCCGACAAACGGGTTGCTGGGAGGCGATGAGGAAGTGGCTGATGAAGACGCCGATCTGGATGACCCGTCTTCGTTTGATGAAGATCTTGAGCCGCTGGACGAATTCGAGTGGGAACGCGAGCTGCGCGAGGCCGACCGAAAAGCAGCAGCCTACCAGGAGGCGCTGGAAAAATACAAGGACGCCCCTGATCGGGACAAGCTCGTTGCAGGGGCTATGGGCTGGGATGAAGCGGACGACCTGGATGTCGATTTCGACTGGGAAGAGATGGAATTCAACATCGACCCGGACCTGACCGGAACTGACCCTGAATCCGAAAGTGAACCGGATCTGGACGAACTGCGCCACCACCCACTAAGCAAGCGAGTCACCAACCTTGCGCTGCATTTGCAACGGGACGCGGAAGTTCGCGGACTGCTGGCAAAGCATGATCCAGCAGCTGGCTGTGGCAATGGTCAGATTGCCAACAATCCCTACCTTTCCGTGGTCATGCACATCATTGCACTGGGCGGGAAGCTGGCGGCAGCCCTGGATGGCCCTTCACAAGGCATTGACCCCGAGCCTGGCTTCGTGATCGCTATGTTGAAGCGCGCTCAAATTCCGCTCAACGAGGCGCTCCATGCCATGGGATCTCTCTTCACCGATCACCTGGATGAGAACACGGCCGAGTGGCTGGAATTTGCACGAAGCGAACTCTTCGACCTCCGCAACGATATTCTCGAAATCATGCGCGAGCTGAGAACGAAGCCGAACAAGTGAACAGAAGCGGAGCGAGCAGGCGATTCTTCCTCTAGCTCCTCTCGACGCGGCCCCCTGCCACATTCCCGCAGCATCGGGGCGTTAGGGCGGCGCCGACGGGCTCTCCGCATCAACATCCCCAGAGGCAGCCCGGGCTTCATCAAGCGGCAAGTCGTCCTCGTCCACGACTTCGGCCCGCCGCACTTCTGGCTTCTTCTGGGTGC
>JAGROY010000350.1 GCA_020439995.1 Verrucomicrobiia bacterium
GATCGCTACTTGCGTAAACCCTGCCAGCAAGGCGATGCCGATTGCCAGAGTCAAAGCCAACCACGCCCATGCTGATGTCGCCAAAGCCGCGTTTACGACTGCCGCAAGGCGAAATCCCGGAACTGTAAAACCAATAGTTGCAGCAGCCGCAGAGCCGATACCCTGCAGCCACGGCAATGCTTGACACCCAGTCGCCCTTCCTCAACGGACCCCCGTCGCCCGCTCTGCGTGACCCGAACATCACCGGCATCACCGTCGGCATTGACCTTGGCGACAAGAAGCACACCATCTGCGCGCTCGACCACAACGGCGAGATTCTTGAGTGGCGAAAGATTGCCGGTCACAAATAGGATTGCACGTCCCTTTAGAAACTTTCAATCTTTCTCCACGCAGGCGCTGCGCACAATTTTCACAGGTCACATCAATTCATTGAGAAGGATCTTCTGAAATACGAGGTTCGCTTGGCTCGATTCATACAAAATTCCGATCGTCTCCGCGTCTACCATCACCAGGCTGGAATAGCCGCGGCCAGAATCTTCATCCAGGAGCACCTTGTTCGGCCATGTCTTGCCATCATCGAAGCTGATCTGGATCGTGATGTTTTTCCGCGCGTGCTGGTCATGCGGGTTTGAAAAGAGCAAGGCATGCCGCCCGTCCGGAAGCGTGTGACTGATCAGGCTGGCCATGCAGACTGGTTCTGGCAGCGCCGAGTGGTTGCCCGGGTGGACTTCCCACGTCTTACCCAGATCACGGGTCACCCCTAGCGCCCTGCCATTGCTATGACCCTTCAGTGTGCGGTTGCGGTTGTCACGCATGCTGAGCAAAAGAGCACCGTCCGAGAGCTGCGCCACAGCGCATTCGGTGGTATCGTCCCTTGCAGCCGAACTAAGTGTCCACGTCGTGCCTTGATCACGGCTCCACATCAGGTTTGAAAATGGAAAACCGTTCCTGTCGCGCCCCTGGGTGGGCATCACCAGCGTGCCGTCATCCAGGGCAATGCCATTGCCTGGAGCCGGCGCGAAGAGCCACCAGTCTTCCTGTTTCAGTCTTCGCGTCCAGTTCTGTGGAGCGCTCCAGGTCAGGCCATCGTCATCCGAGGTAACCACCATGAACTGCGCCGTGACGCCAATTTCAAAGCCGGGCTCAGAGCCTTTACCCTTCCACTGATGCGTGTTCGGCTTCCCGTATGTCCATACCGCCGACACAAATATTCTGCCAGTGTCAGGGTCGACAAGGATATTCGGATCGCTCACACCGTTTTCTTTTTGAGGCTTCCCGCCATACTCCCCCATGTCCATAATGGCACGCGGCACATCCCAGGACTGGCCGCCATCGGTCGAACGTGACAGCCCGATGTCGATGTCTTCTTGTAAGTCTTTGGGGCTGTTGTAGCGCATATCGTAGACTCCCAGCAGAGTTCCTGCCTTTGATCTCACCAGCGCCGGAATGCGCGTTGTGTGACAGTCCGCCTCTCCCTGCCTGTGAACTGGAAATGCCAGCCGGTGAGTCGCTTGCAGGTTTGTCTTCAGGCTGCCACCGTCCGCAAATTTTAAAACAACACCTTTTGTCTCTAACTTTGTAAGAAGGCTGGTTTCTGGCGAGATTGTCCCGGTAATTTGGAAATGATGTTCACCCGCACTCAGCTCCAGTGGCTGGTCAAGGCCGTGCCTCCGCTCCGCCTCATCTACTAAAATAAGTTCGCTGGCATCACTGGAAATATCGATCCCGGACAGCGTGCGGCTTTCATCGAGCCGTAGCGTGATCTCCGCCAATGCGTTTTCACAGCCAGTAAGAATCGGAACGACTGGCGCTCGCGCTTCCAGAGGCGGTGCCGGTTCATCTGCCCATGCCGAGGTGAGGAGAGTCCAACAAAGAAAGTACCGTGTCATCATGGTCATGATGGGAGATCGTAGCGAAGAAAACTCCAGAGCGTCGATAGCAATCGAAACAATCGAAAGATAGAGCGGGCGCATGCGCCGAAGATTTATTTGCCAGACACCCAGGACTCCTCAAAGACGGCGTGCCGGATCACGGTTCGCGCGTCTGATGTGAACGCAACATGGATCTTGCCATCGGACGTCTGAATCGCTGTAGGGTAGGAAAAGGCGCCCGGCCCGTCAGCGATGTTGCGTTTCTGCGGGAACGTTTTGCCTCCGTCGATTGAGATCGCAGCGGTCAGTGGTGTGCGGCCGGCCATGTTGTCGTTGTAGACGAGTAGAATGTGCCCATTTGCCAGCTTCTTGAGGTCAATCGCCGCATTCGGATTCGGAAACTCGGAATCCACGCCTTCGCTCCAGGTGAAGCCTCCATCGTTCGATTCAGAGGCGACGATCCAGCCTTTCGTCGTCGGTTCGTAGTCTCCGGCGCGCCGACAGAATGCGATCAGGCGCTCCGGGCTGGTCTGCACCACTCCGGGCTGCAGGTTGCTCCTGGCCGAACGGATGATGCCGCTTTCTGTCCACTCGGTCGTTCCACTCTTCAATCGCATGAACCGCGATGTCGTGTCCGCACCGCTGAACTCGGTGTTGGCACCCGTCTCGTGATAGATTGGCAGAAGGTAGTCGCCGTTCTCCAGAACGATTGGCTGGTTGCGCACCATCGTTCCTTCCTGAAACGTGAGGACGAAGGGATCTGACCAGCTCCTGGCACCGTTGCGGGAAATCTTGCCCTTGATCCGTGATGTCGACCAGGTTTCCCCGAACCTTGTCACATAGAAAAGCCAAACGACTCCATCTGGTGCCTGCCAGACGACCGGATTTCCCAGCGAGCGAAAGGGATTGCTCGCAATGACGACTGGAGCCGTCCAGGTGTCCGTGTCCTTCGCCTTTCGCGCCCCGTAGACCACCGTCCCGCCGGCATACTCCCCAGCACCGCCGTAGTAGGCCAGATACAGGTCGCCGTTCGCCAGTTCTGTAATGCAGGACGGATGTTTGTATTCACCAGTCTTTGTCTCCGGCCCGAACACCTTCTCGATTTCTATCCCCGCGCCCTCCTCGCCTTTGCTAATGACCGGCGACGCTGCGAGCATACCCAAAAATACTATGAATGGGGCGATTGCTGTAATGGTGGGGCGGTGCATGGAAGCAGGACTATCGCGTATCGCAGGCGAACTCCAGCCGAAAGTCTGTCCTGATGGGGGAGGGCGAAAAATGACGATGTCAGGTTTTGCTCCCTTCGCGTCTTCGCGGCAGGTCGATGTCCTTTTTTAAAAGTGCTTGCTGAATGCGCACGACCGCCAAGTCTAACACCACTGCCAAAGCCACGCCCACAGCGTAGCGTAAGAGATCGATCCAGAGGAATCCGTGCCCGAGCACCAGCGCACCCAGTCGGGTCGACCGCGCCTGCACCAGCAGCGGATGGCTGCTCAGTTGGCTCAGCTCAATGCCGAGCGAAAATGCCGCCGCACAGGCAGCCACTGCCCACACTGGCATCTGCGGAAACACCAGAGCAAAGCCCCAGTAAACCATCGCCGCCCACAGCGCATCCCCCGCCTCGCTGCGCACGAATTCCGGCAACCATGGCAGGGAACGCGTCGCCAGGCCCATCGGGATGATCACACCGATCAACAAGATACAAACAATGCGCGATCGGTCACGGCGCGCGACCAAGCGTTCGGCAATACTGGAATTCATCGGTATATATATAGACGTCTCTACGAGCCGACATTTTTCTTCCTCCCAGGCTCCTCATCCTGATCAGATTTGTCGTTGAACTGCGTGCGCAGGCGGGTTAGCTCGGTTTTTAATTCGGTCACGGTTTCGGAGTATTCACTGTCATCATAGATACTCCTCAGCTGCTGCGGATCTTTCTCCAGATCGAAAAGCTCCCACTCATCGGTTTCGTAATACCGTGCCAGCGTAAAGCGCTCAGTTCTCACCCCGTAGTGCCTGGGAACTCCGTGGCCGCGATCGTAGTAGTGGTAGTAGACACTCTTGCGCCAGTCCGACGGCGTTTCGCCGCGCAGAATGGGAACGATCGAGCGTCCATGCCTTTCCGGTGCTGCCTTCGCCCCGGTGATGTCACAAAAAGTCGAGGCGTAGTCGATGTTCTGCACCAGAGGCTTGAACCGGCTGCCAGGCTTCACCACTCCCGGCCAGCGCACGATCAGCGGCATGTGCAGCGACTCCTCATAGATCCACCGCTTGTCGAACCAGCCATGCTCGCCCATGTAGAATCCCTGATCTGAAGAGTAAATGACCACCGTATTGTCGGCCAGGCCTTCGTTCGCCAGATAGTCGGTGATGCGGCCCACTCCATCATCCACCGCTTTCACGCACCGCAGATAGTCCTTCACATATTCCTGATACTTCCAGCGAACGAGTTCTTTACCCTCCAGCCCAGCCTTGAAGAATGCCTCATTGCGCGGGCCAAAAGCAGCATCCCACTCCGCCTTTTCAGCATCGTTCAAACGGTTGAGCTGTCCGGCGAATTTTCCCTTCTCAAGCACCTTCAAATCGCTCGGCAAGGTCATGTCCTTGTCGATCTCCATCTTCTGGTTCCGGGCCGGGGATGCGCGACCAGCGTAGTCGTCGAACAGTGTATCTGGCTCCGGCACCTCCACATCCGCCAGCCACTTGTAGTAGCGCGGGGGCGGTGAGAACGGGCGGTGCGGTGCCTTGTGCTGCACCATCAGCATGAAGGGCTTCGATTTGTCGCGCTGCTCCATCCATTCGATTCCCATGTCTGTGATAAGATCGGTCGCATACCCCTGTCGCTGCTCCTTTCCATCCGGCCCGATGAAGACCGGATGGTAGTATTCGCCCTGACCGTTGAGCAGCCTCCAGTAGTCCGTGTTCGCAGGCGTATTGCCCAGATGCCACTTGCCAATCACCGCCGTCTGATAGCCCGCCTCTTTCACCGCTCCCGGAAACGTCCACAGCCCCTCCGTGATCGGCCGACCCAGAGTCATCACCCCGTTCGCATGACTGTGCAATCCCGTCAGGATCGCCGCCCGGCTCGGCGAGCACAGCGAATTGCCGCACAGGCTGTTCTCGAACAGTCCGCCCTCAGTCGCCAGCCGGTCTATATGGGGAGTGATCTCGTGCTCCTTGCAAAAAGCTGACAACCGATGCCCGTAAGCGCCGATCGTTTGCAGCGAATGATCGTCAGTGAAGACAAACACGACATTCGGCTGCCCGGCAGCCGCAGTGAACACACCCATGAGAACTGTAAAAAAGACAGACAGGATCGTTTTCATGCTGCGACCACAGCAGCAATCAGCAGCAGGGGCAATGGTAAAACTGGTTCTTTATCGTCCGACCTGTTGCCGCGCGGAGACAGATTGGCACTCCAACCTGTTGCAATGCACCGAGATTTGAGCCCTCCCAGTAGTCGGGATGAGTTGGCGTGCTTTGCCGTGCGGGCGGGTCTCAGAGAAAGCGACCTATTCAGCGCCGTCACCATCTCTGCCGGGAAATCAGCGACAGGTCTGCGATCGATCGCTGCGGATACCGATGCGGTCGTTCTGACGGATGTTTCGGTGATACCAGATTTTGGCAGTGCCCAGATTGACTCATTTCCGGATCACCGTCACGAACATTTGACCGATCTAACATTGATCGATTGCAAATCTTCGCCCGGCGAGCCATTTCTGCGCAGCCTGTTTCCATCACTCAAGACTTTCCGTTTGGGCAGGGAGTGATCTTCGATGACAACTCGCCGACAACGCTGCGCCAGCAAAGCTTTCGCAATCGTGGCCGCTACCGCATACGGGTATCGTGCTATGTAGTGCAGGCGGCGGGGCGACCTGCGTGGCTCAAGATTTACGCTACCAATTTCAAGGTGCGGCGGCTGTTGGGATATTTTGATCTTCCCGCCGAGGGCAAGCGCGAGGTCGAGTTGACGGTCTAGGGCGTAGACGATCGTCAGGTAGCAGTGGCCGCGCTTGTAGGAAATCTCGGCGTTGCGAAACCCGAATTGAGCCGCATTTAAGTGTATGCTAATTACTCTTACTCCAGACGACTCAATAAAGCTTTGAAAGCGTTCAATTCATCGGAAGTCAATGCCCATTGCTCCAGAGTTGTAATCACCTCGTTTCGCACCTCCTGCTTCACTGCGGCCTCAGACGCCCCAGGTTCGGCTCTTTCATGAATTCGTCGCATTCTGCTATCAATGAAAGGCATGAGTGCATTAACTCGTGCCATGCCTGGGCTAAGCGAAATCGCAAATTCCTCTGCCTCTGCTTCATCAGTTTTCATCCATTCGGCACTAATCAATCTACCAAAACCTAGAAAATCTCTCTTCTCCGGCGTCCAACCGTCAGCCATCGCATTAGATAGCACTCGAAATGCTCTTGCCGCGAACTGTACATCTTCGTTTACGGCCGCTGCTAACCACCCTGCAACCGCGTTGTATCGATGGGAATCATCCTCAACAAGCTGTATTACCTCCCAAGATGATTCTAATCCTTCAACCTTGGCCAAATCTCTTGCTCGGGAGAAAATACTGCCAATATCCCCCTTTTCGAGAGCAGCGAGAGAACTTTCCTGGGTGGCTGGATTTTCAGAGCCAGAGAGATTGTCTTCTTCGTGCGATGCAATCTCTTCCGATTTAGGAATGACTTCTGGAACCGAGTAAACGTCGGAATTGTGATCTTTCGTGGGTGTCGGGTCATCGGACTGATTGCAGCCAGCCACTGCGACTATACTCACTGCAACAATGCTTTTCGCTAACACTAATGAATCCATGTCTGGATATTATAGGAGCAATCCAGGGCACCATTCAAGCGGTATTGAGGCAATGAGCAAAGCAGGTAAACCTGGGTGAATCGGCGCTTTCTGTCGGCGGATGGAGAGCGGGAGTTCTTTCGGAATTTGTTGTTTTCAGCAGATGGCATTCGTGGGGTGGAGGAGGTGGCCTGGTGTTATATGATTAAATGACGCAATTCGGGGATTGCTATCTTGGTGACAGCAGGTTCATTCTGAGTTCCGGGCTCCCAAGTCGGCTCGTTGGGAGGAATCCGGAGGAGCGGTGAGCGGGTAAAATTAAAAACACTCCCAGCGAAGAATCAGATTAGACGCGAAAAAATCCGCCCCCGTGTGATCGGGAGCGGATTTTTCATTGGGCTTGGGGATCCGAGGGAAACGAGTGGTCTCCGAGCCTTAGGCAGGAATTGTGGGAAAATCAGTCTGAGTGCAGGCCGCCCAATTTACTCTTGGCGGCTCCATCAGGCCTCCGCCGATGTCCTCACCGCTCATCGTTGAGTCGAGCATTCCGGCGACATTTTCGGGAAGTTTACCTTTAACGAATCCGAGAACGGTTTCGATCGCCTGGGTGCTCGTGCTTTCGTCGAGGCCCAGTTTTTCCATGAGTTGTGCTTTCAGTTCGTCCATTCGCCTTTATTTCGTGATTGTTCCCAAGTATGGATACGTTCCGAAAACAAAAAAATCACAGTTACAGCCCATAAAAATGACCCGAGTATCCGATTTGCACGTCGTAGCGAATGTTCCACTGCCCTCGCCGCTGGAACTTTCCAGGGAGATTCCCCGTTCACCCGCCGCCCAGGAGGCCATGGCACAGTGGCGGAAGACGATACAGGAGATCATTTTTGGCGACGATCCACGGTTCCTGCTGGTGGCGGGGCCGTGTTCGATTCACGATACAAAGGCGGGCCGCGAGTATGCTGAGCGTTTTGCTGCGCTGGCGGAGGAGGTCTCTGACAGTCTGTTTCTGGTGATGCGCGTTTACTTTGAAAAGCCCCGCACCACGGTGGGGTGGAAGGGATTGATCATGGATCCCAATCTCGACGGCACCAATGACATTCCCACGGGTCTTCGCATGGCTCGCCGTTTTCTCAACGAGGTCGTCGATTTAGGTGTTCCCACTGCGACCGAGCTGCTCGATCCGATCACCCCGCAGTACATTGCCGATCTCATTGCCTGGTCTGCGATTGGTGCGCGCACCTCGGAAAGCCAGACGCACCGGCAGATGGCATCCGGCTTGTCGATGCCGCTGGGTTTCAAAAATGCCACGCCGGGAACTCTGATTCCGGCCATCAATGGCATCAAGGCTGCCATGCAACCGCAGACATTTCTCGGTGTCAGTCCTGAGGGAGTGGCATCGGCAGTGACGACGCGGGGCAATCCTTCGTGCCACATCATTTTAAGAGGCGGCGACGCCGGGCCGAACTACGAGGCTCCCAGCATTAAGGAGACTGAGGACGCGCTCGCCAAGCACGGGCTTCCGCGTTCGATCATGGTCGATGCCAGCCATGCCAACTGCAACAAGGACGACAAGCAAATGCCGGACGTCTTCCGTAACATAGTTTCGCAGCGGGTCGGTGGAACCTCATCCATCATCGGTGCCATGCTGGAGAGCAATCTGGTTGCGGGAAACCAGTCGCTTGGTTCTGGAGATCGGGACGGTCTCACCTATGGACAATCAGTTACGGACAAGTGTATCGACTGGGAGACGACAGAAGAGCTTGTACGCTGGGCACATGAGCAACTGAAACCAGTGTCAGGGAAGTAATGGGCAGGCATCGGTGCTTCGTATGGCTGGTTTGGATCGCGGTGATTGCACCGCTTTCCGCTGACGAGACGCTACGCGTGTTCATTTTTGCCGGGCAATCGAATATGGTTGGCTCGGATTCGAAAGTGGCCGACATCGCACGGTTTCCACCGTTCGAGGGATTGGACAAGCCGCAGTCGCAGGTGAAATTTTCTTATTGTATCGGGCGCGAAGACAAGATGCGCTCGAATGGCTGGGAAGACCTGCATCCTGTCGACAACGTTGTCGGCCCGGAGCTGAGTTTTGCCCGTGCTGTTAGTCGCAGTGTGGGTGCACCCATTGCTATCATCAAGTGCGCAGCGGGAGGGACTCACTTGGGTGGCGACTGGAATCCGGCGGAGCCGAGCGGCTTCAAGATGTATCCACTGGCGCTGGATCTCGTGAGGTCATCGCTCGCGGAACTCACAAGACAGAATATCCCGTACCGGATCGAAGGTTTCATGTGGCACCAGGGCGAGAACGACATGTTCGACGCAGGATACATGGCGAACTATGGCAGCAACCTTGAAAAATTTATCGCGGCCTGGCGTCGTGATCTCGCGACACCGGAACTGAAGTTCTACATCGGCGAATTGTGCACGAAGACGATCTGGGGAATGGACCTGCGACCGCGCATGTATGCGATCAGTCAGGGGCAGAAGGCCGTTACCTCCAGCGATCCTCTGGCAGAATACGTTCCCACCTCACACGTCGGCGTTGAGATCGGCGGTGGCGTGGGATTGCACTACCATTATGGCACTCTGGGCCAGTTGGAGCACGGCGAAAACTACGCCGCAGCATACTTAAAAACTGCTGAGCCTCCGCATGCACTCAAGGTCTGGCCCTACGAAAAGGGCAGCGTCGTGAAACTCTTCATCCTCGCCGGACATCGCAACATGGAAGGGGAGCGCGCCTTTGTTCAACACCTCAAGGCAATGCCAGGTGGCGATACTTTGCTCAATGAGAACGAAGAGATCGCCTACCGCTACAGCATCGGTGGGGGCTACAAAATATCCGAAGGCTGGGAGCCGCTGCGCCCGGCTGGCTTCTACGATACTTTCGGCCCCGAGTTGAGTTTTGGCCGCACGATCGGCCAGCACGTTACCGGTGGGATCGCGATCGCGAAATTCACCCATAGTGGATCGCAGATCATCGACTGGACTCCCGAGGGCAGCGACGCGAAAACGCGTAACCTTTACCCGGACTTACTGGATTTCGTGCGCAGTTCCATCCGTGAGTTGGAAGCGAAAGGGCAAAAAGTCGAACTTGCCGGGGTCTTTTACCACCTGGGTGAAAATGATATGTCCTTTGGGCCCTATCGCGAAAAGGCAGCGGAACGCCTGAGCGGGATCATCGCCCAAACCCGCAAAGATCTAGCCATGCCGACGCTCAAATGGTTCGTCAGCCAACAGCCCCCCACTGATGACGAAAGCGTCAACAAGATCGATGTGACCTCCGCTGTCGAGAGCATCGCCAGCGAGGATAAGAACACGATTCACATCAAGGCCTTCGGACTTCCCGCGCAAGAGAAGAAACTTGTCCTGAACTCTGCCGGAGTCGTGCGCCTGGGGGAACTGCTGGCCGAGGCGTATGGCAGTTCCGAGCCGTAGAGCTTCTTCTTTGGCCGTTGCGAATCGAGAAATGTTATCGGCGTGCGATCTTGACTGGGGATTGGGCGATGACTCAGGTGTTCTCTCGATAGATCCTCAGCTCACAGTTCAAGTCACGACTGATTGAATGCGCGGCTTCATCGTCGAGCACCGCGCAAGCCGTTGAAAGCGCATCTGCGATAGTAGCAGTGGGAGCAACAACGACTACGGATCTGTCAGTCGGCATGTTTTCGCCTGTCTGCGGGTGTAGCAGGTGGTGATGCTTCCGGTTTGGATCGAATGTATATCCATAGCCACCCGAAACTGCCAGAGCGCGGTCTTCTTCCAAAGGCACTGAATCCAGAAGTGCTCCGCCGAACGAAGCGCCAGGCTCGCGAATACCAAGGTTCCACGCTCTGCCTTCAGGATGGTGACCAATTGCCCTGTACTCGCCCATATTGACTAAGGAGCGTTCGACTCCCTGATCTCTCAGTAGATCTGCCACGCGGTCTGTAATAAACCCTTGCGCAATACCATTGAGAGTCATCGCCATGCCTGGCTGAGAGAAAGAAATGGTATCATCGTCGATCCTGACATGGTCGCTGCTTACTTTGGAAAGCGCTGCGGAAAGCAAAGTATCGCTGGGTGGCCCAATGCGGTAATCGTGTTCATCCATCGCTTTCCAGAGAGCCTGCACGGTTATATCAAACGCTCCTTGTGTTAGCTTGTTCAATCGGAGAGACTCCTCTACGAGCTCTATGAATTCCGCAGGGCATTTTCTCAACAGTCCGTGCGTGTTCAATTGGCAAATCGCGGAGTCTGGCAGATACAGGCTGAACATCCTCTCGAGTCGCCGCATCTCCCGAAAGCATTGCTCTGACAGACTCCGGGCTTTTTGTTCGCTTGGCATTCCATGAAGTGAGATTGAGACATCTGCGCCGAACAGAATCCCGTTCCATGTCCATACAGGAAGAGGCTCCTTCCGCACACCGCCGACCGTGACAGCCGAAACTCCGGCGAGTCCGGCAATGGTTAGAAACCTGCGTCGTGACGTTCGCCTAGCATTTTCTCTTTGTGTCATCGTGATGCTGATTGGTTTAAGTTTTGCTGGCCCCTGCTTTCGGTTGCCTTGTTTCTGTAGTTGCGGATTCCCAGCCTCAGGCCGGTGATGGACAGGACAACGAGCAGGAGAACACAGCCATCCACCAGCCAGCGTCCGATCGGTCCGAAAAATCGCCCTGAATGGATATCCAGAAGCAATCTCGACCAGGGCAGGCCACCGCCGCTGTATCCCTGGGAAATCTGTTTACGCAGCTGCCCGGACGTTGTGCCGGAGGTGCTCCAGGCAAGATCCGCAGCTGCTTTGTCGACTGGGAGACACTCGAGGTAGTCGCCCGTGAACTGCCAGATGCTTTCGTCTTCCAGCTGGATATAGCCTCCTCGAGCTGCTCGGCGAATTCTGCCTTCCGGTAAAGTGGTCTGATCAAGTGTCTCTAACAACGTACCATTCTCAGCTAGCAAGTGGACGGCATCAGAACAGACGATCGAGATTCCGTCGGGCGTGGCCGTCACTCCAGTCACTTCACCCGTGAGCCCCAGTCCTGTTCCATTAAGGAACAATTGGCCCGCCCAGCTGGTCACCGCTCTCTGCCCGATAGGAAACGATACAGGTTCCCCGGATAAACCCATGCCATATCGGTGCAAAAGCCACGGCGATGAAACCTGACGCTCGTTCAATGAGAGATCGTCCGCGTGATTCAGGAGGACTCCAGTGAAGGAAACGATCAGCAGCGGGCAAACAATGACGAATCCGACCCAGCGGTGCACATGGCGCATCCGGGATCTACATCTTCGCGAGGGTATCGGGCGTTCTTGGCGTTCCAAAATGAGTGTTGGATCAGCGCTGTTTGTCGAGATAGAGCGCCAGCTTTGCCATTTTCCTCATCGCTCGGGTTGAAAGGGTTGCCCCCGCGATGTTGTCGATGCTGGCGGACAGTTTTCCATCGCTCTTCAATGCTGTATTGCGAAACTGGTTGGTGAAGAATGGCTGCTTCACTTCCCAGCCATGGCTTTCCCTGTAGATAAGAACGGTGATCCTGACAATCTTACCCGCCGACGTTACGCATCCGATGGTAATCGGCTTGGTTTTCCCGATCTCTTCAAGGATCCACGCTGCCTTCTTGCCGTCCGTCCAATAGCGCACACGGTTTGAGCTGTAGAAGCGTCCAATCAGCTTCTTGATTTCACCCTGTTGCGCCTTTGTTAAAGTGACGGCACCAGCCTTCGGTGCATTCCCACCGAACGTCTCACCGATAAACTCCGATGGCTTTTGATAGACATCATCTTGAGCAGAGGCCGTCGCCAGAAAAAGTAGCGGAATCATGATCATTGAATGAACCAGTCTCATAGCCCTAGAATTGATAGCCGATGCCGAAGTTAATGACGTCTTCCGCACTCGCTCCGGCGCTCTCTATCCGGGAATAGTCGGCCTTGAGAACAATGTTATCTGCCGGCCAAAAGTTGACTCCCGTGTCCCATTGTTCAATATCACCAGCGGCTACTTCGAGCTGGTTGTAGCGGCCAAAGACGCCCAGGCGCGAACTCTCGCCTATCGAAAACGTGTACGAGGGCTCAATGTAGAATCCCCACTGGCTATCCAGTCCCATTGAAACCGGTGACGCTCCTCCAATGTCCCAGTAGCCCCCCAGAGCGCGCAAGCCGAACCCACCTTTTCTTATGTCGATATGAGCTTCACCTAACACTGCAACATTTTTCTCTCCCCTGCCCGGTGTGATATCGCTCTGATACTGGGCAGAGCCACCAACTTCAAACCCGGGGATGCCTGTGTATCGAACTCTGGTGGTAGCGGCCCACTCTGAGGCATCCGCTTCCGAAACCTTCTGGCGTCCGCTGCGAATTCGGAAAGCATTTCCTCCACTGGATGGCACCGCCAGCCCGGAGTGAAATGCCGCATCCCAGAGAAGACCCTGATCTGTCTTCTTGCTTACCTGCAGTCCACCTTCCCACCATGTCGATGGGATTATTTCCCGTTCGATCGGGTTCCGCTCGGTTCCAAAGAATGTGTTCGGCTCGTGCGTTTCGTTCAGTATACCGATCGGCATCAAAAAAAGCCCACCCTTGCCAGACCATCCGTTGTCAAAAGTGGACTCAATGTACGCCTGCTCCAACTCAAACTCACCATTCTGCCCGTCGCCTGCAATCGAGTGTTCAAGCTCCAGTTCGCTGACAAGGCGAAAACGCTCATTGAACTCATGATCCACGAAGAGCACCCAGCGATGGAAATCGATCTCGTCCTTGTCCCCGAGATTCAAATGCATCTCCCCATAGCCCCCCAGAGAGGTACTCTCATACCACGCCGCCGCTCCCCCACCACTGCCTGAGCCCATAAACTCGGCATCGATGTCTCCAAAATCGGAGCTATCCACAGGCACCTTTCCGGCAGGCTCACTCCCGCTGCTGGCCGGAACTGCGGGCTGGGACAATCTGGCCTCTAGCTGGAGAAGTCGGGACTTCAAAAGCTCGATCTCATTGCGGAGCTCGGCCTCGTCTGCAAGCACATGCGATTGCCCTGAAATGGCCAGCGTCGTCGACACAAGGACTGACAGCGCTGAACCATGGATCTTTCGTAATTCTCGATTCAACATTGCGTGATAATGAGACCTAATCTCAAGTAGTCAAATAATAATGAGACTCTTTCTCATTAACTCTTGGTGTCGACGTATCCTGGCACCAAGTTTCGAGCGCTTATTTCGATCGAAATTACAATTATTTTCAGTTTCTCAAGAAATGTATAAACAACTGACAGATAACTACTTAAGTGTGCCATTCTGAGAGAGTTGGCTGGCTCCGCAAAAATAATTGCCCTGAGCCTGTAATTTTCTCGGGTTTTTCGCGAATGAACTAGTGGAAGAGACGATTCTGAAGCCCTTCGTGGTTGAGGATCAAATGAGTGGCTTCTCAGCACTTCAAACCTGCTGGTGAGCAAATTAAATATTGGGGGGAAGAGGGCGGATCCTTTTGGGATCCGCCCTCATTTTTTTGCTGGAGCCGGGCAGGGCAGGCGTCGGGGATCTTTGATCAACACGCTGTTGTAGCATACATTGAGCTGCTTTGATGATTCGCCGTGCCAACCTGCTACTCTACACCGCCGCCGTATGGATTGCGGTAAGC
>JAGROY010000351.1 GCA_020439995.1 Verrucomicrobiia bacterium
GGTGCTTTGCTGGGAGATTGGGAACAGGATTTTGTAGTCATAAGGAAGTCAGCGTATCAGAATTCTCTCAAATTCTTCGCTGCCTTCTCATCTAATCTTGTTATCCATTTGGTTTCTTGTCATAGGATGAAGTAGACAGGGAATGAGAGTTTAATTGCCTCCTTTATCATCTTCTCGAGTTCTTTGAGAAAAGAAAACACCTGACTTCGAGCCTTAGAAAGATGGTTCGAGACCACGGTAAGAGCGGCACCAAGTGCCTCAGGCGGCAACTTCTCTTCTTCATAGTCGTCAATCAAAACGCCACACGACCGATTGATGTCCTGAAACAAATTCGTCGCCCAGATCTCGTAAAAAAGAGCGTCAGTATCAATTGGCAAGCATAACGCTTCAGCTTCACTAGACACAGCGAACTGAGCCATTTCGTTCGCAGAATCGTTCGTGAGTGGAACTACTACGCCGCGGCGCCAAACCTCTGATAGCTGCTTCATTTTTTTTGGATAACGTCCGAGCCATCGCAGCCTGATAAGAGAACGATGTCTCGACGACAGAGTAAGGATTCGAAATACGGAAGTCAATCAACTCACAACGTTATCAGGCTTGCGATCGGCGTCTTGTTCGGCTGGTTGTTTTGCGAGCTTGCGAAGGAGTCGTGTGAGGCGTCCCGCATGACGCTTGATGACATCCCAATCCCAAAGATCTGGTGATCCCATCTCAGGATAGGTATCTGACCAATTTTGAGCACGCACGTCCGAGTTGACGGCAACTCGGCATTCGATGGATGGATAGTTGCGGTGATTGCATTGAAGCTGAATCAACCCCCAGCCCTCTTGAGAGAATCGGTGAGTGTGTCCTGGCACAGCGCCGGGTTTGAGATCGATGCGCCTCTCTGACACCATCCCGCCGGCCTCTGGATAGTAGATCGCATAGCACTTAAAGCGCTGCTTCTGATCTGGGATAAATCGCAAATCTTCCCGAAGGTCATCGGCCGTCGGGAAAGCCTTCGTAGGAGAATCGAAATCGGATGAAGCCTGCTTTACGACCGGGGATCCACTTGAGAAGATCGAGTCGATGACTTCGTCGAGCTGACTATGCGATATGTGCTGTGTCGTCTGCATCGAGCTTTCTGAGCCGAGACATAAGCCACCCACCTGCTACCAGGGTGCGGGGTGTGACTTTGGGTTAAGGGTTGAAATGGTCATTTAGATTTCGACTCGGAGCGGGTAGCAGGTTGGTGTGCGCTGCCTTGTTCTCTCTTAGTTGATTTAGATGTAGTCGGGTTGTAGCGAGCTGAGCCATCAAAGCACATGAATATCGGTCAGAAATATAGAATAGCCCTGATCTGTGCGGATAAATTCAAGTTGAGCTGTAAAATCTGAAACCTGATCGTTCATGGCAAGATCGTGGTCTACAGCAAACCCCGAGCCGTCATCATACTCATATGCATCCACTCTCAATTCTTGATGCTTCCGAGGGTCTGTAATCACGCATGTCTTGCCGTCACCAAAATGATCTTCTGATATTGTTCGAATCAACGCCTCACTCCAGGACGGAGAATCCTCTTTCTGATCTAGAATCTGCACCGCTCTATCGAGACCTTGCTCTGCCGCACAAGTCACCCAGAAGCGTGTGTAATCAAGAATTTCGGATTCTGGTGAATCGATGGTTGGGCGTTTCATTTTTTGAGAGAACAGTGTAATTAGTCCATTGATCTTGGTTCGCAAGCTAATATCACATTGCCTGATCTCTAGCAACGATCGATCGTAACTTTTTGTTATTCATAGAATTATGAGTGCAATATTTTGTATTGATTGATCATTTGGATGGTCGTAATATCTAGTAAAGTTACACAGTTGGATATGCATCGTAAAGCTATCTTAAATTCTTGAGTGGCTGAAGTATTCTTTTTCCGCCTTCAGGCGTCCTTTTGTTTGAATGGGAAGTTCGGAAGGGTTGTTTTTGTTTCAAATGAACATTGGTCAAAAGGACAACTTGACGGAGATGGAGGAATCTCGACGATCTGCTGTTTGCAATGATGTCGATGAATTGGTGTCATCCAGTATTGGCAGTGGCGGTGCAGGGCACCGGGTTTATGACTGACGGGCAGACTTGGGGGCCGTTGGATTTTCTCATGTGGTCCCCTTATCTCCACGACAGCCCATCAGCCAAACCTGCGATTTCTGCAGGATGCCCTCGTCCATCTTCGCCGGGATCAGAGGCTCTGAGTTCGGCTGGCTGACAACTCGACTCCGCCGTTCTCCCGCACCCGCCGTGACAACGGCCGGCCCTGCGGGTAACAAACGCAATGATCCACACTATTTTGCAGGAGATCACCACCTGGCAAGGAACATGAACACCGTTGGATAATGGGAAAATGCGTGGCAACCAGGCTGATTGAGATTGACTTTTAGGGGTCCAAATCAGCAAAAGGGCGAATGCTCAAAAACACCCCTGTCCGCGCAACGGGCTTGGGCGTCGGCATCGCGTTACTTTTCGGCTCCCCATTAATGGCCGGAAATTATCAAAACGCTGTGCGGAAGCTCCAGCCATCCTTCTACTACGAACTCAATGAGACCAGCACCGATGGCGGCGCGGTCGACTCCACCGGCCACGCGGCCGCGCCTGGAGAGTTTAATGGCGACTACGGGAATGGCCCGGAAGTCGGAGGCCCCGGCCCATTGGTCGTGTTCAATCCCGATGACATTGACGGCACACCTGTGCCGGGCGTCGGAGGAGAATCGAATCTGGCCCACTACAGCAACAATGAAGGACACATCACCCTCGGCGATGGTGAGCTGTATGCGGCGAACACGATGTCGGTCGCATTTTTCCTCAAAGCAGGGCCCGCACAGGGCGGTGACCGGGTTTTTACCAACAATATCGAAGACCCTGCATTAAGCTTCCAGATTGTCACCGCGAACGACGGCCTGGTGCTTGCGGTGGATCCCAACAACTCTGGAGAAGAGGCGGAGCGGACGCTTTTTCTTGAAGACAACAGTGGCCCGGACCGTCGGCTCATCGATCCCGAGTCCGGCTGGTTCCATGTCATCGCAACGGTAGACGGCACCACTGCAGCCGAGCGCGCAGCCAGCTTCCGCCTTTGGATCAATGGCGTGGACCGCACGGAAAACCTGATGCCAAATGTGACTGGCTGGGGCACGGACACTGGTCTCGCGAAGATCGGCGGGCGCCGCGACGATCCACTCGATTCCACTACGCACTCCGGCGCGCAGGACGAGGTGGCGATCTGGCTCAATCACGCCCTCACCGACGCCGAAGCGGAATCGCTGTGGGCGGCAGCCACTAACGGAAACACGAGCTTGCCGCCGTTCGCCGCTGTGTGGCAATTTGATGGCGATGCGAATGACTCGTCCGGCAATGGAAACAATGGTGAACTAGTCGACGCCGAGTTCAGCACTGATGTTCCGCGGAATGCGGGCGGGAAATCACTTCAAATTTCGGAAGGTGCGCATGTGCTTGTGGAGCACGCCGAAAGTCTGAACATCACTGACGCCATCACCATCGCTGCCTGGGTAAAACCGGTGGGCGAAACGGGATGGGACGGCATCATAGCTAAAAACCCCAGTGATGGCTCCGCCTCAAACCATGCGGGCAACTACGAACTTCGCATCGAAAACGGGGCGCGTTATTTAAACTTCCTCTACCAGCAGGGCGGTTCCGACGACACCACCTCGCAGCAGGCGCTGGAATCAGTCATCGATCCAGACGTCTGGAGTCACGTCGCCGTGACTGCCGACACAGCTTCGGGAGATGTGAACTTTTATATCAATGGCGAACTCAGCCAGACGTTTGAAGGAATTCTGCCCGTTGATGAGTTTCCTACGAATGAAGGTTCGTTGTACATTGGCTCCCGTGCTGATCTCTTCACTCCATTTGACGGATTTCTCGACGAGGTAGTCCTTGCCAGCTCGGCGCTCAATGCAGACCAGATTGCACTGCTTTATACCGCTGGTATTCCTCGCAATGCCGGAGAGGTGACCATTGAAAGCCTTGGACTTGGGACGGAGTCGTTGATAGGCGGCGACCTGACGGATCCAGAAGACGATGGTGACGAACTCGCTGGCGCGGATGATCCATCCTGGAACTGGGTGTCCATCGATGCCGATGATGAACCCTATTTTGATGGCGGTGAAGGTGCCTTCAACGTGTTCGATAACAAGCTCGGCGGTGGTGATGACAAGTGGTGCTGTACCGATGCGACGGAAGACAGCCCAAGGCACATCACGGTCGAATTTGCGGAGGCAATCCGGCTGGAGTATTTCACCATTAGCTCCGCCAATGACACTCCTGCCCGCGACCCGATCATCTGGGAAATCCAGGGATCGAACAGCGCCATCGACGCCGAAGACTTTGAGACGATTTACCGCTACGAAGACGATGTCGCAATCTGGACGGAGCGGCTCGAAGTCGTGAAGTTCACGCTTGGCATTCCCAGCAAGCCTTACAAGTTCATCCGCTACATTGCGTTCGACACTCCTGATCCGCTGCACCAGCTCGCGGAGATTGAATACTTTGGTGCTCCAGGTGCACTGGATGACTTCGATGGCGACGGCATGAGTGACGACTTTGAGGCTGCCAGCGGGCTTGATCCACGCGATGCCTCGGACGCGGCGCTCGACAAAGACGGCGACGGGCTGACCAACTTGCAGGAATACACCAAGCGCACGGATGTGAACAAAGTTGACACCGATGGTGACGGACTGAGTGATGGAGTAGAGACCGACACTGGCGTGTGGGTCAGTACCGCCGATACCGGCACCAGCCCGCTCAAGGCAGACTCAGACCGCGACAAGCTCTCTGACGGAGTAGAGACGAACACCAAGGTTTTCGCAAGTGCTACGGACACTGGAACGGATCCTAACAAAAAGGACACGGACGGTGATGGAGCCGGCGACGGCATCGAAGTGGCCGGGGGAACCAATCCGCTCGATCCAACAAGTGTTGCCTCAGCCATCCGCGGCGGGGGCGTGTTCACAGTCACGCACGTCTGGACGGAGGGAGACCCACAGATCAACGATCCATTGACCGCAGAGGAAGTGACAGCTGATGATTCCGAAGTGGGGCAACGCCTCACCATCGAAAGTCCGTTCATCAACTTTGATGACAACTCTGTGGCTCCTGTCTTTGGTGACCAGGCGGTTCCCTTCCCGCTATGGGGCCCTGAAGGTGATGATTCAGGGCTGAGTGATCGCGATGACTTTGCGATACGCGCGGTCGGACAGGTCAACATTACTCAGGGTGGTTTGATCTCTTTTATCTGCAACAGTGATGATGGTTTCATCCTGCGGATTGACGGGGAAGAGGTCGGCCAGGCGGGCAATCGTGGTCGAGGCAATTCGTTGATGGAAGTGGAACTCGCTGCGGGCCTCCATGATCTCGAGTTCATCTACTATGAGCGCGGCGGTGGTGCTGGCGTTACCCTTTATGTTTATAGAGGCACTGATACCGCGCCTGCTCTGAATGCCGACGACTGGGAGCTGCTCGGAGCTTCGGGTGGCGGTTCCGTTCCCTTCCGGATCTCTGACGTGGTTCTAGAAGGCGATACCCTCACGGTCAGCTGGCCATCGCGGGACGGCGAATCGTTCACCATCGAGATTGCGCCTGATCTTCAGGACTGGGAAGAGGTGACCGATGGTCACGCCAGTCAGGGAGCAGTCACCAGCTACGAACTAACGCTCGACGCACCGCGCCCGTCCACCCTGTACGTGCGTGTGACGAAAGAAGAATAAACGCAGGCAGCCAACCTGTTTGATAGAGGCACGGTCGGGCTCCCCGGCCGTGCCTCATTTTTGTCAGGAAACCGTCCGGCCGGTACGATTGCCAGAATTTGGTTGGTTCACGGTTGATTCCAAGCCAGTGCTCAGCGACGGTGGCAGGAATCGGTTCCAGACTCGATGTCCACATTGTCATTATGAAATTACCTAACGCATTTTATACCTTTTCTTTAAGCCTCGCCCTTCTAACCTCGGTTGAATGTGTCCGTGCAGACATCTTGTTGTCTCAGGACTTTGCTGGCGGCGATGGTGGTTTTACGGCGACATCCAATGGAAATTCCACACTGCCCTGGGTGTATAATTCGGCCAGCGGCGTATGGTCGACCGACGGGGAAGCGAACGGCACGCCGACGAACCACTACCTGACGAGCCCGACCGTGACGGTGCCCACTTCTCACGTGGTGCGCGTCAGCGTGGAGCATTACTACAGCTTTGAGGGCGGGAACTGGGATGGGGGGGCCTTGCAGGTTTCGATCAACGGCGGAAGCTTCGATCTGGTGGACGCGAATGCGTTTAGCCAGAACGGCTACACCAACACTGCCCCGCTGATCGGCGAGCATGATCTGACAGGAGAAGATGCATTCAACGGGAACTCCCCGGGAGCCGCCAGTGGCTCATTCGTTTCTTCAGTGCTGGATCTCGAGGGCATTTCCGCGAGCGACACGATTGCCGTTCGATTTCTTGCGGCATTTGATCAGGGATCAAAGGGTGAATTCACCCCTAACTGGGCGATCAACAGAGTGGTGATAGAAACCCTGACAGACAACGATGGCGATGGCATGTCGAACAGTTTCGAAGAGTTGTACGATTTCCTCGATCCTGATGATGCATCGGATGCGGAGCTGGATGAAGACAACGACGGCCTGGAGAATCTGGAGGAATTCAAGCGGGGAACGATTCCCAATGATGCAGATTCGGATGACGATGGGTATGCCGACGGAGTGGAGACTGAAACTGGCACCTGGGTCAGTGCAGCGAATACAGGAACTTCACCTTTGATCGATGATACCGATCAGGATGGACTGCTGGACGGCGTGGAGAATCCTGACCTCGGTTACAATGCGAACGATCCCCAGAACCAGCCCGGAACCGACCCGAACAAAGCAAATACCGACGGCGATTTTGCGCCAGATGCGACTGAGATTGCCAACGGCTCAGATCCGACAGACCCTAACGATGTTCCCGAAATTCTGCTGTTCCGCTATGAATTCGATACGGCGGCTGGTCCGCTGGTCGACACTTCTGGTCAGAACGGGCCGGACCTGGCGACACCCAGCAACGGACCGGAGCATCGTTTTGGCGAGCCTTCTCTTGTGGGCGGCAATGGGTTCTCGATCGGGCTCGATGCGCCGGGAGATGGGCACCCTACAGGCAGCTACCTGCTGGTGCGCGATGCAGTTCACCCGCAGACTTTCAGCTTTTCGCTTTGGATAAAACCTGAAAACGCCGGCGTAGCGAACCCACTTTTTTCGCGTGAGAATGTCTGGTTTCCGTCACCTGGTTCCTTTTACCTCCTTGAGGTGGATGCTTCCGGCGGCCTGTTGTGGAAAACTGGCTCTACGGAGACGATCGTGACAGAACCAGACCTAATTGCAGACGGCGAGATCTATCACATTGTTGTCACCTATCTGGACACCGACGGCCCGGATACATTCGAGGCGGATCGGTCGCGCTTGTATCTCAATGGAGTGATGCTGGATGAGGTCGAAAACCCAACAGAGATACCTTCGCTGGAAGCATTGATGGATGCCAACGGGATCTATGAAAGTATCTGGGTGGGGACACGTTCCAGTGGCCCCGGCTACAAAGGTGAGATGGACGATTTTCAGTATTACAGCGCTGAGCTGACTCCTGAGCAAGTAATGGAAATGTACAACAACCCCGGCACCACTGCTCCATTCGGCGTGGGGCCGACGTTTGAGGTTACTGAAGTTGGATTCGATGCGGCATCCCGCAGTGTCTCTCTGAAGTGGACCTCAAAAGCGAATAAATCTTACGCGATCGAATACTCCGACGCGCCGGGCATTTTCGACTGGCAGGAACTTACAGATGGTGTTGCCAGCGAAGGTGAGACCACAACCTTCGTTGACGAAAATCTTCCCGAAGGAGTCACTCACCGAAGCTATCGGATACTCCAGCAGTAACCGCTAACATCACGGTCTGCCCACCGCTCGAACGTAAAAAGTCCCACTGGTGGTTACTGTGATCTTCCGGCTCATTGCTGCCAGGTCCGCAAGTATGCTATCGTGACCTGGAACTTTGCTCCAGGTCACGAGGTCTTCTGATTGTTCGATGCAGTAAGTCGCTCCCGGAACGGTGCCCCATTGGAGAGTAAAAGAGATTGAGTCACCGTCCCGGGTAACTGCGCCGATAGCCACCGGTCCGACTCCGGCTGCTGGGGGCTCCAATACAGTAAGGGTGCCAGGGACGAATGTGATGGTGTAGTTAGGCGAAGTGGCACCGCTAGCTACAATCGGATAATCACCCGGCGGGCTTTCAACGTCGGCAGTTGTGCTCAAGGTGGCTGGCGAAGTCAGGCTTTCGACCGTGTCACCATTGACGAAGCCGCTGTAGCTTGCTGTCAGTGTCGGATTGGAAGTTCCCGGTGGTCGCTCGATGTCATCTGCTGAGATGGTGAGATCCGCAGGGGTTACAACGATCGTCACCGTCTTTGACGCCGTGGCAGCGTCTGCGCTTTCAGGGTTGAACGTGACGGTGATCTCCTGTCCGGCACCAGCACTGAGCACGGTACCGGTAGCCGGGGAGTAACTGAGCGTGCCGGGGAAATCCACCGTTGCGTTGAGTTGTGTGGCATCCAGAGCTGTTCCGTAGCGAATGGGATCCGGCGCCTGCCAGTTGATCTGCGGCTCGGCGGGCTGCGTGATTTTTACCGACCGCACCTGCGGCTGTCCGCCCAGCAGGATTGTCCCGTTTGAGAATGCGATCTGCCCCGGTTCGACTTTGCCCAGCACATCGACACAGCCGTCCAGCGGTGTGATTCGGGTCAGAGCGTCATCCAGGAAGGTCCAGATCGCCCCATCCGGCCCGATTCGAAAATCCCAGGCTTCCGTTCGCAGGGAGTCCGGTGTCACTGGCATGGCAAACGGCAGCTCCTTTGTGAATATCACGCTTTTGGCAGGGATGTCGGCAAGGTAGAGGATGCTTCGCCCGGCGTCGGTGGGATGAGACGCCCAGCCGAAAACATGCTGGTTGTCGATCGCCAAGATCGGGCCGGTTCCGATAGTGCCCGGGATCGGCGCGAACGGCTCGGAGAGTTCGCCCGTCGTGGTATCAAAAGTGAACAGGGCACCTTCGGCGGGAGTCGGCTTCCCCAGTAGCGGATCCGCCATGCGCCAGGTCGAAAGCACGAGCGTCCTCGCGTCGTCAATGGTAGCCATGTGAGAAACCTGGTAGTTGCTCAGAGCTTCCCAGAATCCACCGACTTCTGCAGTCGCCGGATCGTACCAGGCCAATCCTCCGGCATCGCCGTCGCGCCACCACTTGCCGCCGAAGTAGACACGATTGTCAGCACCTGTCACAGCAGCAAACATCTTGTGCGTGCCGGCGAATTCCTTTTCGCCCAAGGTGGCGACCAGCCTGGGATTTGAGATCTCCTGAGTGCCGTCGATCATCTCGCCATCAATCACCGTTCCCGTGTTCCATAGCCGAGCGGGATCATACTCGTAGAGCGGCGATCTCGGGTATCCGCTCATATAGATCTTGCCGTTGTGAAACGTCGTGCAGTAGTGGCTCAAGGGCAGACGTCCCAGATGCTTGCCCGTTCCCGTAACCGCATCGAAGGCAAAATTTCCCTGGTAGGCAGCCGCTGTCCCGAACACCCGGGCTTCCGGGAAGTCCGCGATTGCATACCCATCCGGCAGCTCATGCAGCCGATAAATCGGCTGGCCGTAAGTGGGCACTTGAAACGAGTATGTCCGCGCACTTTCGCCCGCATTCTGCACAGTGATCGTGACATTCCCATCCAGATCCGGACCAAATCCGAGATCGACGGTCGGCTGTGGCGGATCCGAGCGGAACGGCTCCCGTGTCGGTAGCGGATTTTCGTTCCCCTCCGTCGGCACGAGCTGCCCGTCGTGGAGCCAGTAAGTGAAATAGGCGCCGTCCGTGTCTTTAATACCCCATGCGGAGCCGGTAGCCCCATTGGCCTGTTGACCAACGCTGACGAATCCATCGGTGGCTTCACTTTCGAGCAGAGTCTCCCACGTTTCCTCCTGACGGTCGTAAGCAATGAGAAACCACGGAACCTTGCCGCTTGCCAGATAGATATAGCGGTCGTCAGCAGCACCGGAGTAAGTGTAAGTGACATTGTCGCCATGGGTGGGGCCGATGGGGCCGTAAGATTTTGCCTCGAGCGTATCTGGATCGATCTGCACGGCCGTGGCAGGACCGTTCCCTGGAAGGTGTCCCAGTGCATAGATCATGCCGTCGGTGCCAAGCACGAGAGGGTGGGTGTTGCCAAGAATCTCCGGCATCTCGACCGCATCCATGGTGAGCGTGTTCGTCACTGGATCGTAGACCGCGATAGACTGGTCTAACTCGAACACCTCACTGATACGGTCTTTGAGCACAGAAATGAAAAGCTTGCCGTTCGGAGCGATCACGGTGCTGGGGATATTGAACCACCAGCCTTTTTCGGTAGCAATGGTGGTCACCTCTTCCGTTGCCAGATCGACGGTGACGACCGTGTTGTTGCCGCCGTAGAATGGATAGTAAACGTGCAGGATATCCCAAGTCTGACCATCCGCGTTCGGAGCCCAGAGCACCGTGCCATCGCGGGAGGTAGTCTTTACGGGTGTTGAGAGATCCTGCGTCTTCAGGGGCAGCGCGCTGTTGACGAGCGCCAGCAATTCCGCTTCGGACTGATCTTTCCCACGGGCACTGAGTGACAGGCACAGGACGCATGTCAGCAATGCGATTACTTGGGCGGTAAGGAATCTTATCATTCGATCAACTATTGAAACGGAGAATACTCGAGCCCATGGGCGTCGGCGACTGGCTTGCAGGTGAGCTTGCCGGCATGGCAATTGATGCCGCTGACCAGCTCAGGATGCAGGCGACAGGCTTCGTGCAGCGTGTTGTCGGCAAGTGTTGACAGGTAGCTGTGGGTAACATTGCCCAGCGCCTGAGTGGCAGTGCGGGCATAGGCACCGGGCATATTGGCTACGCAGTAATGGATGACGCCTTCTTCGACGAACGTGGGATCGGTGTGTGTCGTCGGGCGGGTCGTTTCGGCGCAGCCGCCCTGGTCGACTGCGATGTCAACCAGCACGCTGCCTGGCTGCATCACCTGCAACATCTCACGAGTGATCAGTTTCGGAGCCTTCGCTCCCGGTACCAGAACTGCACCAATGATCAAGTCCACCCGCGGCAACTGCTGCAGCAGGCTGGCCGGGCTGGAATACAGCGTGTGCGCCGTGTGCATGGTGATATCGAGAAAGCGCATTCGCTCGAAGTCGACCTCAAGAATTGTGACATCTGCTCCGATGCCGGTGGCCACGCGCGCCGCGTTGATGCCAGCCGTTCCACCGCCGATGATTACTACTTTACCCGGCAGCACGCCCGGCACGCCGCCCAGCAGGATGCCGCGTCCTCCCCGGTGCTTCGCAAGATGGTAGGCGCCGACCATCACCGACATACGTCCGGCGATCTCGCTCATTGGTTCCAGCAGTGGGAGGTGCCCATTGCTGTCGATCGTTTCATAAGCGATCGCAGTGCAGCCCGTCGCCATCAGCGCCTGTGTTAATTCTTTGTCCGCCGCCAGATGCAGGTAGGTGAAAAGTGTATGTCGCGGTTCCAGCAGTGCGATTTCCGATGGTTGTGGCTCCTTCACCTTGATGATGATGTCAGCCTGTTCGAACACCGCCTCGTGAGTATCGACCAGCTCAGCTCCGGCCTGGCCATATTCGTCATCCGGATAGCTCGAACCCGTGCCAGCACCCCGCTCAACAATGACCCGATGCCCGCGCTGAATCAATTGATAGGCCGCCGATGGCTGGAGCGCCACCCGGTGCTCCTGATCTTTGATTTCGCGAGGAACTCCGATGGTTGTTGTCTGCATACCAGGCAGCCTAGCGCACGCTCTTCCCCAGGCCAAGGAAGGATAGTATCCTCTCATAGAATCAGGGAA
>JAGROY010000352.1 GCA_020439995.1 Verrucomicrobiia bacterium
CAATGTGTTCAAGCCAGTGATGATCCACAACTTCCTCCACTCCGTGCAACTGCTCGCCGACACCATGCGCTCCTTCAGTGACCACTGCCTGGAAGGACTCGAAGTCGACCGCGAGCGCATCAAGCACTACGTTGCCAATTCCCTCATGCTCGTCACTCCACTGAGTCCAGTCATCGGCTACGAAAAGGCAGCCAAGATTGCAAAAACCGCCGATCAGGACGGCTCCAGCCTGCGCGAAGCATGCCTGAAGCTCGGCTATCTGAGCGGCGAGGATTTCGACAAACATGTCGTGCCTGAGCGGATGACCCAACCTTAGCCATCATTGTTGATCGCTGCAAAAATCGCAAGTTTCCACTCATCCGCTCAAAAAGTGTTGAGAAATGAACAGGATGAAGAATTCCGACTCCTTGATCTTGCCGCTCTCGTGACCATGAAGCTGACTTCTTACCGCCGTTAAGATCAAGTGCATCTTCTCGACATGACCGAAGTCGGCCAAGTCGACGAAAGTTCGCTCGACCGCGTTCTGGATTCTCTTCGTGACCGGCTACGGGCGCTGCTCGACGATCCAGACGGTTGAGATATATTACTGCCGAAAATGCCGGACATTTAAGTGATGGCGATTCAGAATCTCAGCCAGAAATGCCCACTCTCACCGCCGGCTCCAAGCCAGCCACCTGGTCATGAGATTCTTCACCCGAGGAGTGAGTCTCGTCTTGTTGTAGAGATCGCCTACTTTGCGAATGGCCTCGGCCACTGTAGGATAGGGATGGATGGTGTTGGCGATCTTGCCTAGCCCCACACCGTTCGTCATCGCCAATGTCAGCTCGCCGATCATATCGCCTGCGTTTGCTCCCACTACAGTGGCCCCAACGAGTTTGTCAGTTCCCTTCTCCACGTGCACACGGACAAATCCGTCTGTCTCACCGGAAAGAATGGCCCGATCCACGTCGCTCAGCCGCTGAGTAAAAGTATCAATTTCAATCCCCTTCTCCTTTGCATCTTTTTCGTGAAGACCTACGTGCGCGATCTCCGGCTCTGTATAGGTAGCCCACGGAATCACCATTGCGCTCGCCTTTGCCCGCCCCATGAACAGGGCATTCCGCAGAACGTTGCGCGCCATGAAATCGGCGGCATGAGTGAACTGATAGGGCGAACAGATGTCGCCCGCTGCATAGATGTCGGGATTGGTTGTCTGCTGGCGATCATTCACTACGACTCCTTTTTTGGTAAAAGCAATGCCAGCGGCTTCGAGTCCGAGGCCCTCGACATTCGGGGCGCGCCCCACCGCAACCAGGAGTTGGTCAACGACCTCTTTATAACTCCGGTCGTCAGCGTCAACGCTGAGTAACACCTCCCCCCCCTCAGCCTTGCTTAACTTCAGTTGCTTTCCGCAGCACAGCAGCTTCACCCCGTCGCGCACCAGGCTTTCCTGGACGATTCTGGCAGCATCAGGATCTTCCCTGGGCAAGATTCCACCAGAGGATTCAACGAGGACGACTTCGGAGCCAAAGCGTGCAAAACTTTGCGCCATCTCGCACCCAATAGGCCCTGCACCGATGATGCCAAACCGCTTTGGCAACTCTGTTAGGGAAAAGAGATTTTCATTGGTCAAGTATTCCACTTCATTCAGTCCCGGGATTGGAGGTGCCGCAGCACGCGCTCCGGTAGCGATACATGCTTTCTTAAACTTCAGCTTCTGACCTCCCACCTCAATCGTATGTGCATCGATGAACGTGCCTCTGCCCAGATACAGATCGATCCCCAGATCGCGGAAGCGAGCTGCCGAGTCATGAGGACTGATGTCCGCCCTGAGCTGACGCATCCGCTCCATCACTTTACAAAAATCAACCGTCACTCCTGCGGGCACGTTGACTCCAAATTCACCCGCATCGCGAACTTGAGCAGCACGTCGTGCAGCAGCAATGATCGCCTTGGACGGAACACAGCCAACATTCAGGCAATCCCCGCCAAGCAAGTCGCGCTCGATCAGAGCCACCTTTGCGCCAAGCCCGGCTGCACCAGCAGCAGTGACCAATCCGGCAGTCCCGCCACCAATCACCACCATGTTGTAGGTTCCATCGGGAGTAGGATTTTTCCAGCCCCGCGGGTGGACGTTGGACTCCAGCTTCTGGTTGTGGATGTCGAATGGTTGCAGCTGAGGCAGTGTTTTCATTTGGCAAAATTCATTACATACTAGTCTGTATTTACGTAGTAGCGATATATGAAAAGCGGGTACAGAGAGCCCATGAAGTTCGACCTGCTCAGCGAGAAATCTTTCCGTATGATCTCCCAAAACGCGCAAGAGCAACGAAGAAACGGGTAATTTCTGACCAGCTGTCCCGCTATTCTGCCCGACCTCCGAAGCAGCGAATTAACGACAACACGTAGTAGTCAGGGTTCGGGAAAAACTGCCCAACTGCCTTTTTCCGAAGCATTTCTGGCCAAAATCAGCCTATGATTTTCTGTTGATAATGCCCTGCTATTCGCTTCGTTTAGCTAGATGAAATTGAACCAAAACACTCTAGCGTCGCTTGCAGCAGTCGGAATGCTGTCGCTCGGTCTTCAGGCCCGGGCGGAAGATCCCTCTCCCGAAATAATGAAGGAAGGCAAGGCGACTTACGCAACCTGCATGGCCTGCCACAATGTCGATGGCAAAGGTCTTCCAGTGGGCAACCTCAAGATGGCACCGCCACTGGCTGGCTCTAAGTTTGCGCTGGGAGATCCTGAAGTCATGGCTCTCGCCGTCCTAAAAGGTATCGAGAAGAATCCTGCTGATACTACCTACATTGGAATCATGGCCCCGTTGGAAACTGCGCTCGACGACAAGAAACTCGCTGCGGTGCTGACCTACGTTAGAAACTCGTTCGGCAACAAAGCGAGTGTCGTGACCGAGGAACAAGCAAAGGGCTATCGCGAAAAATTTGCTAAAATCCAGAAATCTGTGGCGCGTACCACTCTCGACAAACTGCTCGCCAAGAAAGAGGCAGCAGCAAAGGAAGAGGCCAAGCCCAGTGAGTAAGCGTTCGCTTTTGTGCTTCACTTGAACATTTACAGCCCGGCTTCGAGAAATCGAGCCGGGCTTTTTCATGCCAGAATGTCACGAACGATCTTCCCGTGAACATCTGTCAGGCGGAAATCCCGACCGGCGTAGCGGTAAGTAAATTCCTCGTGATTGAAGCCGAGCAGATGCAGAATCGTCGCATGGAGGTCATGCACATGAACGGGCTTGTCGACCGCTTGGAACCCAAATTCGTCCGTGGCACCGTGGACGTAGCCTTTTTTAACACCTCCTCCGGCCAACCAGGTGGTGAAGCCATAGTGATTGTGGTCACGCCCGTTAATTTTGCCGGCATTTGAACCTGCCTTGGGCAGCTCGACAGTAGGAGTCCGTCCAAATTCGCCCCCCCAGATGATGAGCGTTTCTTCAAAGAGACCTCGCTCTTTCAAATCCGTGATCAATGCAGCAATCGCCTGATCGCACTCCGCCGCGAGCCGCCTGTGGTTGACTTCGATGTCATCATGATTGTCCCAAGGCTGCCCTGCCCCGTGCCACAACTGAACCATGCGGACGCCGCGTTCGATCAACCGGCGCGCGATGAGAATCTGCCGCGATTGCACACTTGAACCATACCGTTCCCGCACAGACTCAGGTTCTTTCATGATGTCAAAGGCATCCGTCGCCTCCATCTGCATCCTGTACGCCAACTCGAACGACTGCACCCGAGCCTCCAGCTTGGCATCTCGTTCCCGACGCTCCATATGCAGGCGGTTCATGCCTTTGAGCAGATCAAGCTGCCTACGCTGCTGGGACAGCGACATCTGCTTGTTGCTGATGTTCTGAATCAGCTTGTCGATCTCTGAGTGCTTGGTGTCGACATACGTTCCCTGAAACGATCCAGGAAGAAAAGCGGACTGCCAGTTTTGCGATTCCTGAATTGGATATCCACCGGGACACATGACGATAAATCCCGG
>JAGROY010000048.1 GCA_020439995.1 Verrucomicrobiia bacterium
AATAAATGCCGCGCCGCTCCTTAGCCATAGGCGAAGTTGGCTTTTGTAAAACAGAGGCGGGGTCGGGTCAACAATTGGGGGTTGGCCCGGCCCATTTCTGAACTTCACTACCCACACAGTTGTTAAATGACTAGTTATCGACCTGCACTTATCCCTTTGTCTATCGTCTGTTTCCTCTCAGGAGCGGTGGTTTCTCCCGTCTGTGCCGAAACCATCTTCGTTGAGGATTTTGACGGGCTTGAGGCCAGCCAATTGCCCTGGGAATCGGCTACGGAATCGGGTGGCGATGGCAGTGACTGGACGAAGGAACCTCCGGCGGGATGGGTGATCGACAATGATGGTGTCCCGGGTGGCGGAGTCATCGAGTTCGAAGGCTGGACGTTTCTTGATCCTGTTTCATGGGATGAAACAGCTCAACAGGGGCGCAGTGCATTCACCAAAGGGCAGGGAGTGATCGCTGTGGCTGATGGTGATGAGTGGGACGATGCCGGTCCAGGTGCCCGCATGGAAACACTTCTTACGACACCGGCTATTTCCATCGCAGAGAACAGTCCGAATTCGATAGTCCTCCAGTTTGACTCGAGCTGGAATGCAGAGCCTCAGACTGGAATCGTGACCGTAACGTTCGATGGAGGAGATCCTGTTGAACTGCTAAGATACGATGCTGACACGCCGACCTTGATCGATGAAACGCTGTTCCTGCCGATCGAGAATCCTGCGGGAGCATCGTCGATGACGATTTCCTTCAGCTATGAGGCAGGAAACAACTGGTGGTGGGCGATCGATAACATAAAGGTACTAGCCGATGAGGTGACGATCGTGACGCAACCAGTCGGACGTGATGTGCTGGCTGGTGACACGGTGGCACTTAGCGTAAAAGCCCACGGCGGTAATTTATCCTATCAGTGGTACAAAATGGGCAGTGAAGGTGCTCGTCAGCCAATTCCTGGAGCCACTGCAAGCGAGTTGGTGTTACCTTCAATCACGGTGGATCAGGCAGGAACCTACAGCGTGGAAGTGAACAACGACAAGGGAAGTGATGCCCTGAGCGAATCCGTCATGATCTCCGTGCTGGAGGTCGCGCAAACCACGATTCTGTGGTCAGAAAACTTCGACCAGTCGCCCCTCGGGCCAACGGTGGATGAGGGGGTGCCGCTGGCCAACGCCTGGACAGATACCCCGCCCGAAGGCTGGTCGGTAGACGACAGCGGTGTCCCCGGCTTTGACAGCGAAGATGCAAACGGTGACGGGCATCCGGATCTGGACGGCGTCACGGAGTGGGCAGGATGGAGCTTTGCCAACAGGGACTGGTGGGCCGCAACGGCTGGTGACCAGCAGCGGACACAATTCACGCGTTGTTGCGGAGTGGCGATGATCGTCGATCCAGACGAATGGGACGATCTTGATCACCCGGCGAAGGCGACCTGGTCCAGACCGATCCAAGATGACGAGGGCTTCGACGCATCGGTTACTACGCGCGCAATCTCCATTGCGGGATCTGAAGAAGAGTCTGTCTTTCTCCGATTCGATTCAAGCTGGCGCCCCTACGATCAGATGATCGCATCAATTACTGCGACGTTTGATGACGCGGCGCCAGTGGAAATCTTTCGCCGAGAGTCATTCTCGGAGACTGGCGGAGATCCCTATTTTTCGAATCAAACCGTTCCACCTGTCGCTGATCCCATTCCAGATCAGCTCACCAATGAAGTCGTAACGATCCCAATCGAAAATCCAGAAGGCGCGACGTCGGTGAAGTTTACCTTCTCTCTGAAAAAAGCGCACAACGACTGGTGGTGGGCTGTTGATAACCTCCTTCTCTTTGCTGGTGTGGCACCGCCAGCCATTCTTGATCCACCTGTGGGCGGTCAAATCATTTCTGGCGAGACCGCAGAGCTTAGCGTCGGATTGGATCCGGGATCGTCGGTGGGCGAGCCGAGTTTCCAATGGCTCAAGCGCGAGCGCGGAGGTGTCGTAGCGAATCCGATCGAGGGTGCAACTGGCGCGACTCTGCAAATTCCGGATGCACAGCAGTCGGACACAGGATTCTATAGCGTCGTCGTCAGTAATCAGGCGGGCGGTGTAACGACGTGCGAAGCGGAACTCATCGTCGGCCCGTTGATTCTTCAGGATCAACCGCAGGATCTCACCATCAGTGCCGGTGACGAGGCTTGTTTCTTTGTGACTCCCATCGGTCGGTCGCCATTCTCTTACAAGTGGTTTAAGGGAACGGGAGACGATCGTAAAGAATTGTTCAATGGCGTTTCGATCTCGGGTGCCACCACTTTCGAACTGCTGATCGAGAGCACGGTGCTGAATGACTCCGGGATCTATTCAGTCGAGGTAAGTAACCAGTTTGGAACGGTAGCGAGTATGGAAGCGACTCTTGCGGTGGTGCCGATCCTCCCTGTGTCTGAGCTTGTGTCAACGAGTGGACGCGCTGGTGGGGAAGCACGGCTGTCCATTCTGGTAGACGGCGAAGAACCGCTGACCTACGAGTGGCGCTACCGCCCACTGGGCTCAAATGCCGACCCAGAAGTGATCGAAGGTGCTGTCGGCTCAGAGTTGATGCTGATGAACCTGAAAGTTGAAGACACTGGTCTCTATAGTGTCAAGGTAAGCAATGGTTTTGGCGAATACATCAGCCAGGAAGCTAAAGTAACGGTGAATCCCATGCCGGGGCCGAATGTTATCTTTCTAGAGGACTTCGACTCCCTGGCGCTGAGCGAACCGATAGATGAGGGCCTTTTCGAAGATGAAGTCTGGACTGGAACTCCACCAGCCGGCTGGTCGCTCGACAACTCCGGTGTGCCCGGCATCGACAGTCCTGACGATGATGGAGACGGCTATCCAGATCAGGATGGTGTTACCGAATGGGCCGGATGGGGGTTTGCAAACAAAGACTGGTGGGTGGCTACCGCCGGAGATCAGCAAAGATCCGATTGGTTGTCCGGAGCGAATACCGTCGCGATCATGGATCCAGATGAATGGGACGACGCTACACACGCTGCCGGCACCTTGAACTCGTTTTTGAGTTCGCCACCCATTTCGCTCGCTGGGGTGGAACCGCTCACTGCGGTTTTGGAGTTCGACTCGTCCTGGCGCCCTTATGCAAACATGACCGCGACTGTCTCCGTTTCCTACGATGGCGGCACGCCCGTGGAAGTGATTCGTTGGGCATCGGCGGGATGGACGGGAGGCGATCCACCAGCGGATCCTGACTTTAAACCGGATCTGGTATTTATTGATGAACCAGGAGTTACCGCAGGCTTGTTTAATCCGGTCGGCGCTCAGTCCATGGTAATTACCTGGGGTTTAACGGATGCTGGCAATGACTGGTGGTGGGCGTTCGATAATGTGAAAGTATCTGCGACAACGAGAGGCGGATTGTTCCGCATCACCGGAATCGCTCCAAGCCAGGAAAGCGGAAACTTAGTCATCGAGTGGGCATCCTCTCCCGATGCCATCTACTCCATTGAGACGTCGGCCGACCTAAAAGAGTGGATTGAGCTTGAAGATGGGGTCGAGAGTCAAGGTGCCACGACGCATTTCGAGGTTTTAAACCTTTCCGCGTTCCAAAATCTCTACATGCGCGTGCGCAAGCAGTAGCCCTTAAGTGTCAATTCCGTCACACTTAGACACAATGTGACGTTTTTGTCTATAACATTCCCTATGAAGTTCTTGAGTCCCACTGGAGTATATTCTCATCGATTCCGAGAGCTTAGTCGCACGATTGCAACTTCATGAAGGCAACTGTTTCAGATACTAGTTACGCGAAAAAGGGAAGCCTTCGTGCGTTCACGCTCGCGGAGCTGATCGTAGTGATGGGGGTGATAGCGATAATGGTTGTTCTGGGAGCAAATCTTGGATTGCAAAGTCCCATTGCGGCAAGGATGCGCTCTTCAGTAGGAGAAGCCGCAGGCCTGTTTGAATATGCCAGGGAGCTGGCTATGGCGAAACAGGTGCGTTCCCGCGTTTGGATCAATAATGGCACAAAGGATGTGGAAAAGGATTTGCGCTATATGGTGGTAGCCGTGGAAGATCGGTCGGAAATAGCGGGCAACGCTGAGGCTGAGCAAAAGGAACTGGTGACGAAATGGCGAGCGGAGACTGCGGGGAAATACCTGAGTGCAGGCGTCTTTTTCCAGCCAATTGTTGAGCGAAAGGCCACGTGGAGTATGAGATCCGGAACAGAAGGAGCCGGGGATTCGTGGTATTACTACGAGTTTGCACCAGACGGGTCATCAACGGACGGGGGATTCATCCTCACATCCGGGGCGAGGCCGGTGACTGGCGGCGATGTAATGGTGGTGAACGACGCCATGCGGGATGGCTTTTTGGTACGACGGAGCGGTTACCTGACGTTTCTGAAGAGTCCCGATCAGGTGGATAAACTTATCGAGAGAACACGGGCAGAGGAACTTTAGCTGATGATCAATCTAATAAAGTCGAGACAGCGCAGTACTAGCGGATTTACGCTGGTGGAAACCGTTCTTGCTCTCGGAATTTCGGCGACAGTTCTGTTGCCTCTGGTAGCATTGCTGGGGCAGGGGATGGATCAAACGGAACGAATAACTTCGACCGATCGGGTTTTGCGTTTGTCGGAGGCTCTGCAGCAGCGGCTTGCAAACGAATCCTTCGATCAGGTCTACGAGTGGATTAAGTCGGAGAAGCCGTTCTTCGTTTATACCTATCTGGGAACTGCCGAATCGCACGAAGATGGTACAGCAATTGCTGATGGAAATGGGATGTCGTCAGCAGCAGCACTGAGACAAGGTCAGTCCTACGCGGTCGCAAGGCCGATGGATGAACGCACCTATATCGATCAGGAGTCTTCAGTCATCGAAGGACGCATGTTTCGCGTCGATCTTCGCGTATCTGCTCTCAATACTGCAGATCAATTGCCGTTGCTTGCAAAGAATTATTCCGGCGCAGCTCTTTTCGTTGAAGCCCAATTCTACTCGGTGGCGAACAAGCTTGAGTACGAATCATCTGCAACCAAATACGAAATGACACTGCACTATGTTATCAATCGATGAGTATCCGGACTCGCAGACTTACTAATTGTGATCAGATTCGCGGGTTCTCGCTGACGGAATTGCTGGTGGCGGTGGGCGTCTCTTCTCTGGTGCTCCTCATGGGCTTTACTGTTACCCAGCAAACTCTGGACGGTTGGAAGAATGCCGGGGCAACCCTGGGCCGTAGCGCGGAAGCCAGGATTGCGTTCGACGCAGTCGTCCGGGATTTTCAATCGATTCTCTTCCGCCAGCGGGATGTGGAGTGGTTTCGTCTAACATTCGATCAAGCGATCGGAGGGGAGTCGGGCTATTCGACGCCACAGGCTGCGCGTCTCACTTTCTTCGCTCCGCGTCCAGTCAGTTACCGGTTAGGATATGAGGATCCAATTGATCCGGAGGGAAAATTCAAATCATTCGGCCTCTACCGTACTTATGATCCGTCGCCGCCGCCGTCCGCACAGCCGGGTGCGATTTACGAATCTGCAGCGTCAACTCGGGCCTTTTGGAGGTCGGTGGAAAGCGAGACGGTTGATCCGCTCAATCTGGCCGCATCGAATGTGATTTCGTTCGATATTTCTCTCTGGTACCGCATTCATGGCAAGTTGCGTCGCCTGCCGGATGGAGTAAGTCTGCGTGTGGTCGGTAGTAAAGTGGAGACGAGTCCCCAAGTCAGTGATCTTCGTCACGCGTCTCAACTCGAGACAGTGGATGTTCGCATGGTTAGCCTCTCGAAAGAAGGTGCTTTGAATCTTGAGCAGGGGATTGGAGATACGGATACGATTCTTGCAAAGCATGCCTATCGTTTTTCCGCCCGTGTCGCTTTGAACACTGCAGGAGCAGGGCTGCCATGATGACATGGACGACCAGTGACAGCGGCACGGCACGGAGGCGACAGATCGATCGGGGGTTTACTCTTATCGCCACGCTGTTGATTGTGGCTCTGGTAGCAGTCGCGGTGGTTGGGTTTCTTTCAGTGGTCAGTTCGCGGACAGCGACGACAAACATCAACGCCCGGCGGGCGGAGGCGCAATCGAACGCACTCGTCGGTGTGCGCATGGCTGTGGCTCAGCTCCAGGAGTTTGCGGGGCCGGATCAACGGGTCACTGCCACAGCCGAGATTCTAGATCGTGATCCAGCGACCGATGATATTGAAGGCGTTGCCCATCCCCACTGGACTGGCGTGTGGTCCAGCACCTGGGACGACACGGGAGCGGAGTACATTCGCCGCAATGACCGCAGAGGCGGATTGCTTGACCGGCGAACCGATCAACCGATGACCGATCCCAGGGACAAAGAATCGAAAGTGTTGACGTGGCTCGTGAGTGGCAATGAGCAGGCGAATGCACAGCGGCAACAAGGGACGCAATTGCCGGTTCGGCCAGGTGAAGCGTTCCCTGAAGACGGCGACGACACTGTTGAAGTGGTAGGTTCGGGTTCCGCGTTGCAGAAGGACGCAGTAAGAGTCCAGAAGGTGCCAATCCCAACCTCGACTCCCCGGAGGGATCCGCAGGAGAAGGGACGCAGGCCTGGAGTTGGTGGCCACTACGCATTCTGGGTGGGCGACGAGAACGTGAAGGCGAAGGTTAATGTGAGGAACCCTCACATTGATCAAAAAATCGATCCTGAACATGCCGGAGATGGTGTCTACTCGTCTCTGATGACCGCCCCGTCGGCCCGTTTTGATCCAGTGTGGCAAAATGCTGATATCGACGAATCCTTGAAATCAGCAGTGATCGGGACGGGTGACTTTTTTGCGCTCCAGCCTGACATTGCCAGCCGCGAATTGATACAGCGAGAGGCATTTCATTCCACCACAGCCTATTCGCTCGGAGTGCTCTCGGATGTGCGGCTTGGTGGATTGAAGCGCGACCTGACGGCCTATTTTCTCGATAAGGATGGGGTGGTTCCACCAATCAAGATGGGGTCGAAGGTTGTCAGTCCCGGCCTCGCAGACACCGACAATATGGTGGGGCCTCAAAATCAAGATGCATCTGTCGCGCAGGGGATCTCCTGGGGGCGGACTTATCACCGGGCTGCCGGGCCGCGTTTTGGCCGACTCCGCCAGTGGGCTCGACTGGGTAAGGATATCTCGGTACGCCGCAACGAGAGTGAACAACGCAGTCCCAAACAAGCCACAGTGGGGGACAAAGATGTGGATTTCTCTTACGACTACACCGTCCGCTACATGCCGGACCTGGAAGATCAGGAAGACACCGCGCTGAAGCCGCTTCTGGTCGAAGGTTCCGTCTACTTTGGGATGAGCAGCAGTTTAGTGAATGGAGTGCCGAAGCTGCGGCTGCACATTTATCCGCGAGTGGTGATGTGGAATCCCTACAATGTCATCCTCAAGCCCCAGGGCTATGCGTTGTTCCTGGCTGTGCTCGGGCAGCAGAATTTTACGCTATCGCTGGCTGACGGCAGCTCACGTCAGCTGAAATACATTCTGCCAAATACCAAGGAGCCACTCGTGGTAGACGATGTGGATCCGACCGAGGGCAATCTTTGTTTTTCGATTGATCCGATTGAGTTTGGCCCGGGTGAGTGCCTGGTTTTCAGCGCAGATCACTCCGGTGCCCAGTCTTACAATCTCGGAAACATCGGTGCAAATCGCCTTTCTGCGAAACGCTTTCCAGATGTGCAGAACTTCTATCTCGATGAATGTTTTCACGGCAATACGACCTTCACCGCACAGCAGATCCCTCAGACGTTCCGCTACGAGGAAAGTTTCGCGGAAGATCATAGAATGATTCTGAAAGAAACTCCACCGAAAGGCGGTATTCGAGGTCAGTTCAGTGTGGACGACATGAAGCGATTTGATACTGTGCAGATTGTCTCCTGTAGTTATTCCGCAGGCGGCAGGAGTTACGCGCATGGTAAGTGGAATAACTCCCTGGCAATCCCGATCTCTGAACGCCAGACGCCAGCGCCGCACTATAAGACTCGCGATGGTTACCGCATGCGCTGGTTCAACGAGACCTCGGCAAACATGAGGTTCTGGACGCCCGAGCGTCATATGGAGACGGCACCTGTGGCGAATTACAACATGCAGGGAACGATCAGTCTACGCACACCATGGGAGAATCTTGCGCTGCGAAAGGGGGCAGGCTTCGAGTTGTTCAGTCTCTATACCCGGGACGTCTGGGACAATGATGCGGAATGGTCAAACCTCAGCCCGATCCCGCTCCAGGGTGGCAAGTGGGGTGGCAATCCGTTTGGAGCAGTGCAGGAGTGGGCGCACGAGAAGTATATCCTATTCGATGTCCCGCGAACAGAAACCGGTATTCAGTCACTGGCGCAATTGCAGCACGCGAAACTTTCGGAATACATGTGGCATCCATCGTATGCCATTGGCAATTCCTTTGCGGATCCGCGGTCGCCGCGCGACCAGACTTCCCCGCGCTATGACAACGAGTTCGGCGGTTGGAATACGAAAGAATATCTCAACGACGACTATCATGGTTACCTGTTCCGGAGCATGATGGGCGAACAAACCGAAAACATTCTGGTCTATGATCTCAGTTACGAGGTGAATTACAGCATATGGGATGCCTACTTTCTGTCTACGGGAACTGCGAAAGAAAAGCAGGCATTCGCATTCGATCCGCATAGCTATCCGCTACCGAATGCGCGGATGAAAATGAACGACTTCATCAGCAGAGAGAATGCAGAAGCGGAACTGGTGGACTTCCACCGTGCAGCGAACCGGCTTTTGGTGGACGGGGCATTCAACGTGCATTCGACGAGCGTCGATGCCTGGAAGGCGATGTTGTCTGCAAACCGCGACATTCGCTACGGTGGAGTGACCCACAAGGAAGCGACCCCCTTCCCTAGGCAGTTGCTGACGGAGGGGAAACCGTTTGATCCGGGTGGAGATGCGAGTGATTCGGAGAATACATGGTCAGGATATCGAGTGCTCACTGATGAGGAGATCGACCGTCTGGCACGTGAGATTGTGCGCGAGATCAAGGTGCGTGCGCCGTTTGTCTCGATGGCTGATTTTGTGAATCGGAGGCTTGCTGTCGATGAGACCGGGCAGATGGGCCCCCTGCAGGCAGCCATCAATCGCGCTGGTTTGAACGCGAGCTTTGAGGATTTTCCGATCGACCTTGAGCCGATTGATTCGAAGCCTGAATTACACAAAATGTTTCAGGAAAACAAAGCCCCGCACAAGGCTGCGGGTGCGCCGGGGTATTTGCTCCAGAGTGATCTGCTTACGCCTCTGGGGCCACTACTGACGGCGCGTTCCGATACTTTCCTCGTTCGTGCGTATGGCGACTCGGTTGCGAAGAACGGAAAAGTGGTGGCCCGTGCCTGGTGTGAAGCCGTCGTGCAGCGCACGCCCGAACCACTGAATCCGGACGCGATCGGCCTCAATCCAAGCACGGATTCCGCTCCGCGTGAAAAAGACTTCGGCCGCCGCTTCAAAATTCTCTCAACCAGGTGGCTGCAGCCGGACGAGATCTAACTTCTCTTAATTCCTATTCTGAAATCATGATTCGCAATTCAATCGTTTGCACGCTCCTGGCTTTTTTGTTTTCACCCCTGTTAGTTCTAGCTCAGCAGCCAAAGGCGAAACCTGCCGAGCCGGTCGAGTTGCGTTTTTTACCACTGGGCGATCCACCCACGAGTGAGGTGGTAGTCGATGATAAACTTGGATCCATCGAAAAGGAGATAGACAATTCCCTGCTGCCTCCGAGCCCTTTGTACGTCGTGAAGCCGCCGCTGGCCGGGGTGACCAAGCCGGAATATGTTGCAGTACGGTTATCCATTGGTGTCCTCAGTCTTCCCGTCGAGACAGTGGCCAAGGCTGGTCAGATCACGCTCTATGCTGGATCGGCCAAAGACGGAGCAACCACATACAAGCAATGGGCATCGGTCAAGGTTCCGGCGCAGTCGACTCATGGATTGATCGTCATGGACAAAGCGCCTGGCAAGAAAACGTGGGAGAAGCCGGCCCTCCGCTATCTTCAAAATGATACTTCCGAGTTCCCCGCCGGTTCGATTCGAGTCATCAACTCGACCAGCCTTTCTGCGGTAGTGGAAATCAACGGAGCGACGCAGGCACTCAATGGAGGCGAGATGAAGATCCTGCCCGGTGGCGGCGAGTCTACTAGGTATCAGGTTTCGATGGGCAGCCAGAAGAAAGCTGTAAAGGTCGCAAACTCCGCCGTCCGGCTCTCGGGTAGCGCCCGGGCGACCCTGGTTATCTCGCCGGAGAAGAAGGCAAAATCCAAGCGACCAGCACGCGTGAAAGTTTACAGGGAAGAGTGATCTTCTGTCCGCCTAGCTAGCTAGCTAGAGCTTAGCCGAAAACTATTTTTTTGACTTATCAGGTCGCGGGCGGCGCGGCGGGCGCTAGGGTGGGATGATCTACTTAGCCCCAATGAAAAGGAAACCAGCCACATTCGCCGAGCACTCGAAGTCGGTAGATTGGGGGATCCGAACGCTGGCTGCATGCCACTTCCGCGTAAGCGGTCTTCGACATCTGCTTTCCCGACCACTGAGCATTCATAGTGGGGCGGTCGCCCCCTCCGCCTTGACTTCGACGCTGAGGGACTTCCCATTGCGCTATGGCCATCCCCCAACATCCCAACTCGCTCAGCCGCCGAATCATCAAGCCGGGGCGACGTGGATCCCGAACGCCCGCTCGATCGCAAAACTTGTGAACCACTAGCTTGAGAACGCTTGCTGGCACCTACTCATGGAATGACCGAGCCGTGGAGATTTCTCGTCTAAACCGAACGAGGACGCACGCCAGGGCCTGGTCGCTACCTTACAAGACCTCTACATCGCGACGACACCCGCCGGAAGCAAACTACCGCCCTGACAAATTCGCCAAACTTGGCACTCAACCATTGCTGGCGCCAGTCGTGATCGCGATCTGCATGGCGCGCGACATCACTGGAGAAATCGCAGAGATCGAGGATATCGGAGCAGTTGCCTGTTCGGCACAGAACCTGCACATTAGCGCCAGCGCGATAGGACTGGGCGGTTTCTAGTCGACCCCGCCCGTTCTCGAAGCAGACGCAGCAAATGAGTTGCTGAAGTTGAAGATAAACGAGCGCTGCCTCGGACTGTTCTATCTGGGCTGGCCGAGACCCGGGCTAGCGTGGCCCAAGAGTACTCGGAGCCCAATGGAATCAAACGTCACTTGGGTGTAAGAAGGAAGCGGCCGATTTGGAGCGGATCGTTGCAAGTTCAATCAGCACACGCAGGCACGCAATCAGCATGAGAACAGCACCTATGGGCACCAGAAGAATGCCGATACCAGGATCGCCCCCGTAGGTCCAGATCCCGCCAAGGAAGAACCCCAGCGGCATGGCAATCAGGCCTGCCGTCAGCATCCAGGAAGCGCTCCGTATTCCAGACCCGGGAGACGCTACCCAACGGCTGGCAAATCGTACGCTCCAGGCAAATCCCAGATGAACGAGGGAAAACAATGTGCCATGCGCGTGCGCAAGAATCCACATCAGACGACGGGTTTCCTGACGAACGTCAAGGTAGAGATCCAGCTTCAATCCGTGCAGCATCTCAAGGAAAATTCCGAGGAGTATGAACACTACCAATCCTCCCCAACCGATTAGAAGGTGCCTGAACACGAGTTGCTCTGCTGATTTCACGGGTGCTGCAGGTGTGACTTTCTTTGCCATGTCAATGATGCGGTATCTTTACTCTTTGATATTAACAGGGCGGTTGTCGCGTTCGCTCAACAACTGGCGGAGCCTTGCTTCGTCGACCGTCCCATCGTCGTTCAAAAGCAGCTCGCTGCGTCCGCTGCCCTCACCCCCACGGCCCTGTTCCCTCCACTGCGCGATCGCCTCGCCGATCTTCTCGCGCCGCTCATTCTCCGGCCCGATAAAATCAAAGTCGAAGTCCTCGAAGCCCGACAACGCTTTTAAGTTCTCGACCGCAACATAGCGCACCACCCCGTAAGGATCGTCCAGCAATTGAGCCTGAAACGGCGCCAGCCAATCGGAACCCGAGGCGTCTTGAGCTGGTTTCCAACCCGTGTGCCAGGCGGCGATCACCCGCTGTGCAGCATGCCCTTTCAGCATCCACAGCAAAGCTGCCGACACCTCTCGCTGCTCTTCATTGAGTTCTACCTTTGGCGTTCCGTAGCGTTCATGCATCGCCTCTGCAGTCCACTCCAAGGTCTTATTCAGGTGACACAGGTTGCAGGCATTCGGCACTCCCAGGTGTGCACTGGCGTCTAGATCGGGTGACTCGATCTGATGATTCCGAATCGCGCTGAACAAGGCATAGGCGGTATGCGGCATGTGACAGTTCATGCACTCGCTGCCACTTGAACCAACTGCATGATGGGTATGGCGGCTGACCTCCGTGGTATACTCCGGCTGGCCATGGCATTCGACGCACGCCCCGTTGGTTGCTCCTCCTTTTTTGAGCTGATCCGCGGGATCACTGTCGTGCATCGAATGGCAGGAAAAGCACGACATTTCGCCACGGGTGTAACAAGCGGAAACAGACATCCCTGAGTATTCGCGACCACCCGCCATAACGGTACCATCCTCCCACCACCGCTCAGCAAAGAAAGCCGGGTTTTTCGCAAATTCTTCCCGCTCGATCGGTGTAGCATCCCTTTGTGGATAACGAATATAGTAACGGGTTTCGTTGAGATCGTCCCCGGGGCGATACGGCTCACCTTCCTCAGCAAACTTCATTCCATGGGCATCCGTCCGAATGTAGACACCGTGGCATTGGCCGCAAACCTGACTACCTCGCTTATGGTCCAGCTTTGCCGGATTCACCATCGTCGAATCCTCCTGCGAACCGCCATGCAGCCCATAACGCCGAAGCGGATTGCGATTGACCCGAATGTGTTCCTCCCCGGGGCCGTGGCAGGCCTCGCATGAGATGCCCAGTTCACCCGCCGCTGTCTTGAACCCACCTTCCCTGGTCGTCTTTTGCAATCCCGGATTCCCTCCTGTGCTGTGGCAATTGATGCAATGGTTGTTCCATTGGGTGATCATCCTTCCCCGGTCATGCGGCGCCTTCATAAATGCCTCTTCTCGAGGAATCCAGCGCTGTTCCTTGATCAGATAAATCAGTGGCAGCGTCTGCAGAAGATTACCATATTTGTCGGCGCCACTCGCCCAGTATGTCTGATAGTGGTGGGAACCAGTGGTCATCACAACCCTGCGCTCCACCCTGGGAATCTTGTCCAACGGCAATGGCTTCCCACCCTGAACCACGTACATCATTTCCTCTGGATCGGGCATTTCCGCCCAGAACTCCTCAGCCTTGCGGAACACCCGATACTCCAGACCATCGGACATCACCGATGTTCCATCAAACGAACCAGCAACAGTATCTGGCAGTGCTGGTTGTGTCATCGTGCGGTGGTAAGTCTTATGAAAACTGGCATGCTCCCCGGGGTGACACGACTGGCACGCATTTGAAGACACATAGCCGGCATCCTCACGCGCCAGTGGCAACTCCAGCGCCAGTCGCGCCAAAGCCTTTTCCTTCTTAGCCGCAGCCGACACCGACACAACAACCGTCACTGCCAACAATCCCCCAATCAACATCGCCCCCATCACCAGGATACGCGCTGCCGGCGTTGCCTCCAATCCGAAAGAATCCGCTGGTTGACTGCGGGACATAGACTATTCAAGACAAACTCTGCCGCACTGCCCCCCGGTAGGAATTGATTTCTGGAACTTCCAGATCAGCCGTCTTCGCCAGATCGTCCCAGCGCCTCAATCGCAGTGCGGCCTGAAGATGCGGGCAGGCGTCCATGGCTGCTTTATCTTCTTCCGATAGTTTCCCGCCCTGCAACTCGAAACTCCGCTGGGAGGCAGTTGATAATCTATCGAAGTAATCCGCATCCACGGTGCAGAGGTACCGTTTCGCAGGCACGTGCAGCCGGATGGGCTCGATGACTTCGGAGGGAAAGTAGGGTTCAAGGTAATCTGCGCCGATCAACTCATGCCCAAGGTCATCGTAGAGAAAGTCGTCGGTTCCTTCGAATTCATCGACCAGCAGGTGTCCGATATCGTGAAGCAACGCCGCAGTGATCTCACTGGGCGGAGCGTGAGCGTGTCTCGCCAGGCATGCGGCCTGAAGACCGTGCTCAAGCTGAGTCACCGCCTCATCGTAGCGCGAGTTCCCTTTCGCCAACATGTAGTCAAAGAGCAGCTCTACTTTAGCATCGGCGTCAGGCGCTTTGTCGAGCGACTCTGCCAGTTTATGGTCTATCGAATGTTTCATAGTTGATAAGAAGTTTCTCAATGCACCGTCTTTCCCTGAAAGTGCCCGATGGTGCTGATGCGCCCGCTTTGTCCAGTCCCTTCGCCTGCTGCTGCGTAGCGGATCAGCGCTTGCCGCTTGCGCTCGTAGTAGGCATCACGTTTATCGCCCTCGGATCTGGCGTTGTAAGTGACATACAAGGTTCGGCGCGGAGCTGTGGATTGGTTCACGGAACTGCGGTGCGGCGCATAAGAGTCGAAAAAAACAGCATCCCCGGGTTCGGTCTCCACAGCGATCCACTCCATCCCGTCAGCGATCTCTCGATCAATGCACCCTTGATCATTCAACCCTATCAGCCCTTCACGATGGCGACTGGCGCAGAATTCCAGGCACCCGCTCTGGCTTGTGGCAGGATCTGAAGAAAACAGGCAGGTCACATGGTGCTTGATCTCATCATAGGCTGGCGCGTCCTGATGCGCGGCATAGCCGCCACCGCCCGGGTATTTATAATTGATCTTCTCCTTGTAGAGCACAGCTGACTCCCCCATCAACAAGGCCAGTGCGTCAAGAACCTGTCCTTGAGTTAGCAAAGAACGCATGCCTGCGTGATAGGGAACAAAGTTTTCCGATCGCGAGAGACGAATCCCGAAAGGGGTTTCCTCACGGTGGTGCATCCATCGATCCTCCGAATCAGCCCAGCTTTCGATTTCCTCCACCCAGCACTGAAGCGCCTCCGTTTCAGTCGGGTTCAGGAACGCCGCGACCTTCAGGAATCCGTCCTGTTGCCATTGATTGAGTTGCTCGGGTGTAAGTGTCATGTCGTTCAAATCATTTGGCTTCTGACCCGCTGAGTTAGATACTCCAAGCCTGCGACCGTGACAAAAATGACAAGCAGAATGGTCGACACATGCCCGAAGTCCGAGAGATCCCAGCGCCCCTTGAGTTCCATGCCGATGCCGCCCGCTCCCACGATGCCCAGCACGGAGGCAGTGCGAACATTGCGCTCAAGAATGTATTGTGTGTAGGCGACGAATTGAGGCATCGCTTGCGGAAGCACGGCGAATCGAAGGACTTTGAACGGATTCGCCCCCGTGCTGCGCAGGGCCTGCTGCGGCCCCTTCGGCAGATTCTCGATGTCGTCTGCAAAGAATTTACCGAGGAATCCGGAAGCGTGCAGGCCCAGCGCCAGAATTCCAGGCATCGTGCCGAACCCGAACATCAGCACGAACCACATGGCGCTGATCAGTTCCGGCACTGCCCGGTTCATGCTGCAAATCGCCCGCGCAGCTGCGTACAGAACCCGATGTCCGCAATAGTCCCGGCTCCCCGCCACTGCGAGTGGAATTGAAATCAACAGTGCAAGCAGCGTTCCCCAGATCGCGATCTCGATCGTCTCGAACATCAGCCGCACCACCCGAAGCAAGTAGCCCATGGGTTCAACCAGCACTCTGCTTTCCCCAGACACGATCCACTGTCCCAAATCCGCATCAAACTCCCGGGCATGCCCCGATTCGATCCTCGAGAACCACGGCAGCCTGGCTTCATCGAAGCCATCGATGCGCGCGACGGCCGTGCGCTCTTCAAACACGAGCGGAATGGCACTGCGCCAGAAGCTGGCAAAGCCACGCCCGATGCTTGATTCATCAACAACGCCAGTAGCCTCCCCCACTCCCTCAATGATCATCGCAGCACCCTTGTCGACTCCAGTGCGTCTCGCGGAAAAGGCCAGGAGAACACAGGCCACTAGCACGATGCCGATCAGTTTCTTCGACACCCAACCTCGCAGTTGCCAATCCTGAAATGACCGCGATGGGGACTGTGGGGCTGGTCTCAATGCTGCTGAATCAATGTTTCGCAGTGCTCTTGCTCTGCCTTATCATAAAGTCGGGCCAGAGCCTCCCGCTTCTCGTGGGCAGGGCCTTCAAACTCAAGCCGCCCCTGCCGCATGCCGATAATGTGATCAGCAAACTCAAGGGCAAGATCGACCTGATGCAGACTGCACAGAACGGTCACCCCGAATTGTCGCGCGGTGTCTTTCAACAATGTGAGAATCTCCTCGCTGGTTCCCGGGTCGAGACTCGAGACCGGCTCATCGGCGAGAACGATCCTGGGCATGCTGATGAACGCGCGCGCGATCGCCACCCGCTGCTGCTGACCACCAGAAAGATCGGAAGCCCGGCGATAGACGTGCTCGGGCCCCAGGCCCACCATTTCGATCAACTCGCAGGCCCTCCTCCGTTGCTCGGCAGTGAACCATTTGATCAGCGCGCGCCCGGTCGAAATGTCCCTCAGCGCACCGCTTAGAACGTTGTCCAGCACTGACAACCGGTCGACCAACTGAAATTGCTGGTGGATCATCGATACCGTCCGTTGCACATGGCGCAAGGTTCTCGGCCCGATGCGCACTCCCTCGACATCGACAGCGCCCGCGCTGGCTCGCGTCATGCCGTTTACCAGATAGAGCAAGGTCGACTTGCCAGCCCCACTCGCACCGAGCAACACCGTGAACGCACCTCGCGGTATCTCAAGGCTCACTCCCCGAAGTGCGACCGTGCCGTCAGGGAAAATCTTGCTGACATCGTGGAACGCCACCATCATCGTCATCTTTCTCCTGCCTTGCGGAGGATCTCCGCTTTCAGTTCGTCAGTCACTCGCGCCAGCTTCGTCATGGCCCGGTCAAACTCGGCCTCCGGGAAGTCGACGTCATATCGGTCAACAGTTTGCCCGCCATAGCCACGCAGCATCTCACGGTTGATAGCAGTGCTCTCGTGAAGCGTGCGAAATCCCTCACGCAACGCTTCCTTCAGCCCCAGTTCCAGCGACGGATGCATCGCCAGCGGCGGATAAGGAATCGGCTCGGACTTCTCAACAATCTGGATCGCCTCCGGGGCGATTTGACCGTTCTCCACCGCCTTAGAATAACTGGTCAAGGACGCGCAGGCAGCATCCACCTTGCCTGCGTCCAATGCTGCCAGCGCATTCGCGTGGCTGCCAGCAAGGATGATTTTTCCGAGATCAGCCACTGGATCGATTCCCGCCTCTAACAACATCGCCACCGGATAGTTGAAACTCGAGGTCGAATTGAGATCGCCAAACGCTACCGATTTTCCTTTCAAGTCGCTCAACGCACCGATGCCCGAATCCTTCCTCACGAAAATCGCCGAATAATAGACCGATTCGCCTTCCCGCACCCCCACCGCCAGCAACTCCGCCGCGTTAAGATTACGAGCTTGAAGGTAAGTGACTGCGCCAAAAAACGCGATATCGACCTGACCATTTGCCATAGCCTGCACCACCGCCGTATAGGACTGTCCGACCCGCACCGAGAACCTCCGTCCGGTCTCGCGCCCGACCGCTTGGAACAATGGTTCAAAATCCATCTTCGTGCCCTCCTCCGTACCACCGTCCGCAGGCACCAGCAGCACCCGCAATTCTCTATCACCGCCAGCGCTGCGATCTGCACTACCGCCACAGCCAGAGCTGAGCAATGAGAGCAGCGCCAGAATCGGAACAAGCAGGTTGTTGTTGGAGGATGACATCTCCTGCCATTATGCGGGAGAACTCGAAAATCGCTTCGTCACCCGAGGTGACATTTTCGTCAACTGGCTGGATGCGTCGGGATCAGCCGGTGATACACTGCTGCTATCGCCTTCGGAGTAAGGACACAGGGGTGATTGGACAGACGCTGAACATTTACGGTCGCGATCAGGGAATCGACGAGCCCTGGAGATTCCGGCGGCAAGGCCTCTGAAATTGCCAGCGACTCCCGAAGAAACCCGCTCCACCATTCGGGAAAGCTTGCCGTGGTTTGGCCCCATTTTACAGCGATTTCCTGTAGCCGGTGACTCACAAAGGGAATACCACCGGGATGGCTACAGTCGGCAGGCTGAAGTTCAACCGTGCACTTGAAGATCTCTCCAAACAAGAAGGCGACCGCCCGACCGTGCGGCATCCCTAACAAAGACGTCAACCCATACGACAACGCATGAGGAGCGGTGGTCGTGGTCAAATTGATGGCTTTGCCGGCAAAATGGGCGGCGACCAGCATACCCGACAGCGAATCGCGATCACCAAGCTTCACCGCGCTCTCCAGGTGAGCGACCGCAAGATCCAGGGCCCTCCAGGCAAACCGTTCTGATTCAGAAGTTGTGCGGACGCTCCACAGCGACTCCATCGCCTGGCAAGCGGCATCCAGCCCGGCATCGGCAATCACTGTGGAGGGAAGCGAACGCAGCAGCGATGGATCGAGCACCGACCCATCCGGCAACAGGGCTGTGCCAGTAATGGAATACTTGATACCGTCCCGGTAAAGCACTGCGAATCGCGTTGCCTCAGCACCTGTGCCGGGCGTGGTCGGGATTGCCATGAGGCGAATCCCCTGCCGATCACACACCAATTCCTGACCAGCCTCCATGGCCTGCTGAATGCTCTCAAGTCCGCAGCCCTCTTGCAAAGCCACGCTGGTCAACTTACCAAGATCAATCGCGGTGCCACCGCCAATGGCAATCACTGACCGAGCCCCGGCGGCTCGCGCTTTCCCAAGTGCGTTTGACAATGAATCCCAGCATGGATTCGGCTGAAATTCGCAAAAAGTCGTGACCGCGCAAGCGTCGAGCGCAGCCTCAAGCGCACCGGTGATCCCGAATTGCTCCTCCACCACAGGATCAACGATAGCAAAGACCGGCCCTTCAAAATTCATTAGGCGAACTGCTTCAGTCCACTCTCTGAGGTGCTCATCATTAGCGGTGATCATCGAATTTTAAAAATTGAAGGCCGAAAGGCAGCAAAAAGACTTCGGGTCGAAAACTTAACATTTCCTAAATTGTTTTGCACACGCCGCAACATTCGATTGAGGATCTTCGCTCAGGTTAGAACAGCATTTTATATGACCCAACTTCCATTTCAGTCCACCAGTGTTTCGCTTGAAATCATGCCAGTCGAACTACCGGAGGAAGCGGTGCCTTCCGCTGATCTGGAAACTCCGCGGGTAAATAGAAAGAACATTGGAAAAAATACCAGGTCGAAAAAGAAGTCGCGATCCAAGGACGATGCTCTGCGGTTCGACGGCCTCAAGGCTCCGTCGCCAACAGGCAAAAACTTTGTTCTCGATACCAATGTCCTGCTCCATGACCCAGACTGTATCCATTGCTTTGCTGACAATCACGTCTGCATTCCGATCGAGGTGCTGTGTGAGCTCGATCGCTTCAAGACTGAGCGAACCGAGCGTGGCGCCAACGCACGTGCCGCACATCGAAAGCTCGCGGAACTGTTCTCAAGTCAACCAGAGCTTGCGACCCGCGGCATAGTGACCCAGCAAGGCGGAACCTTGCGCCTGGTCAATTGTAGCCCCAGCGACCCGCGGGCTCGTGGTGCCCTCGATCAACTTCTGGAGGTTTTTACGACCGTAGACACTCCTGATCACCGGTTGTTGCTCTGTACGCAGGTGATTGCTCAGGTCAATTCAACGGCAGCAGTCCTAGTCACCAAAGACCTCAATCTACAGCTGAAGGCTCATGCTCTGGGAGTGCCCTGCGGAGACTACCTCAATGACAAGGTCGATCATGACAATGCCACCGCACGGCGGTTGCCGCCTGTCGAACTTGAGCCAGACCAGTTGCAGCGGTTTGCCAGCAGTGGATCCATCGAACTCTCCATCAATGATTCTCGCCTGAAAGAACTGGTAACAAACGATTACGTCCTCTTCAGCACGGGCGATCGGCGTACAATGCCGGCAAGATTGCTTGCCAGGCGGAAATTCATCCGACTCAATGTGCCGGAGTCCTTGCGAGTCCAGAAAGGCATTGCCATTCGCCCACTCAATCTCGGCCAGCAGTGCTTCATCGATGCTCTGCTGAATCCCGAAATCTCTCTGGTAACCTGCTACGGTCAGGCTGGAACAGGAAAGACCTTGCTGGCAGTCGCTTCTGCTCTGCACGCAACTCTGGCAGGTGATTATGCCGGAGTCACCGTCAGTCGCCCCGTCGTTCCCCTCGGGGATACGCTGGGATTTTTACCGGGATCTCTCGACGAAAAATTGCATCCTTGGTTGAAGCCGATTTTCGATGCACTCGAGCTGATTACCACGCCATCTGAATCTACCAGTCGCAACAAAAACCAGCGCAAGCCGGCTCCTTCGAAATCTCCCGCCTCCAGCACTGCACAGCCAAAGGCCTACCAGTCGTTTTTGGACTCTGGGATGGTAGAGATCGAGGCCCTTTGCTACATTCGCGGTCGTTCCATTCCGAACCGATTCTTTATTCTCGACGAGGCCCAGCAACTTACGCCGCTTGAGGCCAAGACCATTGTCACCCGCATGGCGAGAGGATCGAAACTGGTAATGGTCGGAGATCCCGCACAAATCGACAATCCCTATGTCGATCGTTTGAGCAATGGACTGGTCTACACCCGTGAACGCCTCAAAGGGCAACCCTGCGCCGCCCACGTAACGCTCGAGCGTGGTGAGCGCAGCCCACTCGCCGAAGCCGCTGCCCGTCTGATGTAACCAGGATGCATGGAACCAGACGTGAATCCGAATATCCAACAGGAGAAGCATTCGAAACGCAATTCCACCAGGGCTCGTGTGCGATCAATGATCAACCATCTGACCCAATTGGAGGAACTCAACTTTCTCCTGACAAATCGAATACCTAGGCGTTGGGCTACGATTGCCGTCGGGTCTCTTAGCCGTGTGGAAAATCCACTCGTGAGGGATGTTTCAATGGCAATGTGGAAGCTGTTCGGAGGCGATCTCAATCTGCACGAGGCAAAGCAGACCCGGTTCAAAAGCTTACACGAGTGCTTCATCCGGGAGCTGAAGCCCGGAGCCAGATCGATCGATCAGAATCCAGAGGTCTTGGTGAGTCCCAGCGATGGCATCGTGGGCGCCTCAGGATTGGTGCACGGAACGGAGGTTTTCCAGGCAAAGGGCTTTCCTTATTCGCTGGGCGATTTGATCCCGGATCGGGAGTTGGTCGAGCACTATCGAGATGGAGTTTTCGTAACATTGCGGCTGAAGTCCAGTATGTATCATCGGTTCCATGCCCCCTGCAGTGGCGTCATTCGCGAAGTCACTTACATTTCCGGAGATACGTGGAATGTGAATCCGATCGCCCTGCAAAGGATTGAGAAATTGTACTGCAAGAACGAACGGGCCGTCATCACCTTGGAACTTGACTGCCCGGGTCAGACTTTAACTTTGGTGCCTGTCGCCGCCATCCTTGTCGCCAGCATTCGCCTGCAATTCATGAGCGAAGCCCTGAATCTAAAATACAGAGGCCCAAACCGGATTCCGTGTAACCATTTCTGCTCAAAAGGAGAGGAATTGGGATACTTTGAACACGGTTCGACCATCATCGTATTCGCGCGCAAGGGCTTCCGACTGAGCGAGCAGGTGAAGGACGGCGCTGGAATCAAGATGGGAGAGCCTCTGTTTCTCCGTCCCGATTGAGGAAATCTCAAATCTCCATACATGCCGTCACGAAATTGTAACTAGGGACTACTGCCTTGTCGCACGTTTCGTGTTACCGATCTTTTGCTCGTTCTAACTTTCCGAAATTCTTACCAACAATGACATTCTTCGAGGAACTCCAGAAACAGCGGTGGGACGACCATAGGTTGTATCATCACAGCAGGATCAATCAGTCGCTGCACTTGTTAAGTGCGCTCACATTCTTGTTGGCCTATGTGCTCGTCACGGTCAACCCTGCGATCGCATCGATCCTCGGTTGGTTTGTGGCAATGTGGCTGCGGCAGGTTGGGCATTTTTTCTTTGAACCCAAGACCTATGATAAGGTGAACCGGGCTAGCCATGAACACAAGGAGGAGATCAAGATCGGCTACAACCTGAAGCGGAAAGTGGTGCTTCTGGTTATCTGGGCTCTCACCCCTGCCTGGCTCTACCTCGATCCCACGATTGTCGGCCTTTTTGCAAATCATGAAAACTGGGTCGGATTTGTGGAACACCTCGCCGTGCTGTGGCTGATCCTAGCCCTGGGGGCGCTTCTCTTCCGCACAGTGCATTTGTTTTTCCTGCGCGGAGTTCAAACGGGGCTGGCCTGGTTCACAAAGATCCTTACCGAGCCCTATCACGACATTAAGATCTACTGGAGGTCTCCACTCTATATCTTAAAGGGCCAGCTGATCGACCCCATGCATCATGTCATCGAGAACGAGGAGATAAACTCAGACGTTGACGAACCAAACACGAAGTTCGCGTAGTTTTTATTGCTTCCAGACAAGTCGCAGTGTTTCTCGAAGAATTGATCGCTTGATCGTTTTGTTGGTGAGACCTGGATGAGTCCACCACCAGCCGTCGGCATTCATCGCTTCCGCCGCCCTGACGAATCGGGAAGCGATCTCGTCGAATTCGGAATCGCTCAAATTGTGAGGAAAGATGAGACGAGCGCTACCGATCCAGCTCAACGCCAGCCCTTCGTCACGCAGATAGAATTGCAGCATCCAGTGATACCGGCCGGGCTGGGTGTATAGGACGGTCCAAATGGAAGACAGATTGGCAAGGCGCACCGTCAGCCCGGCTGTTTCCAGCCGCTTGTTCAGGAATGCCAGCCGCTTGTTCCAGAGGCGATCAAGGGCCTCATAGTCCAGCGCATGCGCAGGTTCTTCCGATCTTCGTAAAAAAGCGTTCATAGTGGACATGACGAGAGGATGGGCATTGAATGTACCGCGTGCGAGGCAGACGTGAGCTGGACGGCCTTCGCGAAATCGCTTCATCAGCTGGGCTCTGCCGCAGACCACACCAACGGGTAGGCCTCCCCCCAAAGTCTTGCCATAAGTCACCATGTCAGCACGAACGCCGAAATATTCCTGAGCGCCCCCTCTTGCCAGGCGAAATCCCAGGAAAACCTCATCAAATAGCAGTACAATCCCCCTTTTATCGCAAACGGACCGGAGCTCCTGCAACCATTTGGTGTAGGCCTCGCGGTCGAAGTCAGAGTGGAATCCATTGGTGATTAACGAACCGTCAGCGGGTGGATTGCTGTTAGGATGCATTGCCTGCAGCGGATTTACCAGCACACACGCGATGTCACGACGGGTGCGCAACACTGCAAGGGTGTCTTCGCTCATGTCCTTCAGCGTGTAAACGTCGTTAACCACACGCTCGTTCCCGACTCCCGGCTGGACGCCATCCCACCAGCCGTGATAAGCGCCGCAGAACCGCACGATGCGCGGTCGACCGGTGTGATAGCGGGCAAGCCGCACTGCCTGCATCACCGCCTCAGTTCCCGACATGTGAAATGAAACCTCATCTAGCCCCGAGATTTCGACCAGTTTGGCCGCATTCTCGGCCACCAACGGATGGTATGGCCCTAGGACCGGCCCGAGTTCCCGAACTCGGCTCCAACCTTCGTCGATGCATTCCTTATAAAACTCGTAACCAAAGACGTTTACGCCGTAGGATCCGAAAACATCGTAACACCATTTGCCATCAAGATCCTCAACCTGAGCACCACGTGAACGGGTCACAACTGCCCCCGGGCTTAGATGAAGTCCAACGTAGTTCCGGAATTGAAACGGTACCCGGTAGGCATTGATGAACTGAAGATCGGACACCGATTCCGCAAGGGCTTCCGTAAACAAAATCGACTTGGGACCATTCTCTTTTGATCGATCGGCCAGCCTGAAAAAAGCCACCCGCCGTCTTTCAATCACTTCCGCTGGAGCTCCATCCACAGAGAAGATTCGCTCTGTACCATACTCATAGAACGGCAATAGCTTCGCTAAGCGCCGGGCTATTTTAGAGTGTCCGCGCAACGAGGGGTGCTTCGCCTTTGAAAGCCGGAGACGTACGAAAACCCTACGTCCGACAAGACCGACCGCAAGGGAAAGAAGGAGGTATTGATGCCACTGCACGGAACGGAAGTTGGGAGCAAAAACGTTGCCCGAACAATCACCTTTTCGTCACATGACCGCGGAGCTGCCTGCAACTCACGAGCCCGAGGTGCGGCCACGTGGAGTCACAGCTTCCGCTGCGAGCTTTTCCCATGGACCGGTGATGGCCAGGGTGATTCCCGGGCGCTGGATGTTTACAAACAGCACCGGATGGTCGGGGGCGAAGCAGCAACCGCACATCTCTGAATCGCCCTCGTAGCCGCAGCGACCCAAGGTGTAGATTCGCCCGTCCCGGGTGATGCCCCGCAGATACTGGTCCTGAGGGCCGTCCTCGCAGAGCACCACGTCGCCCCACGGCGAGACGGTGAGATTGTCACCGTATTGGAGGAGCTGGACATTGTTGGGCTCAAGAAAGAGAGTAAGCCTGCCAGGCTGCTCCCTCTCGCTTGCCGTGCCCTCTACGGGACTCGGCTCGTAGATGAAAATCTGCCCCGATTGGGCAACGCCGCCGCTGGTGCAGGCAAAGTAGATTTTCCCGTTGCCGTGCCACATGCCCTCACCCCGGGCGAAGATGGCCGCCCCCCGGTCATAGGCCCGCGTGCGGAGGTCGTCCTTCGGACTGTCTAAGTCCTCAAGATCCATCCATTCCACCTCCATCGCCTCACCAACAGGCAGCGTCGGTTCGCCAGTCGTCGGCCAGTTCCGCGTGTCACAGGAGAGATTACCCTTGATCACGAGTGCCTGAAGACGTCCGCCAGCCCTAAGGTTGCCGGGCTCGGTCGGGAGGAACCGGGTGATCAATCCATCGTCGCGATCTTCAGTCTGATAAATGATGCCGGACTCCGGTTCGACCGCGATTGCCTCGTGATTGAAACGCCCCATCTGCTTGAGAGGCACGGGATCGGCCAAACCCATCTCATTCGAGGCCGGAACCTCAAAGTTGTAGCCGTGCCATTTCTCGAGGTAGGCTTCGGAGTCGGGCTCGCCCTCCCGGCGCTTCTTTTCCGCCTCCTCCTGTTCAACCTGCCTGCGGCGCTTAGGGCTGAGGACCGCCATCCGCTTTTCGCGTTCAGCTTTCGCTCTCGCCTTTTCATCATCGGATTTGTTCCCACCTCCCCATTCCTCAAATTTTTTCGCCTTCGCGATCTCCTCATCGCTTTTCGGACGCACCACACTCTCCTCGCAGGTGATCCAAGTGCCCCACGGTGTTGGACCTCCTGCGCAATTGCGAGTCGTACCTGCCAGACTAAGGAACTTCCGTTCGACTTCACCGGATTCTGGATTGTAAACCAGCGTGGTGGTACCACCCAGCTGCGGGCGAACGCCCTTTCCCGAATCGTAGATTTTAGCGGGATCGAGTTTACCCAAATTCGCATTGGTCACCCCGTAGGCACCTTCAAATGTCATCTGATCCTCCAGTTCATGATTGCGCACCAAAATGATGCGCCCATCCGGCCCTGCAAATGCCGCCATGCCGTCGGGCCCTCCTGGCGTCTTCAGGCCGTCATCCATCGGATCGCCCGTGACCGAAAGCACCTTGTAAGAAAATCCCTCAGGCAGGTCGATGACGCGCAGGGGATCGCGGACAAGCTTTCCCAATCCCTCGAGCTCGCTTTGATACGGCTGTTCATGAGCCCGAAAAGGAAATCCCGAAGCCGAGCCGCGTCGGACCCCCGGGCCAGATGACGGCTCAGCAGCAGAGGACGCGGAGGCAAGGAAGCGTTGCAGTCCGGCGAATCCGGCGGCTACGTATCCAGTCTGGAGGAAGAATTCTCGACGATCGGTCTTTTTCATATCCGTGAGTTCAATGCCTTATCCGCGTCCCGTTCCAATCGAATTCTAGTTTCGCAATTGTCACCTGATTTCATCCCCCCTCTTCATCCAGATCATCAAACGCGTCCGCTCTTTTCAGAAACAATCAGTTGGCTATCCCGAAACCAGAACTACTTCTGCGCAACTAAGCAACTAATTTTGCTTTAGTAAGGTTAAATCTTCGGTTTACGCTTTTTCCGGCGGCCAATTTTCTCGCGTATTCGATTCTGAGCGGCTGAGGGCGTTGCGCTCGCGCTGGCGGTGACGGGCTTCGATCGACGCGGCAGAACAGATGCATGAATACCTCCAATGACAACCAAGACTCCACACGACCTGAATGTATTGGCCAGCACAAAGGCATCGTCGATCCGCGCCGTCAGGGAGGAAATGGCCACCAGATCGCAGACGATGTCGCTCGAGTCAGCGGACAGTTCATCGATTTCCCGATAGATGACTTCATGGCAGGCAGGAGTCATCCCCGCAAGAGTCAGCAAACCAAGCGACAAACCTCAGCGGAACGATAGAAGATTTTCGCAGTCCCAGCACTGGGAATACGGCTATCGGGCTTCCGCTGGCTCTCTTCTGACGCAGCGGAAACCGTAAATGTCGTAACCGAAACAGGCATCGACATAGCCCGGGCTCTCATTGTAGCGATTGCCCGAGCGACAGGTGTCCGCGCTGAAGCGCCAAGCACCGCCGCGCACGACTTTAGTGTCGCCCTCGGTTGGCCCTGTCGGGTCGTCTTTGGGTGATTCCTGATAGTAGTCGACTTTGTAGAAGTCATTGCACCACTCCCAAACGTTCCCGTAGACGTCGTAGAGTCCCCAAGAGTTGGGTTCCTTAACCCCCACAGGCTGCGGACGGCCAGAGGAGTTCTTATCGAACCACGCGACGTCTTCGAGTTCTTGTGATGAATTATTAAAGAACTGCGGCGTAGTGGTTCCTGCCCTGCAGGCGTATTCCCATTCTGCTTCGGTAGGGAGCCGGTAACCATTTGCTTCGAAGTTGCATGCCCAGGTTTCGAGATCGTAGCAGGGCTCAAACCCTTCCGCCTCCGAACGCTTGTTGCAGAACTTCACTGCATCCGACCAGCGCACCTGCTCGACGGGATTGCGCGGGCCTTTCCAGCGGGAGGGATTCTCTCCCATGATCTTTTCATACAGTTCCTGAGTCACCAGATACTTGTCGATGGTGAATGCGGTGACGCTGACCTCGTGCGGAGGAGCATCGACTTCATCTTCATCGCCCATGATGAATTGCCCTCCTGGGATTTCGACGAAGGATGCATCCGCAGATACTTCGGAGTTCAAGGCCGGAGCCGCGGAGTCCGGCTGGCGCTCGCAGCTCTGGAGCAGGGCCAGGGCTGCGACGAGGGTGGTAGTGAAAATGTCAGGGCATCTCATAGTGATCAATAGTTCGGCCAGATTTCGTAGCCGTCCGGATTGCGCAGGATTTGCCTGCATTGCTGCCTGATGTCTTTGGCGATCGCCACGGCACCGGGAGTGTCCGGGCACTGATAGCCTGCTTCTTGAGCAAGCTTCCGGGCGATGGTGTGGCACTGCGCCAGCACGTAGTCCTGTGCGCCGCCCATGGCACGCCATTCGGCCAGCAGTTCCATGTAGGCTTTAAGATTTTCCGGTGCCTTCTTCCTGGTGAGTGACACGGTGCGGCGCGCGAGTTCGCGGGCGTGTGCGAGCGATTTCATGTTCTCCTTCTGCACACTGCATTCCTGTGGAATCTGTTGCGCGATCTGCTCAAGGTTCTGCAGGTAAGGCTTGAGTTTCGGGTGCGAGGTTCCTTTGGCCTGAATCGATGCGATCATGGTGGCGGCAAAGGCTTGATATTCGTCGATCCGCTTCAAGTGCTCCTGAACAAAATAGACCGTGTCCTCCATAACCTCGGCGACCTCAAGTCGTTCCGCGACCTCACTGCCTGTTTCAAAGATGGCCTGCACAGCTTCCGTGCCGCCGCATGTGCAGGCCCGGCGCACGCCGTCGTGTCCCCTGCGGTGGTGGGTGCGCAGTTTTTGCCCCGCGCTATCCAGAATGGAAGCGCCGAGCTCCCGGCCCAGCGTTGCTTTCATGATGTCGACAGGAGTCGTAACCTCCGACGGGGTATTCTGCCCCTCGGTAAAGTAAATGATAGACTCACCCTTCGGCGGGATCTTCTTGCTGAGGAAATAGAGGGCGTCACTGCCACTGAACCAGGCAGGGTAACGGTACTTCCCCGGGACACCCCGCCAGATCTCGCTGGCGCTGTCCCTGAATGCATAAGTCGTGGTGGTGCCGCTTTCGGACAGCTGAGTCTTCCACTTTGCCGGAAAAGGAGGCTTCCAGTTCACTGCCACCTCTTTCTCCAGATGCGTTGCTTTCAGCTCCTCGCGATGCCAGATGCCCGGCGCTTGCAGAGCGGCGACGTACACGCTCTTGCCATCAGTATCGAGATCAACCGCGACAGCTTCTCCGTCGAGGCTGGTGAAATGCAATTGCTGATTGCCGGGAGGCCACGTCATGATCAGCGCCTGGTTCTCACCGTGCACTAGTCCCATGAACATATTCTCTGCAACCATTGGAACCGCCTTTCCCTTCGGGGCTTTGCCAGTGGCATAGATCAGATCATCACCGATGAAGCCAGGCACGATGCCATAGTCGATGCTGGTCATCAATGTGAGCGTAAGCCTGTCAGGGCTCGCTACAGGCTTGATCTCGACGATCTCCGATTTGTCGAAGGTAAAGATCGCCGCCACGTCGGTCGCGTTCATTTTACTGGAGTCCGTGATGGTGTTAGAAAACACCGCTTTCAGCACCACTTCGTCGCCAGCATTCCGCAGGATTTCCAGGCTGGAAATTCCGCCCTCTCCTTTGCTTCCAGCGAATGGAGCGAACTTCAGAATTGGAACGACGGGCCCATACTCGAGTGGCTTTGGATAGAGCAGAAATTGCCCGGTGTTCCTGTTGAAGATCGCGGTCAACTTGTCGTTCTCAACAACCGCATCGCCCGCGAACACGAATTTCCTTCCGTAGTATGCGGGATCTGAACGGGCTTTGAGCGGATCCGCTTCCAGTGCCAGCAGGTCAGAGGGCACCAGCTTCCAGTTCGTTCGATTGTTGATAGCTGACTGCGTCACACTCTCCGCAGCATCCAACAGCATTACGCCCGCAGCTGCCTCGGGAGCAGGAATAAGCAGCAACGATGCTGTGACTGCCAGAGCAGCAAAGGCATTCCTGCGTGCACAGAACTCCAGTATCGAAAGTGAGGCGGTTCGCATCCGTGGAGCATGACTCCCTGAGCCCGCAGCGTCAAGATTTGCCATCGAGTAACCCGAGCGGCGGCTTCATTGGCAAGCAGTGCGCTACTCAGGAGCATCGCCTTTGTTCTGGCTTTTCTGTCCCTGTGTCATTTCCTCCATCTTTCGATATATTTTGGCAGCGGTATCGCCAGCGGGATTGAAGACGACTGGGATCTGGCCCACTTCAAAGTCTCTAGGCCAGAGCGAATCATCATCGATGCGGTCTTCAAACTGGTCACGATTCGCAGGCGGGATGGTTTCAATAATTTCGGCACGAACGTCGGCGAAGAATGAGTCGCGTTCTGCCTTCCACTGGTCGAACTGGTCCGCGTTCAACTGCGGAGCGTGGCTCATGGTCAGTTCCTTTTCGATTGCCTCTGCATAGTGTTTTTCGAGAATGGGAGCGAGGGCAGCTGCCTCGTTCTCGCCGAGGCCTGCGAGACGCTGGTAGAGGGACTGGAAGAATCGCGACATGTCTTTGGGGCGTTCTTCGAAGCCTATGATCTCAGGCACCGCCGCTGTAATATCTGATGCCCCCGTCAAAAACTCCTTCATGAGTTCCTGCCTTTCCTCTGGAGACGGCGAGTCCTCTCCTGAATCGAATCTTTCGACCAGCTGCTGTGCCTCCACCATCAATCGCGCGTAGTTGCCGCCAAGATCCTGGATGCGGCCAAGGTTCACCACGACGTCTTCGCTCAAATCTCCGACGGCCGCGTTCAGTTGTGCAAGTTCATTCCGCAGCGCATCGCGCTCGTCGATGACGTCGCTCAGTTGCTGTTTGAGACCCGCCATCTCAGCACCAGTGTCGCTGTCGACGACTGGTATCGGCGCGGGCAGTGGTACAGTGATCTTTTGCATCGATGCGAGCTTCTCCTCGAGAACTTGCCTGGCATTGTAGTTACTGGCGCCGAACCAGGCCAGGCCTGCTCCAGCCACGACGGCGATGGTGGTTTTAGCAATGGTATTCATGGTAATGATTCCGATAAGAGCAATGAGGAAGCCGCCCGCAGCAGCGCTGGCTTTTCCGGTTGAGCTGACAATTCCAGTGATCAGGGCCGCTGGCACCGGCATGGCCAACGAGGCGAGTCGAGCACCTCCACCCAGATCCTTCTTGAGCGATTTCTCTAGCCGCTCCAGCCCACGGGACACCCGTTTGCGGGCAGCGACATCGCTGATGCGCAGCCGGGCCGCGATCTCCGCGTAGTCACAGTCCTCGAAGAAGCGCAGCACGATGGCCTCGCGCTCCAGAACCGGCAACCGGGCGATTGCAGCATCAAAGTGAGCATCGCTGGTGAGGGTACTGCCCGCAGTTGCGTCCGCCGTCAGCTCTTCGCCCAACCGGTTCAATTTGCGATGGTGACTCGCCTGTTTGGCCCGCTCACGCCGGGCAATATTGTTCGAGGTGACGTGGAGCCAGGCCGGCACACTGGGATGGTTGACCAGCGCGCGGGCTTTTCTTGCAAGCGTGGCAAACACGTCCTGCACCACCTCCTCTGCTGCACTGCGGTCGCCCGTCTGGCGCACCGCGACGCTGAAAACCAGTCCAGCATGGCGCTGAACCAACTCACTGAACGCAGACTCCCGCCCGTTGAGCCAGGCTCGCAGCAGTTCACGATCGGTATGTTGAATGTCTTGCATCACTCAACTTATCCGGTGTCGGGCCGTGGTTGTGACAGAAAAATGAAAATTTTCCTTTTGGGCCGGACGATACCGCGCCGGTTCCTCTGCTCGTAAACCAAATCTACAACTGAATCCTCGCCCCGAATGTCGGCATCGGCAGTGCTCCAGCAAAGCTTGCCCTTCCATTCACGCTTCAAATGCAAATATTTCGTCCCTCTTTGAATCAGGCCAACAAAACCGTGACTTCGCAATTGGATACGAACAAAATGGCAGAAACCCATCCCATCTAGCATTGTCCGATTCAACACAGCCCACAGCATTCCTGACGACCCGCTGGACACTCATTGTCGATGCCGTCTCGGGTAACGATGCCGTTGCGCGTGACGCGCTCAGTCTGCTGGCGGGAACTTACTGGCTGCCACTCTACCGCTACGCCCGCCGCAAAAACAAATCGAGGGAGGATGCGGAAGACCTTGTTCAAGGCTTCCTGGCCCATCTCCTAGAGCCCCATTGCCTGCAGGAACTGGATCGCTCGCATGGCCGCTTTCGCGCATTCCTTCTGGCATCGTTCAATCACTGGATGATCAATGACTGGAAGCACTCCATTCGCCAAAAACGGGGCGGACCGGAGCGCCCGCTGTCACTCGATATCGACAGCGCCGAATCCGGCATGAAAATCGATCCTGCCGATCATCGTTCTCCCGACCGTCTGTTCGACCGCGAATGGGCACTGGCTCTGCTGGATAAGGTACTGGTCAATCTGGAAGCAGCATTCAATAGCGAGGGCAATGCAGTGCAATTCTCCAAGCTGAGAAGTTGCCTCACTTCTGCCTCGGCGCGAATTCCGTATTCGTCGCTCGCCACGGAGCTTGGAATTTCGGAAGGGGCCGTTCGCGTTGCGGTTCATCGACTCCGAAAACGGTATCGCGCTCAGCTTGAGGCTGAAGTCGCACGCACCCTCTCAAATCCACAAGCCGTTGAAGACGAGCTACATTCGCTCTTTGCCGCACTCTCCAACGAAACTTGAATCAAAAAAATCCTTTTTCTCCGGTAACACTTTCGGCCCAATGTTTTTGAGCAGGGCAGAAAGATACCACTATGACTGAATCAAACCCAAACCAGATCTGCCCGGACTGCGGAGCCACGATGCCGGATGATTCCCCGCAGGATCTCTGCCCGAAATGCCTCCTGCGACAAGCCCTCGAATCCCGCACTCTTGTCGATGACGGATCACCCTCGGCCCCTTCCACTCAACCTCCATCGCCGCATGAAATAGCGGACAAGTTCCCTGGCTTCGAGATCACTGAGTGCCTTGGTCGCGGTGGCATGGGCGTCGTCTACAAGGCCCGTCAGAAATCTCTGGGCCGCTGGGTCACCATCAAAATTCTCGCGCCTGAACGGGTGGGCGATGCGAGATTTTCCGAGCGCTTCGCAGAAGAAGCGCAGATCCTGGCTCGTCTCGCTCACCCTAACATTGTCACCGTTTTCGACTACGGCGAGACCGATGGGCTCTACTACATCGTCATGGAGTTCGTCGACGGAGTGAATCTCCGGGATCTGCTCCGGGATGGCAAGCTGGATCCGACCCAGGCACTCGGCATCGTTCCGCCCATCTGCGAAGCCCTTCAGTTCGCCCATGACAAAGGCATCGTGCACCGGGACATCAAGCCGGAGAATCTACTGCTCGATCGCGATGGCCGCATCAAGATCGCGGACTTTGGCATCGCCTCACTCGTTGGCGTTAACGGCGACCCTGCAGGCACTCCACCCTACATGGCTCCCGAACAGGGAACCCGATCCCAGGCAACCGACCACCGGGCTGACATTTATGCTCTGGGCGTCGTGCTTTACGAAGCTCTCACCGGCGAACGGCCAGGTGAATCCTTCCAATTGCCTTCGCAGAAAGTGCACGTGGATGTCAGCATCGACGACATCGTCATCCGGGCACTGAACCGAGATCCAGAGCGTCGCTACCATACCGCCGATGAGTTTCGAAAGGTGATTGAGAAAGCGACAGCTGCACAGACAAGAGGCGATGTCGATGCTGATGCCAGTCCAGCCCCAGTAAAACCCAATGCGCCACTGGTTCCAAATCCAGCCCCTCTCGATCCAATAGTTTTTCGTATCGCTGGCTTCCTGATGATCGCGATTGGAATCATCCAGGTCTTGGCTGTTAGTGTGAATGTTGGGAATTTCATATACTTCCTTTCGGGTGCGGAGAACGGATTCTTTGCCGAGTTCCTCTCAATGACTGAGCCAGCTTTTATCTGGTTCAGTGCCAAATGGCTGATCAGCGCCAGCCTTGCGGTGATCACCATCGTGGGAGGAACCCATCTGTTAAAAGGAAAATCCCGCAAATGGGCTCTCGCAGGTGCAATTGCCTGTTGCCTCTCAACGTGGGGTTTGGTCATTGGTGTTGTTGCGCTCGTAGTGCTTCTATCGAACACCTCCGAAGTATTCGATCCAATCGGAAACACTCCCCACAATCAACGGCGAATTTCCAGACTGGCGATCGCTGCTACAGGGTTTCACGTCCTGCTTCTTCTCTGTTTGGCCGCGGGAATTTTCGTTGTTCAGAGTCGATATCCAATCACTGCAGGGAAGGCTCCATCAGTATTTCTCATTGCCTTTCCCGTTCTTTTTTCCGCTGCCACCGGAAGCATCCTGGGCTGGAGAGCGGCCATCCAGATCAGGAAATCTGAAGGAAAACTCTATGGCAAACGTCTGGCCGTCGTCACTGGAATGGTTGTTCCCTCGCTCTTGGTGATTCCGCTCGTTGCTATTGGCGCGGGATCGCTCAAAGAGTTGTTTGCCTCCAGTCCGCAGTTCGATGATGCGACTGCGCTGATCGTAGGAACGACCACCGTCAGCTCCATCGGCGCGATCGCCTTCCTTGGCCTCCGCACCTGCTTCCGCTATCTCGCTGGTAAACCACTGCAATGTTACTCAAAGCGCATTCTTTCAGTGGCGGGCATTTTGGTGGGTCTGTGGATAGTGAGCGGGACACTGCTCTGGGTTTAACGCCCACAGGCAATCGGCAATGCCTCCACTACGCAGTCTCCCAACGGCTCTTACTCGGCGACAGCGACAACGTTCCGACGCAACCACGTCCACGGGCCAGACCTGGTGACGTATCGATTTGAGCTGACCAATCAAAATGGCGAAGTGCTCTATCATTGGGAAATGCCGGTGCCGGCAAACAGTCAGGCGATTTCGCCGGAGTTTAACAACACTGGCGTGGTGCGCTGGGAGAAAAGCAATGATGGCACGATCGCCGTGAGTTTCATCTGGTTCGGTGAGACGATTCACAAAATCACCGTGCTCCCCAATGGAATCATCTCCGGGAAAACCTCGGATTGATTCCCAGGGAACGCATGTCGACGTCCACTCTCTGCCGCGCGGTAGTGCGACCTTTAGTTAGAGCACACAGTTACGGACAGAGGATGCTGGTGTGCTTTTGATATGGAGTTGTGGAGTTGTGGAGTTGTGGAGTGCGCCGGTCTTGACGGCGCTTTTTTGCCGGACTAACATTGCTCGAACAGAAAAAGCGCCGTCAAGCCGGACGCACTCCAAAAAATGAAGCGCCAGACAGCCCGAAGCTACATCTCCGCCAGGCGCGCCATGATCGATGTGATGCCCGACTTAATGGCCGCATACTCGCCAGTGAATTGATGCACCATGATGGCGAACGCCGCCTTCTTCCCGGAACGGCAATCGACGTAGCCGGCGTAGCACTTGACGCGGCTTACAGTGCCGCTCTTGGCGTGAATGCGGCCTTCGGCAGAAGTGCCGCCGCCGATGGATTTCAGCGTTCCACTGCGACCGGCGACAGGCAGTGAGGCCCGGAATTTCTCGGCACCAGGGAGATTCTGGAACAATGTCAGGGCAGCGGTGAGCTGATTCGGCGTGACCGCATTGCCCCGCGATAGACCACAGCCGTCGACCATGTCGAACCCAGTGGTGTCGATGCCTCTGGATTTCAGAAATGCGGTCACTGCCGTGGCACCTGCGACAGTGCTGCCATCCCCGGAAGCTTTTGAGCCAATGGCTTTGAGCAGGGCTTCGACGTCGAGATTGAGGCTTTCGTGATTCACCGGACGGATGAGGTCACCGAGTGGTTCTGCCAGATGGCTGTGCAGGTCGACCCGTGTGCCGGTGGCATCAAAGGCGCCCCTGCGGGTGGTCGTTGGCTCACCTTTGACGATGATTCCTTTTGCTTTGAGAAACGCATCCAGTCGAACTGCGCAAAAGTAAGCCGGATCCGGAATCGCGGCCTTGATCGAAAAGATGCTGGACTGCTTTGGAATCGATCCACGCAGAAAATAGGTCTCCGCATAGGGCGCGCCGTAGACGTAACCCTGATCGCCAGAGCCAGCAGCTCCCGTGCGCATTTCGTTCACGAACTTGAGCGAAGGCATCGTCGGGCTGGTGGAAACAAGCTTGGCAATGCTGCCGACCGCTCCTGGCTGGAACGAGACAAAGAACGTGTTGTGGTGGAAGTTGAGCCCGGTCACCGGCGGCGCGTAGTAGTTGCCAATATCATCCCATGCCCAGCCTCCCGAAACGGCCTGCGTGCTGAAGGCGCTGTCGTCACCGACTACCGCGCCATTGATAGACTTAATCCCCGTGGCCTCAATGGCACCGCGCCATTCTTCAAACAACCCCAGCCAGCCGTCTTGCGCCAGCGTCGGATCACCACTGCCACGAACGTAAACATTCCCGCTCAATGTGCCAGTGTCAGGGTCAATGGTTCCATCGTGCTGGAGGACGGTGGCAAATTGATAGTCGACACCGAGAATCTCCAGCGCACAGCCGGTCGTGATCGTTTTCAAGGTCGACGCCGGAAGCAGGCTCTTGCCGCCATTGACTGCCAGCAGTGGCACCGGGATGCCAGGAGCAGCGCCTTCTGTTGGTGCTTCAAGGAACCGTAGCGAGAACCCCACCATTCCCGCTTGCGTGCCAGGCTGCGCACCCAGTTTTTCCACCGCTGCCGCCACCTTGTCCAAGCCGGCTACGGCCACAGATTCCTGCGCAGTGGCCACAGAGAACGCCAGCCATGTTGCACTCGAAAGGGCCACTATCCTCGAGGCAACGCAATGGATGAAAGAATGATTCATTGGTCGGATTTCGTGTCAGCGCCCGCCTTCATTTCTGCCAGCAACTCGTCGACCGCTTTGTCCATCGCTTCGCCGCGCTGGTTCTTGAAGCGGATCACACCCTTGTGATCAAGAATGTAAATCGTCGGCCAGCCTGTGACATTCCAGCGCGATGCGATGGGGCCACTGGTGTCGCCACCGTCCCACCACGATCGCCACGTGATGTTCTCACGCTTGAGCGCCTCAACAACCTTTTCTTTAGGATCACTGTTCACGCCGATGAGTGCGAACGGCTGATCTTTGAGCCTCTCCACGAGCGACCGCTCGTGTGAGTACATGGCGCGGCAGGGGCCTCACCAATCGCCCCAGAAATCGATCACCACCACCTTCCCTCGATACTCCGAAAGAGCAAACTCCACACCGTCGATGTCCTCGCCCTTGATGTCCGGCGCGACGTTTCCGATCTGCAGATTCTCCAATTCAAAAATCGTCGATGCCGCGCGATCTGCGAGGCTGCGTTTGCCGAGCATTACCTCTGCGCCGTGCTGCGCGGCAAGGTCAAGATACCTTTGTCGCTTCGCTTTAGTGGCTTCGTCAGGATCTGCATTCGCAGACAATGAAGTCGATCGCACATATGCGGCAGCTGCCTTCACCTTGGTGCTTGGATTCTTCTCAATCGCCAGATCCAGAGCTTCAGCGATGGCGTCCGACTGCGCATACATGCAAGCGAGGGCGAGATCATCGAATCCCTCCGTCAGGGCCTGCGCCTTGATCACGTTCGTCACCGCTTCCGAGGGTTCCTTGCGGACATTGCGCAGCATCCACTTCGTAGCCACAGCAGCGTCCTTGCCTGCCGGGTCTGCCGCCACCAGCGACATCAGCTTTTCTCCGACCTCACTACCGTCTGGGAATTTTTCTGCAATCTTGGTGCGTTCCTCGTCCGTACTGGCTGCCCGGTATTCCTTGTAAAAGGCATCCACCTTTTCCTGGTGAGCAGTTGTCAATGCCGTGATCTGATCAGATACCGACGCCTCCTGCGCGATGGAAAGGGAACACGGAACGAGAACACCCGCCAGAAACGCGGCAGCGCACCGACAGAATACTTGTTTAGTCTGCATGTTCCCAAGAAAGACGGTTTCTCCAATTTGAGCAAGCTCTTGAAACTCCTCATTCCGTTCATTCTGCAAATTCTGTAATTCTATCAAAAAGACAGGAGCGCTGCGCATTTCTGGAACAGGCGCTTTCCTTGCTTTCCTTTGGCGACGCGCCCCCATCTCCTTGCAATCCGCCTTCTCATCATCCACTCTGTTCCGTGTTTATGGCATGGAATCACCTCCCTCTTGACTGCGGAAATCTCCTCCGGCGAATTGCTGCTGCTGCATTGTTGGGCAGTGCTCTCGCGGCTCTGCTGACATCCAACGGTGACGCCGGTGAACTCTGGGAAGCGCAGCCAGTCTCACTCTCACCACAAGCCACCAAGCCGATCGAAGACCGCTGGATCTTTGAAATGGAGAGCGGTTTCCTGTGGAAGGTCGGCACCAACACCCCGATCGACTACGAAATGGCACCGCAGATCATCAGCGCACGCGGGCCGCAGCACCTTGGCGGCAGTGCTTTTGGCGGAAAATGGTGCGTGCGCCCGCAGCATAGCCTGCTGATGGAAGTCGTCGTCGCCGGGCCGGAGACCTACTACCTCGGCTACTCCGCCAGCCCGGTCGCCGAGTGGTGGAATGCCGAAGAAAGCCTCTGCCTTTTTCTCTCCGCTGGCGGTGGCTTCGGCTTCGTCGACAGCCAGGAGAATGTTGTCGGTGCCCAGGGTCAGGATTTCACATTCAACTGGTTCGCCAAGTCCGGCATCCGCATGCGCATTAAGAACGACTGGTATTTCTCAGCTGCGGCATTCTTCCAGCACATGTCGAACCGCGGCATGACCGATCCCAACCCCGGTCTGGACGCACTGGGTGGGTTGATCGGGTTCAGTCGTCCGTTTTAGTAGCTCGCGATTTCTGCCTGAGACTTCACGACTGAGGTTCGACCGTGCGAGACACTGCTGTTGATCTGCGAAGGCATCGGGCGACCGGGTCAGCGGATCGGGCTCATTCGCGCAGAAGTGACCGATTCTTCTGGCTCGGTCTTCAGGTAGAGGTACAGCCCAAACGAAGCGGAGAATTATGTACTTTGTTCGCAGAATTCTGCAGTATGATATGGCGATGGCACGGCTGTTGATGATTACACTGGATTGATGACCTTGACGCCAGGAAACCGGCCAAAGTCTGTGTCGTTACTGTAAATGATCAGACCAAAGTCAGCGGCGAGGGCGGCGATGTGAGCGTCTGTGGTCAGGTTTCCACCCGTTGTCCCAGCCGCTAACATCATTTTAAGGTTGTCCCAGTGGGCTGTCGCCGGAGCGATCATCTCGACGTTAGGTTGGCTGAGCCAGCCATCGACAACAGCAATGGCCTGCGGCAATGTGAGAGGTGTTTTAAAAACCTTTGGGTGCGTGGAAATGCGGATGAATCCCAAGATCACGATATGGCCGATGCGTACAGGCAGGCTGCCGGACAACACACCATCCCACCACGCCTTGGCTACACCATGCTGAGAGCAGGAACTAAATGTAGCATAGAGCAGTAGATTGATGTCCGGGCAGATCATGGTCGGTGCGCTTCGACCTCAAGCTCATCAGCGAGTTGGTTCAGACGCCTCGGGTCGATGCCCGGCATGAGTTCGGAATCGAACACTGGTCCCGAGTATGGACGGGACATCGGAGCCGATTCGGTAGTCTGCAAACCAATACGCAGCAATTGATTGATCGCCTCTCGAAAACTTAGATTCTTCCGACTCCTGAGATGCTCGATCGACTGCGCTAAATCATCGTCAATAGAAAGGGTTGTTCGCATGATGCATCTTATCGCATCACAATTTGATGTCAACAGGCATCAATCATCAGTCTCGGGCGCACACTCTACCGCAGCGCCGGAATCCTTGGCAGGATTCCGCGAGCTTTCTGCACCCGGACGAGCAGGTAGAACAATCGCAGTCGCCAGTGGACGGCCCAGCTGCCGTCGAGGCGTCCGGCTAGAATGGCGTTGACGGCTTCCGGGACTTGGAAAAAATCTCGGGGCGACATCAGCACCTCCATCATGTCGGGCGTGTAGAAGCGCTCGATCATTTTGCGATAGGTGTGCATGTTAGACAGGCAACGCTTTTCGTAGCGCCGCATTTTGCTGGTCAGTGCGGTGTTCGTTCGCAATGCGTCTGCCACCGCTTCAGCACCTGCCTTGCCGCCGATCATGGCGAGATACACGCCGGAGGAAAAGATGGGATCGAGAAAGGCTGCGGCATCACCGATGCGCACGAGCCGGTCGCTGACGACGGCTTTGTTGGTATACGAAAAATCGGTGATGGCATAAAGTTGGCCGATCACTTCTGCTGCCTTCATGCGCTGTTGCAGGGCGGGATGTTGCGCCACTGCGGAGTGAAAGAGGTCCGCTGGCACCGAGCCTTTGAGTGCAGCTTTATCGAACACCAGGCCAACACTGGTCTTCTGCACAGACAACGGAATGAGCCAGCACCAGGCGTCTTTCATTCGCACAATGATGATGTCGCCAGCCTCTTCGCCGCTCGGCATTTTCACCCCTTCGAAGTGTCCATAGATCGCCACTTTGCGCAGCTGCGGATGGTCTTCGCGAAGCTTCGCCCGGTTGCCTGAAAAATTCGCTACTCCGGAGGCATCAATGAGAAAGCGTGCGTTCACCGGGCGTTCCTCCGTGCCTGAAGAAGTCTGCACGGTCATGGCTACGCCATTCTTTGCATCGACTGCGCACTGCATCACTGGCGTCTCCTGCCACACGGTGGCCCCGCACTTCTCAGCGTGATCGAGCAAAATGGTATCGAAGCGCGAGCGCTCCACTTGATAAGCCGTCGGATGGTCGGTGAACGATCCATCGCGAAAGCGGAACTTGGTGCAGCGGCTGCCGTCGCCGATGTGGAACTGCGCTCCGTGCTTCACCATGAAGCCAGCATTCTCGATCTGATCCAGCACGCCGAGTTCCTCGAACAGCGGCTTGTTGTACGGCAGGAGTGACTCGCCGATGTGAAATCGCGGGAAGCGTTCCTTTTCAAAAACGTGGACGTCGAATCCCTGGCGGGCGAGGATGGTGGCGGCTGTCGAACCAGCGGGCCCTCCGCCAATCACGGCGACATCGCAGCAAATCGCATCGCTCTGGCTCGCTGTCATTTCCTGCTAGGCCCGGTGCGCCTGGATGGCTTCGGCGATGGTGCCCACGCTGCGGAGGACGCCGCGCGCGGTCTCAGAGTCCGAGAGCTTGAGACCAAAACGCTTTTCGATTCCCACGACCAGTTGCAAGGCATCTACCGAATCCAGCCCCAAGCCTTCCGGGCCAAAAATCGGCATTTCATCACCGATGTCATCGGCGGATTCTTCGAGCATCAGCTCGTCGATCATCATTTCTTTGATTTCTGCGTGGAGGGAAGAGTTGCTCATTTCAATACTTCACTAAAATCTACGCACGTAGTCCGTCAATGGAGTTCGCAAAACGGCGGATTTTCAGCGGTTTCAAATTTGAACCGGGCCGACAAACCTGCCTGTACCAAACAGGAAAGGCGGCCAAGAGACCGCCTTTTCCATCGAAAACTATTCTCAGCCAGTGCGCTCCCGTTCAGGAATCCTGTGCAGCGGCGCACTCCTTGGCTACTTTGGCCGGGCGCTTGAGCAGTGTGAGCACGTCACGGGCGTTCATTTTCGCCACGGTATTCTCGTCCATTCCGAGAGAAATCAGGCGCTTTTTCTGGTCGCGCTGACGGCGAAGCTTGGCTCCACCACCTTTTCTGGGGCGAGTTCTGTTTTTGTTTCTTTCTATGGTAGTGCCCATGATCGTTGCGTTTAATCAGTTAAAATCTGGCCTCCAGCGCCTGATCGGCAGGAGAGCCGGAAGAAATAGTGCCGTTGGGGCGAATGGTCAACAGGATTTCTCGACTAGGATTTCCCGTTTGTTGCTCTGTTTCAGAGCTGACACAGGAAAAGTGATACCGAAAGCGAATCCCGGGTAAAGTGAAGAACGATGAAGTTCCCGCCTCTACTGCTACTGCTACTTGCCGTCCTCCTTCCAGTGATTCCCTCGCAGGCAGGTGTTCGCATCGCCACCTTCAATGCATCGATGAACCGCACGACAGAGGGGCGGCTGGTCACGGAGCTGACCTCGGGCACGTCGAGCCAGATCCGGCGAGTCGCGGAAGTGGTTCAAATTGTCAGGCCAGATGTCCTTTTGATCAATGAGTTCGACTACGATGCTGATCAGGCGGGCGCAAAATTGTTTCAGGACAACTACCTTTCCGTCGGCCAGCGCGGCAATGAGCCGATCGAATACCCGCACCGGTTCACTGCGCCGTCGAACACGGGAGTGCCGTCTGGCTTTGATCTGGACAATGATGGCCGCACCGTAGAATCACCCGGCAGCGGCTACGCTGAGGATTGCTTCGGCTTCGGCTCTTTTCCCGGACAGTATGGGATGGTCGTCTACTCGAAGTATCCGATCCGGACGGAGGACATCCGCACCTTTCAATTTTTTCTGTGGAAGGACATGCCGAATGCGCTGCTGCCGGACCGCGCCGCTACAGAAGAACCAGGCGACTGGTATTCTGCTGAGGAACTGGAAGTCGTCCGGCTTTCTTCAAAGAGTCACTGGGATGTGCCGGTCGAAGTCGACGGGGAGATCGTTCACGTTCTGGTGTGCCACCCCACGCCGCCGGTATTCGATGGTGCGGAGGATCGCAATGGCAGGAGGAACCACGATGAGATCCGACTCTGGGCGGACTATGTGCAGCCAGAGAAGTCGGGATACCTTTACGATGACAAAGGAGTGCGCGGCGGCCTGGCGGCAGGATCGAGGTTCGCCATTCTCGGCGACATGAATGCCGATCCATTTGATGGCGACAGCACGGCGGGCGCGATCCTTCAACTGCTCGAGAATCCGGCCATCGACTACAGCAAGATCCCTTCGAGTGCCGGCGGCAAGGAAGCGGCGGCGACTCAGGGCGGGGCCAACCGCAGTCACAATGGGCAACCTGAATATGACACTGGCGACTTCAGCGATTCCGGCACCGGCAATCTTCACATCGACTACGTCCTTCCATCGAAAGCCGGATGGAACATCAAAGATTCAGCCGTCTTCTGGCCGGAGGCAAGCGATCCCAATTCCCGACTGCTTTCGGTGTCTGATCATCGAATGGTCTATGTCGATCTTGAGTTCGCCAGCGAGCCTTCCACGTCGGCCCTGCCAAACGTGAACATCAGGCATAGCGTCAATCAATCCGAACTGACCTGGGCCGCACAGCCCGGAGTAATTTACGAACTTCAGACGTCCAATGACTTGCAAAGCGACAGCTGGAGCGCTGCCAATGAGATCGAAATCGTGATCGACCCGCTTACCCAAACCGCCGTGGCGAATGATCCAGCACCGCTGCCCATGCGCTTCTACCGCATCGCGCTCGAGCCTCGGTAAGGAATACCGGAAAGTTGATTTTTCAAACGAATCTGGTCCTCAGAGAAGCATCTCGAAAATTTCCGTGCTGCTTGCGAAAGACCGCCCTCGACTTTAAGGCGGTGCCTCTTCACACTCTCGATCCCGCAATGAAATCAACGCTCTTCCTACTACTCTTCACTGGCACTGCAGCTGCACTTTGGGCTGAGGACAGTCCATTGATCAAAGCCAGAGACGGCTCTGGGGTCTACGGCTACAAAGACACACCAAAACTTCCCTGGTGCGAATGGCTGGTGCATGACCCTGACAGACCCGCCCCGCCCAAGTTGGATCCTGGCAAACCCATTGTATCTTCGCCGCCTCCTGCCGACGCTGTGGTATTGTTCGACGGCCGCGATCTCGGGCATTGGACTGAGACCGATTGGGAGGTGTCAGAGAGACTCTTGGTCGCCACCGGTGACAAATCCCCTGCTACCAGGCAGTCCTTTGGCAGTTTCCAACTTCATCTGGAATGGCGGATGCCGAAGGACTTCGACGGGCCATGGTACAACAAAGGCAACAACGGCGTTCTGCTGCACGGCCTCTATGAGATCCAGATCTTCGATTCCTATCATGAACCGCTCTACCCAGACGGCCAATGCGCCGCAGTCTACGCACAAACCCCTCCGACAGTGAATGTCACACTCGCCCCCGGCGAATGGCAGTCCTTTGACATCGTCTTCACGGCACCTGTTTTTGAGAACGATGAATTGGTCGAACCCGCTTACGTCACCATGTTCCACAATGGCGTGCTCGTGCACAATCATCAGAAAGTCTATGGTGCCACCGGTCACAAAGTTCTGCCTCACTACAATCGCAAAGTGAGCACGGGGCCCATCGTCCTTGCCGGGCACGGCTGCCCTGTCGCCTTCCGCAACATCTGGATCCGCCCAACTCCCTGACTTCAGATCCTCTCAACCAAAGGCGTAGACTCGAGCCCAGCAAGATCCTTTCACTCCTGTAGGTACTGCAATCTCGACCAGAACGATCGCCAACATTCGCTTATGAATATTGCCATCGCAGTCGGGACAACAAAGAAAAGGATGGTGGCCTCTCCATCACTCATCCAATCCGCCTGCGCCCCGCCCGCCATTCCGAATATCACCAGGATCAACGGCAGAGTGCTGACCATCCCAAAGATGCAAAGAATAATCCATGGCACTCCTGCTATCCACCACAGACTCGGCACAAGTTCTCCAAGGACGAGCGTCCCTGCACATGCGAATATGCGGAGTATGTGAAATCTGATTCGGTTCATCTCTTGAGCAACTTCAAAGGACGCCGGATCACTCACCGGGAGCGCGGCTTCAGCTGCGAGTCTTGGGAGGCACTGACATGGGAGCTTAAACTCGCTGCGACGCAGGGATTCAGCGCTCCGCCTTCGCCTTTTGATTTCTGTTTTGGATCAGCATCGCGAGTTTGTCGTGCGAGAATACTCAGCAGGGCGTGCGACAGGTGACAAAGCACCACGCTACACCAAGACGCCAAAGTCAGCAGAATAATAATCTGCGGAGGATCGGATCACGAGGCCACGAATATCCCCGTCCAGAGGACCGCGACAATCCATGATCCGCCTCGCCATTTCGCGTTTAATTCTGCGAACCACAGCCAAAATCGCTCGGATCGGGAAATCGCAAGTTTCGACAACTGGCTTATTCGGAAGAGTTCCATTTCAAAAATCAGGCGACTTCGAGCAGGAAGCGTCGATGAGACGACAGATGCCCCCCCCGAGCCGTTGCATCCGTATTGTTCGCCCTTGTTCGGCAATTTGGGTTCATCATTTCTGTGGATTCGGTGTCGACCGGAGCCTGACACGCAGGAATCGCGATCTCAAGCGGTCAACAATAGCAGTATCGGCCTGTGCTGAAAACAACGCATGGAGTCTCGAAGTTTGTTCACAATACTCTGGTGGCTCAGGGCCAATCCAGAAACGGCTATTGTCTCCGAATGGCTCCCAGACCCGAAACGCCTGCCCTGAGAAACTGAAGTCGCAAAACTGCTCTTCACGGAATTCCGATAGGAAGCATGGCCTGCGCTTGATCGCCGTGTCTGCGAAACTTCCGAGCAGATCACATACCGCAGATCTACCGATGTTCGGGATCTCGAACGCAAACAAGCGCCCCTGAGGGTCATGTAGATCATATATCTTCATGGTTGGACTAATGGCATTGATGGCGTGTTCGGTTGGGCAACGTCCAAAGGACTTTCACCCGCTACGGGCAGTCCACCTCCGAAACAGGGGTTAAAGGTTTAGTTTTCATTTGGCTTCCGTCTCCAGAGCGGTAGCGGGTTGTCCAGCACCGTCTTCTACCGGTTGTGTTGTCGGCAAACACAAACCACACTGAGCGACACTCATTAGACGCCACGTCCCCATGTATGCTTCTAGTGGGATCGAAACTACAGATTTGTCTCTCGTGTAAACGAGCCGCGGCAGCCATAAGAGCCTTTTGAATCCGTATTCCCGAGTTGAAGTAATCTCCCCTGAAGCATCCTCGATGGTCAGGACTCCACTCTCAATGCCTATTTTCCGTGGAAGTGAATCGTACTCGAAGAATCCAGAAACAGTCAGGACTAATGCCAGCGCCAGGAAGGAACTTGCGGAGACCTCCGTGATCAGACCCACAAGCGCCAATGCGGCCAACGCAAGGCATGCCACTACCGAGCAAGCCGACAATCTCAATGCGATGAACGAAAGGAATGGACGCCTGGCTGTCATCTCGCTTTTCTTAGCAGACACTCTATGCGTTAGCTTCGATGAACACAAGCACACAGAATCGCAAAATCTTCCGCTGCCTTCAGCAATGAACTTCCGATGTCCTGTCGAAAATGCAGAGGGTCAAAGTTTCGCTGAGCTTCCAAGTCCACAACGGGTCATGGTCTGGGTGCATCGTCTTATTGTCCGGCATTCGTGGTTCGCGGGCGAATATCTGCGCTCAGGTCGTCTGCCATGCTGGAATCGTGAGAATCATAACCTAATCGATGTCGAACTTTCGGGCTAACATAAACGCAACACTCGGTAGCTACCACTGGCTAGGTTTTATAACATCAGGACTTTCACCGAATAAGAAGCGCCTCGCTTTGCTCGGCGTACAACGTCATAGCACACTAACCGCCTGATCACAGCCGCGCTTTGACGATGCCGACGAAGTCCTCCTACGCCTGCCCGGAGGCGCAGCTTCGACGGTGGATTGAAAGTTGATTTTTCATGTCAGGTTGAAGTCGAAGCGGGACAGGTGCCAGGAGCGAATCTTGTTAGTCTTTCTTCTTCGGCTTCTTGGCCGCATTCTTTGGAAGAGAATACTGGTCATCAGAATCCCCAATCCTGTTGGAACGTTTATGGTTCGGGTAGCAGAGCATCTTCAATGGTGCGGTAAGATTGAATCAGAAACTCATCTTCCTCCTGTGATTCGTCGAATTCATAATCTTCATGCTCGAAGTCGTAGAGGCCTGGCAAAAGATCTCCTGACAACGATAGCAAGTATCCGGATGAATCACCACTCGACCAGTCGATGATTGGAAAATAGCGCCTTGCCGACTCTGGGTGTGTCTCCTGAAACCAGTCCCGAATTTCTTCAATGAACGCAGGAAGTTCGGCAAGAGGCTTGAACATCCAATATGTCTGATTGGACTTCGCGGACACGCCAAAGCCATCATACGTGAGATACAGTTCGCGAAATTCGGCAGGAAGCCGGAAGCCAAGGGTTGATTCGAGCTTCGCAATATCCGCCGCATCTGCGCTAGGTCTTGTGACTAGCTTGTATCCGTCGTCCTTGTGTGACCACTCGTGGGAACGCTGAATGATGTCTCGCCAATTCTTCATTTCTTTATCGTCAAGGGTGACCCGCCGCCTACAGGCAGCGCCACTCCGCAACAGGGTTAAGGTTTCGAGTGAACAGGGTCATGTCGACTCAGGGCGTGTAGGCGGTTGGTGTCCACCCGCTACCATCTGGATGGATAAGGTGCGTCGAGTCGGTCGAATAATTTCCAATTCTTCCGCCTGCTTCCGAAGCGCCTTCAGTGGTTTCCGGGCTGGGTCTTCTTTCGGAATCATACTCGGCATCCAGTAAAGCGCCATGTCAACTACGTGGGGCTGGGTGCCGATACGGGAGGCGATCTCTGAAATGGTTCGCTTGCCTCCAAGCTTCGTGACTCCGAACTGAGCCATTGCTTTCGTTTGCTGCGAGTGCGCCGAGCGAATCGCATCAAGCCCGAATCGGAGAATCTCAAGCGCCTCATCTCGATTGTTGATCGTGGAGATCGCCAAACGGTAGCTAGCAGAATGATCAAAATGCTCTTTCAGGAAGCAAACTCTCGCTTCGCTTTCGGTGCCGCGTAGCCATTGCGCTACCTGGTTGAAGTCTCGCGACTCCAGGGGACGCTGCATCAATTCGGCTGCTTCGTCAGCGTTCATTTCTTAACTTTCTAGATCATCCACGGCGGGGAGGAAAGCCCGAATTCAAACTGGAGCGTTACCCGCCGTTAGATGGAGCGTGTTCGGCTGGTCTTGATGTTGCGAAAAGGCATCTGGGCTTACGCTCCGTCCAATCATTCGTGACACAGGTAGAGACGCGATATCAAACGCAGCTACTCCGATGATGATCGCGACAGCAACGCGAAATCTTCCCTTATTCGCGCTAATCCAAACCGTGCGATAAAGTGCTATAGAAACCGCCAATCCTACAACGAGACCGAGTAGTGATCTCATTGCTATCATCGGATCAATTGAACTTGTAGTCGGTTCGGTGACAGCTGCAAGTGCAACGACTCCAATCGGAAAGAACATCATAAAAGGAACAGCCACCAATTTTGCGATAAGTCGTTTTCGTTTGGTGTTCATTTCCTTCGTTTGGCCTAACGTTATAGCGCACCAATCCCTGACTAAAAGGCGCACGCCGATGACAAGTTAGAGGTGGCAATCATATTTGACGATCCGAAAACACAGCGCGGTCAGGTATTGGGTGCCACGCCTTGTTCGATACCTTCGAATTCCGCAATGAGTCGCCACAGAATCTCTTCTCGGCGAGCGCGCCTACCTCTATCGGATGCCGCGCGGGAGACTGCGTCTGCGTATTCCTCGATCTCTGGTTGTGCAGCATCAAATTCTTGATTCCGCGCCTTGTTGATGAATTCGACCACGGCTAGTTGGACGCCCCGAGGGTTGTCGAAGGAGTTCTTACCGGTAGCATCGTGATACTTAAGCATGCACCCGAACAGGGTGTAAAAGTTGCTCCTCGTTTTAAAAGCCATCTTGTTTCCTGGATCGAAGATGCTCCATAGGAGGGTAAGCGCAGAGGTGAATTTCGACTCGTAGTACAGCGCGGCGGAAAAAAGCG
>JAGROY010000353.1 GCA_020439995.1 Verrucomicrobiia bacterium
CACCCATTAAATAACCGGAAGAACCCAAATGTTAGGGAGGAAGGACTGCAAGCGCCATATCTGAGCAAAAATGTCGTGATCCGCTCCCTCGGGGCGACCTTCACTAGCCCGAAAACCGGCCGCTATATAATTTCCATAACACCCTCCCCGCTGCCCGCCAAAAAGCCCGCCTCTGGGACTGGCCCTAAACTAATACGAACCAAGTGGAAGTGACAAAGATCTACCAGGCAGCAGCGGCCACGGACATGCAAGAGCTGGCGGAGGCTTACAACCGTAGTCGTGGGCTCCTGGCAAAGTAGGTGGAGCCTGAGGTGCCTCGCGATGGAGTCAGCGGCCGATGGGGCTTTTGGGGTGTGCAATTGCTTTGACCGCCGGGTGCAGAAGCTGAAGTGTGCCGCTGTTCCGAGCATTCCCCCGAGTGTGTTCAGCGCGAGGTCGAGGGACGACGAGTTGCGCGAAGGCAGCCACATTTGCGCCCATTCGATGCCGAAACTGAGGGTGGCAGCTGCGGCGGTGGTTGCCAGCATGGTGCGGACGCATCCGAGTCCAAGCGCTCGAAGCACCGCCGATAAAGCGGCACCAAACGGGAGAAATCCGAAAAAATTGACTACAAAATCACTGAGAAAACTGCTATTGAATGTGAACCCGTGCGGTGGAAATCTGAGCAACTGCTTTTCGGCGACGATGTCCCAGTCAGGAATGCGATGGGAAGACTGGTCGCGCACGACCTCTCCGCCGTTTTTTTCGTCGAACGTGTAGAGCAGTTGCGTCGCTCCGTAATCCGGGAATGCGAACCTACCAGTGTCCTGCCACAGCAGGAAGCGTTGCCTGATGACGTCGGTGCCGGGTGTCCCGAGTGCGAAGCAGAAGCCGCGAATGCTCCCACGCCACGATGGGTTCCATCCGCCGCATTTCCGAGGACAAGTCGGGCATTGCTAGGGGCGCTGGGCATTCTCAAGACAACGCGCGGGTTTTGCCCGGCGAGTTGCCCGTCCGGGAACAGCTGAGTTCCGGCCGCACCGGAGGTGACGGTGACCAGGTGAGCGATTGTGGAGTCGGGAGGCAGCCTCACTGAAATCCGCGCATCACTTTGATCAGGAACCACCTCGAAAACGCGAGTCACCTCCACCCTGGCCAGCTCTGCCTAATCCATCATCTCAAACACTTCAGCCAGCCTCACCCGGTAGAGGTGCGCATCTGGAGAAATCCGAAGCGCATCGCTGAAAAAACGAAACGCCTGCATGGGTGCACCTTGCTGCAACACCACACTGAACGAAAGATCCAGCGCTGTCCAGCTCTGGCGACGCCGTGAACAAGAAGGCATTGGTGCCGGAATGCAGCCCGTTGACCGTTAACCATCCGCTGCCCACGATTCCTTTATCCTTTAGAGCCCTTGAATTCACCATCTCCCAATTGGAAAACAAACTGCCCGTTGAACTTCGATCCAAGTTCAAAAATCTCTCCCCCGCTGTCCCGAGTAATTGTGCCCTTGCCGTCCGCAGCGTCAACCACCCACAGGTTATTCTCCAGCGGGCACCTTCGAGACGTTTTCGTACGTCATGTCAAGAAACCACTCTTCCGTGTTGGTCCAGTTGACGACCACACCGAAACCTCCAGTAGTCGCCCCCGAAATCCTAAAGCTGTTGTCAGGTGCATAAGTGAGGGTTAGCGCGCTAACATCAAAAGTCTAGGGAGGTGACCTCAAGGTTATCCATCGCAGACGCCGCCGTTCGCGAGAGCCCCATTCTTCTTCTGGTGAGAGCCTACGACTGGGAGTCGACTACAAGAAAGTTTCTTGGTATACTTCAAAAAAACGTCCGCCCCAGTGACCGTGATCGTGGTCGGCGTACGCGACACACCGTGACTCACGACCATCAATGCTGAAGCGTACACATCACTCGCTATGAGCTGCCTTTCTTCGTGGTTTTCCCACAAGCGGCCGATCTTCGCAGCAGTCCTTCTGGCGACGGTTACGGCTGGGCTGTATCCCAGAAACTATCATTTCCGCAATGGTGCACGGTGGTCTGAGAAAGGCGCTGGTCTTGAATTCGGAGAGCACGGGGCGGCGTTCACGGAACCCTTCCTGACAGATGACCTGGCTGCCCAATGCGTCCGCGAAGGTTTCACACTGGAAGTTGCCCTTGCCGGGGCAGAAGATGGCCCAGAGGGATTCGGATTCATTGCCCACTTTTATGCTGGCAGCGAGCGATCGCAACTGTTGCTGGGACAGTGGAGGGACTGGCTGGTTGTCATGAACGGCGACGATTACGCCCACAGGCGTGGGACTCCGAGGATCTCGATGCAGCTGTCGCGTCCCTCCAGAATCGCTCATCTGGTGACCATAACGTCCGGGCCGGCGGGAACGCGACTATTCTTCGATGGGCACCTTACCGGTGAAAACGCGAGCCTTGTCCTCAGCATGCCGAGCACTCCCCATGATGCCCGGCTCGTCCTTGGAAACGCGGCGGACGGGACGCACTCCTGGCCGGGACGCATGTGTGGATTCACGTTCTTGCTCGGCACGCCCGCTCCAGCCGCTGTCGCGCAGCGCTTCCAGGAGTGGCGCGACACTGGAAACTTCTCGCTCCCCGGCGGCGTGCAGCCGCAGCTCCTTTACACCTTCGAGGAAAAAGGCGGAGACATCGCCCACGACGGCTCCCCCAACCACATTACCCTCAGCATCCCAGAAAGAGACATTGTCGCCGAGAAACAGTTGCTGAGATTTCCAGCGCACGGATTCGCGCTGAACCGGAGTTTCTTCAGTGATTTCGTTGTCAATCTATTCGGATTCATCCCTTTCGGGTTCGCCCTTTCATCACTGCTCCAGGAACTCGGCATCCGGCGTATCTTTGTCGCACTGAGCACGACCGTTATAGCGGCCGCGCTGAGCTTCGGGATTGAATGGGCACAGATGTGGCTACCCTCGCGCGATTCCTCGCTCCTCGACCTCACGCTGAATACGCTGGGGGGTATCCTGGGAACAGCGGTATTTTATTTGCATGCATCAAGGTGCAAGGGAAGCTAAAAGCGCGGCCAGTGCCTAATCACGCCCAGTCACATCCTACGCCTGAGCAAGACTTCACGAAACGGACTGGTGCCCGACTCTTACTCTGTTCCGGACAAGAACTACGTTGATACTCCAAAACAGCGTTCCTAGAAGTCACAGGATTCGCCTTCGCCGCAGCCACCTGACCGAAGCTACATTTTCGGAGTGTAGACACCCCTGAGATCGCCTCCGACGACGTGCCATTTTCGCAACCCCGGATAGTCGCTTACAGGAACCAAATCCATGCTAACGGTGGTTCCGATTTCCCGTTTGGCGACCCGTGTGAGTTTCCCGTTCAAGACAAATCCGTGTGCAACCCTAATGGTAGAGGCGGCGGACTGGACAGTTTTCCCTCCGATTACTTCATAGTCGACGATTCCCAGCACATTTCCATCTTGAAGACGGATGGTTTCCAAGTCCGGTTTGCGGATTACCTTCAAGACTGCGGACAAGGGTCCGACCGCAGGCAGTATCGGATGAGGGTAAGAAGTGCTCGCTTCGTCAGCCTCAGAAGCAGCGACCCTGGGAGGATCGATATCTTCCGGTGTCGGTGTTGCCGGTGTTGCCGGTGTCGGGGTTGCTACAGGTTGAGCGGCGTCGATAACATCGACGGACTCAGCGTCCAGAGAAACCGCAGTGGCCACAGCACCCGATAACGTAGTGGAAGCAACGGCTCCAGGCATGACGGCTCCAAGGACGACTTTCGGACTGACGGTGGCGACCTCAGGAAACTGCCGAGACTGCTGAACTCGCGCACCTGCGAGCAAGGCGTTCTCCCCCTTCATTTCAGCGAGAAGTTGATTGGCAGCTTCAAAGTCCTTCCGGCGGATGCTGATATCGACCAGTGTGAGTGCCAGCTCCGGATCATCCACGAGCACCCGGCGGGCCTGCTGCGCCAATCGGAAGGCTTCTTCTAGGCGGCGGTCCTCAGCTGCCGCAGCACAGAGTTTGGCCAGTTCCTTTTGCCCCTGAGCAAAATCAGGATAGTCAGTGAGAATCGCGCGATAGATGTCTTCCGCTGAATTTGCAGCACCCCGTTCACGCTGCGCTGCGGCGCAGACCATGCGCGCCAGAGGATCCTTGGGAACACGGCGGAGCACGTCCTGCGCGTGAAGTTCTGCATTCGCTACGTCACCTCCTTGAATAAGGAACATGAGCATTCGCTGCAAAGAGGTTGCCTGATTCGCCGCCGCAGTGCCTGGTATTGCATTTGCTACGACACGCTGCATGATCGAGATGGCCTCGCTGGAATTTCCCTGCGCCCAGGCGACTGCGGCGTAATCGCAGAGCTCTCCTGGCTCAGCATCCGGACGCCCGGCATTCGCCTTCAAGAGCGGATAGGCAGCTGCGGAGTTGCCCTGCGCCCACTCGATCCGGCCTGACACTCCCGCCACTACAGGGTCGTCCGGAGCAAGGGCCCGAGCCTTCCTGGCAAATACGATAGCTTTCTCTGGAGCATCGCGGGCCGTGAGTTGTGCAAGCTTGATCCAGGCTGGGAGCAGGTCGGGAGCAATCTCAACAGCCCTGGTGCAGGCGTCCGCCGCCTCCGTGAATCGCTCACCGTCCTCGTGCACACGCGCGAGAAGCAGGAATGCAAGTGCATCGTTCCGATGTTTCTGCAAGAAGGCCTCAACGTCCCCCAATGGCGGGAGTTGCTGGCCACCGACCGGGTGCTGCACCAAGGCGCGAAACACCGCCGCCTCAGCCCGCTGCGGAAAATCACCCACAAAGCCCTGCGCCTCCGTAAACGCAATATTCGACTCATCAAGCCTGCCCATCAGATAACAAACCACTCCGTGATGAAACTGGACTAGAGGACTATCGGGCTTCCTGCCAACCGCCTCACGAATCAACGTGAGGGCGCGCGGATAGTCGCCGCGCAGACAGGCGATCCATCCGAGGGTGTCCGCGATCGACGGATTATCGGGATCGAGGGCACGGGCGCGCTGCGCAAGTTCGAGCGCCTCATCCAGCGCACTGGAATCATCGGCGTAAATCAGGGCAAGATTGTTAAGGACGGGAACGGCATCAGGTGCCTGCTTGAGAACAGCCTCGTATTCCCGTTGCAATTTTTCCCGGTGACCCATCGCCTCGTAGGCCATGGCAAGCTTCAGTCTTGCGTGAACTTCCTGAGGGTGCTTTGCAAGAAATGCCTGCAACAGTTTAACCGCCTGTGACATCTTGCCGTCCACCGTATAGATTTCCGCCAGCAGGCCATAGGCACTGAATGCCTCCGGTTGCAGTTCAATCGCCCGAAGCAAGGCCGCTTCCGCCTTTACCGTATCACCGAGTCCACGGTAGATTTGTCCAAGCATGAATTGTTTTGCTGCATTCTGCCACACTTCAGCATCGCCGTCATTAAGGCGTCCCAAGGCTGCGGCATAGTCCTGGTCGGCCAGCTCCAGCTCGGCCAGCTGTAGCGATACAACCGTCTTATCCCCCGCCAGGGCCTCGGCCTTCAGCAACATTTCGCGCGCCTTCGAGAACTCGTTCTGCCCCCGCAATTGCAGGCCCAGCAATGCATGTGCTCTAGCATCCTCGGGGTCGGCAGCGATGCGAGCAACCAGTACCGCCTTGGCGTCTTCGGATCGACCGAGGTCACTGTAGGCCTCGGCAAGGAGGAATTGAGCCGCCGCCATGTCTGGATGCCTCTGCAAGATATTCACCATTTCGGCCATAGCGAGATCCGGTTGCCCCAAAGCAAGATGCAACTCGCCCAGCAGCAGACCCAGCCGGGCGGATGGTAATTCGAACAGGGGATGCTGCGGATAGCTGGCGCGGACAGCCGCAAGCTTTTGCAGTGCCTCCTGCTCCCTGTCCGCCCCCATCAGAAGGCGAGCTTCCAACAGTCGCCCCTCAAGGTCACTCGCATTCCGAGAAAAAAGGCGATTGAGACAGACACGCGCTTGATCTGTATCGCCATCCTGAAACGCCAATTGTGCCAGCAACCGCCAGCCGCCCAGACTGTCCGGCGCATCGCGAACGATTTCACGCAACCTTCGCCGAGCCTCTTCTTTGTCTCCGTTGCGCAGCATGAACTCAATGCTCTCTAAGCGGACCGCAGAGCGCAGAGGAGCAAGCTCCGCCGCTTTCCGATACTGGTTAAGGGCAGCATCCGCCCCCTGCTGTGCTGCCACCCGACCCGCCAAGGCAAAATGTGCCTGAGCCGAATCCGGCTCCTGACGCAGTGCGTCATCAATCGCCCGCCCGGCCTGTTCAGGATCTCCCTTTCGAAGATAAAAAGAAGCCCACACAAGATGCAAAGCAGACGTCTTCGGTCGTCCCAATGACCGCAGTCGGCGTTCCGCGTCGTCAAGCTCTGTGCCACTGACGCAGGTCTGTGTCAAAAGCAAGAGCGCCTCATCATGCAACGCTGTACCCGGCCGCGCTTCGTCAAGAGCGCGCATCGCTTCGCTTCTAGCGTCCCGCATCTGCCCCGAAGCCTGAAGTAACTGCCCGAACCTTACCCTCGTTTCGCCAGCGCCGGGTGTCCGGAGCAGTGCGTCATGAAGGAAACGGTAGGCTTGAAGTGGAGCGCCCTGTTCCAGCCAGATCGCTCCCAATCGGCCGAGCACGTAGCCGTCCTGCTGGTCGTAGCGGAGCAGATTCTCATATTCAATCCTGGCCTCGTCGTAGCGACCATCATTGTAATAGCTGTCCGCCCTTTGCCGCAGTCGCTCCCGCTTCGCGTTCTCGCCAGAGCATCCAGAGTAAAAGAAAAGCGCCCCCGCCAGCAACAGGAAAATGCGTGAGGCTGATCCAGCTTTCGCAGTCATGCTCAATCTTAAGGACTCTTAACGCACATCACACCTTTCGCTCGCTCGCTCGCGGAAGCAAGCCGGTCAAAGTTTCCGCACCCGCGTACGGGCCAGTCCAGCGAATCCTATGATGGCTAGCAACGCGACCACAGATTCCGAACCCAGAAATCCGGGAGACTCCGGCACCTGTGAAGCGGTGAAAAGAAAATCGTTGGTTCCGGAATGCTCTCCGTTAACCGTCAGCCACCCGGAGCCGA
>JAGROY010000049.1 GCA_020439995.1 Verrucomicrobiia bacterium
GTTCAAGGTCTGCTCACGCTCATCGTGTCCTCCGCCCATACCGTGTCCACGGTGGCGTCCAACGGCATCGATCTCATCAATGAATATCAGGCAGGGAGCGCTCTTCTTGCCCTGCTCGAACATATCGCGCACACGCGATGCCCCGACTCCAACGAACATTTCGACAAAATCAGATCCACTGATGCTGAAGAATGGCACGTCCGCCTCACCTGCAATCGCTTTGGCGAGCAACGTTTTGCCGGTTCCTGGAGGGCCGACCATCAGCACGCCTTTTGGAATTTTTCCACCCAGGCGTTGAAATTTCTTCGGATCCTTCAAGAACTCAACCAGTTCCCAAACCTCCTCCTTCGCCTCTTCGACGCCTGCCACGTCCTTGAAAGTGATGCGATTCTTATCCATCGCGAGCAGCTTGGCTTTGCTCTTGCCAAAGCTCATAGCTCCCCGTCCCGCCATCTTCATCTGCTGGCGGAAGAAGAAGTAGATGATCAAAATGAGAATGAAGAGCGGGAAAAGAGTCACAAAAAACGAACCCACCCAGTCCACATGCGTGCGGAAGACGGGGACGATACCATTTTCTTCCAGAAGCTTCTCAACTTCACCCGGTGCCGTTCCAGTAGCCCCCCATCCAACGATGAATTGTGTGGAAAACCGGGTATCTTGTGGGGGCATATCACCGACCTGCTTTTTATACCATCCACTGATGAGCTGCCGCCCTTTGTCAGGTTCGATCACGATCTCTAGCGGCTTCTTGTCGTCGCTGATGATCTTGAGCGTGCCGACTGTCTCGGCCGTGTCACCTTCTCCAACGGTTTTCGGGAAAAGTTCTCTAAATTGCGGATAGGTCAGTTCATCACCTCCGCGATTCCCCTGTCCGTAGAATATGGCTGCGACAATGAAGCCCAGCGCAATTGTGAACAGGATCAATCCTCGCCAGTTAAAACTCTGGTCGTTCGACCCCTTTGGGTCATCATTCCGGGACTTGTTATCAGACATCTGTAGTGTTTTAGGGGGGGACGGTCGCGTTCTTTTACCCTGGCAAAACTACCATACGGTGCCGTCCGTTGCAATGGATGCAGGGTAGTGGACGTTCGGCGGGGGGGGAAGGGGTTGTCAAGTGAAACGGAATGGACTAGAGCATCCGGAAACCGACCGATGTCGGGAACTCTCGGCGCATCCGAGCCGTTTGCATGGATCCCACTGACGAAAAAACGACAATTCCCAGAAGTCGCTCAGAATCAAATTCTGAGGAGTCTATCTTTGGTCGACGCAGGCGCAATCCATTGCGCTGGCTCAAGGGCGGGATGGGCTCACCCACTCCTGGAACTCAATTGTTACCGGTGCTGATCCAGGTATTTGCGGGTTTCAGCAAGCTGGACGGGGAAATAGTGGCGGAGGATATCGACTCCAGCCTGGGATTTCTCCGCTACGATTACCCGGAAGCCGTACACAGCGAGCTACAGAGGCTTTATAAGAAGGCCCTTCAGGAAGATCAAGATCTGAACAAAGTTGCCGCCCAGTTGGCGGCACAACTCACTGTCGAGAAGAAAGTTCTGCTGGGTATCCAGCTTTACCTGCTCATTTCCAGAGCCAGCATTCCAAAGCAGCAACTGGTTCTCTTCTACCGATTCATGACGAATCTCGGCGTCGCGACCGAAGCGATCGATATCGTCTATCAATTGAATCCCGATCAGCCTGCGGACGCCGAGACGGGAAAGGGCCGGTTCTCGGAGAGCCGACTGGAGTCGCTGCATATTTCGGGTGCCGAACCGTCAGACGTAGTGCTCCCCGGCTTGGTCGAAACCCAACGCTTCTCGGCATTTCGTTTCGGCACACTGGTTCTGGTGAAGAACACCGGTACCGCACCGATCATTGTACGAGGACGACAAATCGGTAGCGGCGAATTTTCACGCATATTTGATGGTCAGCGCGTTGTTACTGGCGAGTACGTCCTCACCTATCACGATTTCAGCTCTTATTTTAATGCCAAAAAAGGCGTATCCTCGACTCGACTGTTCCTCGCAGTGGATTCCGATGGCCTTCCATTCGTCGAACGGGAGCGCACCCGGCAGAGCTGCCTTGAAGTCCGATTTGGTCTGCGCGTGCACGTGCGAGCATTGGACACCTCCCAGCTCTTAATCAGTGGCCAGAGACTGGAGAAAGGTGCGACGACGATCGTCACCCTGCAAGACCGGGTCATTTTTGCTGACAAATCCGAGGTCACTTTTGCCGAATTACAGCGCCGAGCGCGCGATCTCGGCGGACGATTTGATCTGCGGACGTCAAAATCTGAATACCTCGTTTCCAACAACCCGGAACTGCTGCAGATCGGAGATATCCTCCTGTCTCCCAGCACCCGGGGAGAGGTACTGCTGAGGATCCGTTGCGACTATGACTCAAAGTCCGGCGAACTCGACGTCCTGAAGACCGATCGACCGATTGTGGTGGATGGCAGCCCGGTGCGTGATCACGCCCTGCTGCGCGACGGAGAAACCATTGTTTTGGGGGAAGGGCAATATCTTCGTTGCTATTTCGGCGAGCGAATCATCGAGGAAGAGCGGAATATTATCAGCCATCTGGAAGTTTCTGATGTCAGCCATTACTACGGCAAAGAAAAGGCGCTCGACTCCATCAGCCTTTCCGCCCGGCGTGGGGAAATGATCTGCATTATCGGCCCCAGCGGCTGCGGGAAGAGTTCGCTGATGCGGGTCATGGCAGGACATCTGAAGCCAAAGGAAGGCAAAGTGCTGATGAACGGCTTGCCGCTGTACTCAAAGGCGGACGTTCTACAGCCCTTCATCTCTCTCGTTCCGCATGAAGACGCTTACGATCCCCTGCTCACGGTCGAGGAAAACATCACGCTGGCCACGCGCATCCGATCGCCACATCTAAGAAAAGCCGAGCGCGATAAGCGAGTCGAGTCCAAGCTGGTGGAACTGGGACTGAGTGAACGCCGCAACCGACTGGCCGGCAACATGGAGGACAAGACCCTCAGTGGCGGTGAACGCAAAAGGCTGAACATCGCCCTCGACATGATCAGCGTGTCAGACGTCTTCCTTTTTGATGAACCCACTTCCGGACTTTCGTCAAAAGATTCGGAGCACGTTCTCGAAATCATCCGCACACTTGCGTTCAACAAGATCGTCCTGGTCACGATCCACCAGCCGAGCGCAAGACTGTTCCACATGTTTCACAAAGCACTGCTGCTGGATACAGGCGGTAAGCCCGTGTTCTTCGGTCGCCCTGTGGAAATGCTGGAATACTTTCGGGAAGCTTACCGCGAGGAGATCGTCTCCGTGCAGCCGAGCGCCGACGACAGCGTTCTGCATCAGCCCGTCGAATCGCTCGCGCCCGACTTTATCTTCGACGTTCTCGAGACACCGCTGCGCGATCTGGGCGGTGACATCCTCTATGAGGAAGACAGTCGCGGACACTACGCTCCGGCACGGCGATTCACTCCGAATTTCTGGCGTGACCGCTTTCAGGCGCATCGCATCATTGAAGAGGTCAAAGCAACCCGCATCAAGCCTGAACATGCCACCGATGCTTCAGGTGCCGGTGCCGCCGGACGGGCTCCCCGTCCTCCGCGAAAACGACTTCGCGACGAGGCCACCCAGTGCATCGCACTTTTTAAACGGGCATTCTTAAGCAAACTGCGCAACCGCTGGAACCTCACTACCACTCTGCTCGAGGCTCCCCTGCTCGCCATCCTGATCTCGTCCGTTCTTCGCTACTCTGAAGATGGCGGCTACACATATCTGTCGGCTTTTCACCTGCCGACCTATCTCTTCCTCAATCTTGTTTGCGGAATGTTCTTCGGCCTCACCAACAGCAGCGATGACATTATTCGAGATCGCGTCATTCTCCAGAGGGAGCGCAACCATCGACCGCGCCTGACCTACTACATTCTGGCAAAACTGCTGTCGCTGGGACTCTTTGCCGCGATCCAGTGCGCGATCTATCTTCTGATCGGCAACGCTGTTCTTGAGGTGCGCGGCATGTTCTGGATGCACTTTGCCTGGATGTTCCTGACCACGATGACCGGCGTCATCAGCGGCATGGCGATCTCCGCCATCGTGCGCGATGGCAAGACAGCATTCAATTTTGTGCCCGTGGTTCTCGTACCGCAAATCATCCTTGGCGGCTCCCTGATCAAGTATGAGGAAATGAACCGCGATCTGGACCTGGCTTACACGATGAAGCAATGGGTAAAGAAGGACGCGGACGGCAACCCCATGCAGGATCCGAGCAAGCTTTCAGTTCCGTTCATTTGCGAATTCATGCCGCTGCGCTGGTCATATGAAGGCGCGATTCTTTCGCAGCAGCGGCTCAACCCTTGGGCACGCAATCTGGAACTCCTGCAGAATGACATCGACCGCTACACCGAGATTAATCGCACGGGCGAATTGACTGAAGACGAGGGCAAAGCGCTCGACAATGCCAAAGTCGTCCGGGCGCTCATCTACGGTTTGGAAGCGCGTTCTCCCGAAGCAGTCGACCGACTGATGTCCGCAATCATGACGGACTACCGCAACGGCACCTTCGACAGTGACAATTTTGACATCAGCTCCAGCGATGAAAATGTCACCGCAGAAGGCCTCTACGAGAACAAAAAAATTCTCCTTCTCACAGACCAGGCGGAAGCGGAACGTACCGATATTACGTCTCAGGGTAACCCTCCAAACGTGTTCTTCGGTCACCGCAAACGACTGTTCGGCTTAGAAATAAGCACGTTGTGGCTTGATTTCGCGGTGCTGATCGGTCTCGGCATCGTAGGCCTGACGATCCTGTTCATAACGCTCAAAAGAAAGCTTACCCGCGTGAAGTAGTGTCTTGGAGCCGATCTTTCGGTTAAGAGAAGTGCCGCCAGAGAACTACAGCAGAAACTGGACAATCTACCGTTGCTTCCGTCAGGACCTGGCGGGATTCGAAAGCCAGAACTCCGTAGTCCCTGGCGGCAAGCAGCCCCTAGCCCCTTTTGTCTCCCCGTTCAACCTAAATTCCCCTAATATATTAAATGTGAAGCCCGTTCAGCCAATGCAGCCGGATCGCTTCATCCCCGCCCGCAAGATGCCAAAAATCTCGAAAAATCTGTTGTGTTGCCGGAGAACTCCCGTTAGAACGTGCACTTTCTCCCCCCAAGTCCAAACTGTACCAAATAAGCAATCTAAAGCGTTATGTGGAAAACTCTCTCCATCATTGCCGCTCTTCTCCTAGCCGGAGCAGGCGCTGTATCACACCTAAAAAAGCAAGATGTAGCCGATGCTCGAAAAGAGCTCATGCAGGCTGAAGAGAATAAGGAGGGTCTTGGTGACAAGGTCGAAGCTGCGGAAAAAGCAGTAGAAGCTCGCAAGGCAGAACTCGCTTCGACCAAAGAGAAAGGCGAAGCGGACCGCAAAACTTTGAGCGATCTCGAAGAACAGGTCGCCTCGTTAAAATCAGATCTGGACGACAAGGATCAGGCAAAAGCGGATGCCGAAGCTGCTCTGAGCGGTATGGAGGAAAAGATTGCTGTTGTAGGCAAAATTGACGAACTCAAGACAGTCATCACTCAGCTCCAGGCCGAGAAGCGCGCTGCTGAAGACAAAGTGGGCAATCTCAAATCACAGCTGGCCGGAGCGATTAGCGAGAAAAAATCAACAGATGCCGCCCTCGCCAGTGTTAAGAAAAGCGAGCTGGACAAAGCATCGGGCAGAATGAATGGCAGCTTCACCACCCGCGTGGGCACAGTAGACTCCAGCTGGAGATACATCACGATCTCTTCCGGCGATGCTCAGGGCGTCGTCAAGGATGCCATCCTTGAAGTAGTTCGCGGCGGAGAAGTTGTTGGTAAAGTCAAGATTAGCAATGTTGAACCATCCCGCTCCGCCGCTGACGTCGTTCCCGGTAGTTTCGTGGAGGGAACCAACATCCGCCCAGGCGATTTACTGCGCGTGGCACCAGAATCAAGGAGCAAGTAAAAACCGTCGCGTCCACCCACCCCCCTCCTTACACTCACTCAGTCTCTTTAAAACTACCTTCATCCTATGGCCAAGATCATCCTAATACTGAGCATTCTCGCAATGGGCGGAGCCACATTCTTCGGAATCAAAAACCGGCAGACGCTCATCGAACTGAAGAAGCAAACGATCGACATCAACAAGCAGATCGACCGCGACTACATAGCGTACTCAGATGCCGCTGACGCCGCCGACAAGATAGAGAAGAACATCGCTTCGGAGGAAGAAGGCCAAGCCGAAGTTGTCGCCAGCATCGGGGCCCGCAAGCGTGAGGTTTCCAATATCGAAAACGCTATCAAAAAAGCTGATGATGAAATCGCAGCTACCGAAGCAAAGACGAACGCTCTCCAGCGTGAACTGGATGCCCTCGGGGTTACTCCAGAGACACTTCTTGAAGAGAAAGACGCCATTGAAAAAGCGATCGTCCTGGCGAATGAAGAGGCTGAAACACTCAAGGGGGAGATCGATCTTACTCGCAACGTTATCGCAGCGAATCGTCAGGCGACCAGCGCCATCCGTTCCCGCCTGCAGAAGCGCAAAGAAGCGATTGGAGCACGCCAGCTCACTGTTTCAGTGCGTGACGTGAATGACGAGTTTGGGTTCATTGTTCTCAGCGCTGGAAAGAACAGTGGCGTAGCTTCTGACTCCCAGTTCCTGATCCTCCGCGGAAGCACGCTGATTGCCAAAGTGACAGCATCCACCGTGCAGGAATCAGTGACAATTGCTAACGTGGTACCAGGATCGCTCTCTGAGGGTGCTGTGATCATGCCCGGAGACACGGCAATTCTGGACGCCAGATAAACTTAGGAGTTCCCGCCCTTTGCCGAACAATGCAATCTTTTCCTCAACAGATACGGCTCCGATTTTTAGTTGCCCTTGCAGCTCTGGGAACAGCATTCGCTTTGTCCAGTTGCGGAACCTTCGAAACGCCGCCTAGAATTCCCCCGCCGCCCGGTTCTGACGATATTAGCAATCAGGCATGGAGCGGGGCTGGTCGCGATGCCAGCTGGGAGGGTGGCACTCCTTTCGGGATGCCGAATTCACTCTGAATCAGGGCAGCATATTCAAAGCTCCCATCGAAGCCCGCTTACCAGCGGGCTTCGCCGTTTTCCCGACGAGACTGTTCCTGGCTGCAAGCTTTCGGCTTAGTGCTTCCCGGCTCTGACGACTTCTTTTTCCTCCTCACATTGATCCCGGAGCTTACGCACTTCCCTGGATAGCTGTTCCTCGAGCTCCGCGATTTCCGAATACGCACCATCGGCTTTTGCCCGCGCCAGCAGTCCGCCAAGAAACACCTCCCGCTCAGCAATCTTCGATCGATAAAGGGCCTCGATTTCAGCGAGCCGTGCTTTATCCGCATCCGATATCGCTTTCTCCGACGGATTATTCTTCTCAAGACGCTCCATCGCGAGTTCATAGGCTGATTTCATGCTGGAATAATGCCCCTCCTCAACCAATTCTCAACGTTAATTCTCTGTCTGTCCCACATCCATCATGCAGGTTTCACAAGTTCAGCCTCCACGCGTCCTCCTATGCTTTGACTTCGACGGCACATTCCTCGATTCCGAGGCCCCACAGCCTTTTGATCCTGAAATTCTCGATCGCCTGCTGGAACTCAAACGCTGGGGTGCGCTCTGGTGCATTAATACCGGGCGAAGCCTGCCCCACACTGTCGAAGCAATCACAAGATTCCGCATTATTCCAACTCCTGACTTCATCATTGCGAGGGAATCCGAAATCTACACCAGCAACGAATTCAATCGCTGGATCGACTGGGGGGACTGGAACAAACAATGCGCCAAAGATCACAAGCGCCTCTACAGGACCGCCAAAAAATTCTTCAAGAACTTTCGCGTTTACCTTGAATCAGAAACCCGGGCCGAATGGATCAGCCATCCACTTGAACCCGCCGGGATCCACGCATCATCTCTGGAGGAAATGGATTCCATCTGCCAGATGATTGACTCCATGTCCCCTCCCTCTGATCTGAGCTATCACAGGAACTCTGTCTATCTGAGATTCAACCACATTGGCTACTCAAAGGGCACGGCGATGGATCACCTTGGACGCAGCCTTGGAATTGGCCCGGAGTTTCGCCTCGCGATGGGAGACAATCACAACGACTTGTCTATGCTGCAGCCATCTGTAGCTCACGGGATTGCGTGCCCATCGAACGCAATCCCTGAAATCAAAGCACACGTCGCAAGAGTCGGTGGGTTTGTTGCGAAACGGCCGATCACCGGGGGTGTAATCGATGCACTTGAGCACTTCCTCTACACTGAAGAAGTTCGCTGATCATTGCGCCTTACGCATTCCACCTCGAATTTCTCCCGCTCCAGTCGCCCCGTAGTTATCTTTGAATAACGGGTGGAGAGGTCGGCTGTTCGGCACCGAGAGCCATACTCTCAGGAGATGACGCTTCCGCTCCGGCTCGGCGTAATCTTCAAATTCAGAACGGCGATGAAGCGTCACCCAATTGTTCAGGAAAAGAATATCCCCTGGCCTCTGCATGAAAGACACGTGGAACCTGGGGTTGTGAGCCAGTTCCTGCACGTAGTCGAGCGCCTCCTTCTGTACCCCGGTCATATCAGGCAGCTCAGGCATAGCATAGGCGCGATCGATCAACGTTCTGAGCATATTCGAAGCGAAATGGCCCTCGTGGATTGAGAAAATAGGCTGGCGGCACCACGGCTTCTGATTCCCGTGGTCGACGTTGTGCCGTGCGTAATAGTAAGGCTGCTCCAGTACCGCCAGAAGGTCCGGTCGCAGCTTTTGAATTTCCAAATAAAGCGCCATCGAACTCACGATGAAGCTCTCGCCTCCCGACTTCGCTTGCCGCACACAACAAAACCCGATCACATCACATCGATCAGTATGATAGGTGAGCTGCTTTCGGGTGTTCGGCCCTCTTGCGCGCGGGTCGTCATCGGCAAAACCGGCATCGCGCACACTGAACAGAATCTCGCCACTGGCACTCTGCGAGACCGGGGTTCCGATGTGGCTAGCGAGCCCCATAAACAACCGCCGCCATCCATCCTCAGTCCTCGCCCGTTTCGGATCCAGCCCCCGGATCAACGCAACTCCTGGTCCGTTTTCCAGACTGTCCCGGATTCCCTGCAATACCCCACTCAACGTTGGCAACGGAAAACAAGCGGCAGTAATCTCGTCGCAGCTAGCGAGTCCCTGCACTGCAGCTACAGCAACCTTAAGCTCTGCAAGATGGTCATCACTGAGCTGAGTGATCCATCCATGCTTTACCAGTAGTTCCTGTCCCCGCCAGGCCGACGGATGATCCACATTTATTTTTGCATTCATCGCCCCCTGGTCGCAGTCTCTAAGCATTTTCACAAGCCTCCATCGCAGCGGCCGACGATACTTTCAGAACAAAAAGCGTTGTATCATCTTTACCCGCTGCTGCCACCGCTTCGTCCAACAGGAGCTGAGCAGTTGCTTCAACGCTCCTGCCCTCTGCTTGGCTCTTCGCTATTTCGCGCTCAATTCGCGCCGTCCAGAGACCATCAATGAGGCCATCACTACAAAACAGAAACCACATATCTTCCTTAAGCGTTACCTTTCCGACTTGTGGGATCAGCTTGTTGGATCTGCGCCCAATCGCCTGATTCAGCCTGCTCCGCATCGGATGGGAACGCGCCTCACGCTCGTTGATTTTCCCGTTCCGAAACAACTCCCCTACCTGCGAATGATCGTGAGTCAGCTGAGTGAGCACTCCGTCATAAAAACAGTAGATCCGGCTGTCACCCACGTGAGCGAAGTGCATCTGCCTACGACAGAAAACGCCGCAAACGAGAGTCGCCCCCATATCTTTCACCTCAGGATTCGCTTCCGCCACCCGCTTGATGTAGGCATTCAAATCTGATACGGCATTCTGAAGATCACGCAGGGGTTCCGCGCTGAATTCAAAACTCCCAGCCTGGGCCGGCAGGAATCGCCGGAGTTCTGTCACTGCAAGCCAACTGGCCCAACCGCCCCCACGGTGACCTCCCATGCCGTCGCTCACCGCAAAAACGACGCCATCATGCTCGATACCAACAGCTCCCGTAAGCCCCAGCTCGCGCGCCCACCCTTCCTCCGATGCAAAGACGGCCAGCGCATCCTCATTGGTGCCGGGCTTCCGTTTTCCACAAAAAGTCATTCCCGCCCACTCGACGACGAAACTAGACTTTGGAGCCTTGTCCGTGTCACGCTCCAGCACCGTCGCCAATTCGAAATCGATCACGCAGAAGCGCCCCATCGCAGGGTGGTAGGTGATGTTCCGATCGAATGGATCATCATGCACCACGCCGTATTCATTCGCCAGCTGATCAAAAAGTTCCTTTGTTTTATCCTCTGCCAGACGCTGCACAGGCTTCCCGCAGTTCGTTGTAACGATCGTGAGTGATTCGTCTTCCTGATCGATTAACTGGGGAACGTAGTCGCAGCCCCGCTCCTCCATCACCTTGAGCAATCGAATTTCGTTCGCATAGCGCTTGTCAGCATCGGTTCCACGGAAGGTCTTGTACACCCGCCCGTCGTAGCCGATGCGCACTTTAGACCTGATTCC
>JAGROY010000050.1 GCA_020439995.1 Verrucomicrobiia bacterium
CATCTTTTTGACCGCTCACCCCACGCAGGTATATTCAGGCGACAAGGTCAACCAATTAACCCCGGTCGCGGCCAACAGGGGTGGCTATGATTCGTCAAGCCGTTATCCGTTCCGTCCCTGCTACTTTCGAGCGACTGCGGGCGAGGAGCTTTATCTCGCCATGTATGAGGACGGAATCAGCGATCGGCAGGTCGACAATTCCGTCACTGGCTGGATTAAGCCTGTCCCGGTTGCTACCAATGATGCATTTGATGCCGCCATTGAATTGGCCTCAAGGAAAGAAGGCATACAATTCTTTGCCTCGCCCGGCGCTACATGGGATGCGCAGGAGCCCGGCGGCCCCAGAGAGCACGGCACACTGCTCTGGTGGCGGTGGACTGCGCCCGAGGATGGATCGGCCATGTTACTGCTGCGAGCCGGGGAAGAACAGACGGTCAATGTATACACCGGCCAGGATCCTGCTTCACTCAAGCCGATTGAGCTCAACGATAGCGATCCGCTGGATGGTAACTCTTCGGGCTTAAAGCTGGCGCGGACTTTCGATGTAACGGCAGGAACCGAATACCGACTCGCGATCGGCAGAGACCGTGGAGTACCGATCGACTCTGAGGATTGGAGTGATTCGAACGATCCGTGGGCGCAGTCAGCATTCAACCTAGGAATGGTGCGGCGGCCCGTGAACGACAACATCGCCGACGCTATCGACCTCGGAAATGATCGCGCGATTCTGGCATGGAGCACGTCGGTTCTTGCAACTCAGGAACCCAACGAACCCGTCGGACTTGAACCACAAAGACCTCGTACACTGTGGTGGACATGGACGGCACCGGAGACGGGAAGCTACTGGATTTCCGATGGTCCAGACTACAACATCGGGGCGACCTGCGAAGTGTTCATTGCAAACGAAGACGGTTCCCTGCAGTTGGTTCGCACGGGATTCAGGGGCCTGAGCCAATATCCACATAGTCATTGCATGCTCAGGGCAACACGGGGTGTCCGCTACACCATCAAAATCGGAACCTACAATCAAATGCCTGTGCAAATCAACATCCGCGAAGCGTTCGCTTTTGAGAACGATTTCTTTGGCGACGCGATCGATCTGGGACAGGTGAATGTTGCCCATTCTGTGGTGAGCGGTTACGGCGCCTCCTCCGAATTCGATGAACTCCATGTAGCCAACGGCACCGGTACGATCTGGTGGAGGTGGACGGCTCCCGCTACCGAGAGCTACCAGATCACTGTTGGCCCAAGTGATTCGAGTCATTCTAGGATCAAACCTCCAATCTTGACGGTCTATCAGGGGAATCAACTGGCAAACCTGAAGAGCATCGCTGTCTCTAACACGGGGATCATTGAACTCGATGCCAATGCGGGGGAAGAATATGTGTTAGGCTGGCAGTCTGGGGATTCTTCTGTGCGGCAGGTAAGCTTGAAACTTCTAAGATCTTTCTTCGGTCAAGGCGGACCATTCGAACCTTTTCCCGACCAGAGTAGACCATTTGAATACTGGATCGCCCAGTTTCCAGAACTTTCCGCAGAGCAGCGAACGCCTGAGGCCAGTCCGGCCAGTGATGGTGCCACGAACTGGCTCAAGTTTTACTTCGGGCTGGATCCGACACAAAGGCTTTCAACACCAGGAATTCTTCCCCAGATCAGCATCGTGGAAGATGGGGCCGCAGCCATCGAGTACCAAGTGTCTAAAGGCGGTGTCTCGGCACGGGAGCAGGGAATGCTGCAAGACATTCTCCAGTACTCTGTGGACGGCAAAAGATGGACCAACGTCCCGGCGAATGCGCGGAAAAGTGCGCGTATGGGAAACCGACAACTCTGGCTCATTCCCCATGATGATGCAGCCCCACAGATGTACTTCCGCGTGAAGATCGAGAGCACGCAGCAATAACACGATCGATAAGATTACTTTTAGGTTTGTCACTGAATGTAAGAATAATGAAATCACGGGCCATCTTCCTTTGGAGCATCTTATGTTTGGGACTGACTGACGCTGCTCCTCCACCCAACGATTTTTTTGTCGATCGGGTTACGCTCCCTTCCGAAGTTCCGGTGGTAACAACCGGAGACCTGGCGGAAGCGACGACTGAGTTGAGCGAGCCACCGCACCTTTACTTAGCAGGCGGACGAGATCTCTCCACACGGACAGCCTGGTGGTCGTGGGTGGCTCCCTCCAGCGATTGGTTCGCCATCAGTTCTTTTGGCGACAATCGGAACTTGTTCACCTCCGTCTACACGGGGAGTCGAGTGGATTCGCTTCAGACGGTTGGCCTGACATCGGCGCGGCTCTCGCTGGAATGGAATGAATCCGACGCTACAACCGTTCACTTCCTGGCAAAGTCGGGCACGGAATATCAGATCTGCGTGGGTGGCCTTTACCCTCAGTCTGATTCTGTTGAACCCAGCATTTCCGTTGATTCAGAAGTCCGCATTGCGATCGAAGCGGTATCGAGCCCTGGATCAAACGCCAATTTTGAGGATCGGTTGGATCTAGGCAATGCTCGAAATATCTCAATGCCGGGTAACTTACTTGGCTCGACAGTGGAACCGGTTGGGCCAGGGGGCACTGAGCAGAAATCGGTCTGGTATGAGTGGGTAGCACCAGAAGACGGATTGTTTCAACTCGGGAACCATCTCTCGGTTTCGGTATTTCAGGGAAACACTTTGCGGGAACTCGGGAAGATCGATCCAATCGGCAGGATCGAAGGTGGGATCAGTGTCTATCGCTTCGTGGCAGGACAATCCTACAAGATTGCTATTCTCGATGCGAGGGATGCTACCCGCCCGGGCGATCGTCTCTCTGCGCCGTTCCGGCTGGAGATTCATCCCTTCGAAGTGGCTTCCAACGGAGACTTCGCAAACGCCATCGACCTTGGATCCACGGAAGGGATCATGATCGAGGGGAACAACATCGGTGTCGCAAAGAATCCAGAGCCGGATGAGCCAAATCACATCTATCGCGGCCGCGAGTTTCCAAATCGCTCGCTCTGGTGGAAATGGACGGCTCCCAGAACTGTCACGTACACTGGCCCGGGCGATTATTATACAGAAGCAAGACCCTTCGTCTATCAGGGCAATTCACTTGCCGAACTGCTTCCGGTCACATCCCTCACTTTCACAGCGGGAGAGGAATACTATTTCGCTGTCGCAGCAGACGAGTTCTCCGCGCCGCAGTCCTTTCAGTTTCTCATCGGCAGCGATGGGGAAACGACATTGCACAACGATGCTTTTGCTGATGCGATCGATCTCGGCGAGAATCTGACTGCACCGATCACCGGCACCTATCTCCAGCCCACAATCGAGCCGCAGGAACCATCCGTACCGCAGGCTTTGGGTTCCCTGTGGTGGCGATGGACTGCACCTGCGACTGGATGGTTCAGCTTCTCCGTTGATAGCGATTCTTGGATAAAGTTGAGTAACCGTGTGTATTCCGGCACCAAAGTCGACCTGCTGAACCCAGTCTCCCTCAACTCGGGCTCTTACGACGGGGTCGCCCGTCCGTGTTATTTCAAGGCAAGCATAGGGGAGCAGTTCTATCTCGCCGTCTATGAAACCACCAGCAGTGGGCCCATCGAGAATACGATCAGAGGCAGAATCGAGCACCTTCCCATCGCTGGCAATGATGCTTTTGAGCATGCCATCGATCTGGGTGCCCAGGAACGAGTGGAACAATCGTTCGCATCACCCGAGGCCAAATGGGACGAGCAGGAACCCGGTGGGCCGAGAGAACATGGAACTCTACTCTGGTGGCGGTGGACGGCTCCCGCAGACGGATCGGCACTGCTCCGATTGCGATACCAGCGCGATCGGACAACCAAAGTCTTCACCGGCCAAGGGCTCACAGATCTGAAGTCCGTCGTCCTGTCCGATCTCGGAATCCTTCAAGAATGGTGGGGCTCCAGTCAGGCTCTCACCTTTGAAACAAAGGCTGGAGCTGAATATTGGCTCGCAGTTGGCAATGATCGCGGCGCCGCTATTGATTCGGAGGATTGGACTGCGGAAAACGATCCCTGGGCTCACTCGGTATTCCAACTGGAATTGGTAAGACCACCCTCCAATGACAATCTTGAAGACGCAACTGACCTGGGAAACGGGCACATCGCTCAGGCCTGGAGCACAGGCCTTCTGGCAACTCGCGAACCAGACGAACCGATGGGCATCGCAAAGGAAAAGAAAGGCACGCTCTGGTGGACATGGACTGCACCGTCAACCGGAACCTATTGGATCAACGACATAGGCATGCGCGACACCAACACGTGCGAGGTATTCAGCGATACTGGTGATGGCAGCCTGCAACCCATCCGCACTGGATTCCGGCGAGTCCGGCGAGTAACGTCCAGCATCTTCGGCTGCCTGCTCCAGGCCAAAGGCGGAGTCAGATATACAATCAAACTAGGGACAGATGAACAAGGTCCCGTGCGCCTCCTCATTCAGGAGGCATCCACTTTCGAAAACGACTTCTTCGACGATGCGATCGATCTTGGGCGGGTGCGCGCCGCGACATCGCAAGTGAGCGGCTACGATGCATCGACTGAACTCGATGACCCTTTCGCCAGTACCACCGCGAAACCAGATCTCGTCGACGGTGCCATTTGGTGGCGATGGACAGCGCCCACGACAGAAGCCTATGCCATCAAACTCAGTGCCAAACATGAATCGAACATCGAGATCCTCCAGGGCGATCAACTTGGAGACTTGCGACGAATTGGTTTGGGGAAAGCTGCTCACGATTCTCCGATGGTTCAAGTAACGATTGATGCGACTGAAGGGGATGAATTTGTCTTCGCCTGGCGGCGTGTAGATTTCAGTAATTACCGACGGCAAGTAACTCTGGAAATCGTGCCAGAGAAAATCGATGTATTCGAAAAATGGATCCTCCAGTTTTCAGCACTCACCTTCGAGCAGCAATCGCCAGAAGCAAACCCAACGGGAGATGGCATTTCGAATCTGCTCAAATTCCTCTTCAATCTTGATCCAACTCGCAGTCTTTCTAATCCGGCATATAGCCTCGATACGCTATCCTTTCCTCAAGTGACCATCTCTGGGAATGGAGGCGTTTCCGTCGAGTATCGAGTATCATCCGAGGCGGTCCGCGCGATCCTAAATGGGGAAATTCGCGAAGTGCTCCAGAGTTCCGTGAACGGAAAAGAATGGGCCGATGTGCCAGAAGAGGCACGGAGAAGCTCAGCACAAGGCATCAGGCAAATCTGGGATATCCCCCACGATGACAACGTTCCGCAAATGTTCTTTCGGGTGAAGATCGAGCGCACGCATTAGCCTGACGCTCTGGACTGAGCCAGCATAGCCTTGCCGGTCGGCGGCGGAGCGGCTATCACCGTCGGCAATGCCAACGGAACAACTGGATCCCATACTCGACGCACCTGACGTCCGCATCTTTGACGAGAAATGCTGACAAGGGACGTGGCATGATTTGTAGACACGCTCCCGTCGCTTGGTCACCCGGGCGCCAACTCGCCGCATACCTCCTGCGCGCCCCCCTTCTCTCTCCAGAAAATCACCTGGAGTGCGGACAAGGAAGGTGGCATAAATTGTAGCGTGATCTCATCCGTGTGCACAAAGACCATGGACAACCGTAGGCGGCAGACATGATGGCACTGCTTCTCGAGGCAAAAAAGCTTAACGACCGCGAGCTATCTGGAGGTCGAACTATCGGGCCCAAGACCCTTACGCGCCTGCACCAACGCTACGTGGAAATTCTCGAGGCAGGCTACGCAATCAACCCCGAACCCGAGCGCCGCCCCGGGCAGCGAGGCCGGCTCAAGCGCGGCAAGCCGCTCAACCTGCTCATGCGTCTGGATGAGCGCAGCGACGAAGTGATGGCTCAGTCAGGCCGGGACACTCCTGACGATTCGAGAAAATCGAGATCGCTCCGTGATTTGGCGGTCGATTTCATGTAAGTGACGGGTATGAAGTCGCCATCCGAACTGGCTCACAAACTGAAACGCCAGTGGGAGAGCCCCGCTACGCGGGAAGAACGTCTGCTCTGCGGGGAGAGCAGTGCAAATGTCTGGCCGGTCTGTGTCTCGATCGGTCGGCCGCGGCCAGGACTGGTGGCTTCTGATCTAGATGCGTTGAAGCGCCACGTGGAACGATGGAGGAATGTCAGGGTGGGTGAGGTGGTCTGGCAGAGCATCGCTTACCGTGCCACGGCTGGGCCAGTCGAGATCCCGGTGCAGTGGATGCTGCGGCGTCCGACGGAATGGATCGAAGCGGTTGACGATCGTGTGATTCGCGCCGAGTTCGAGGCGATGGCGACCTTTGCCGAGCAGACCGATCCGTTGTTCCATTCACTGTTCGTTCGCAAGCGCTCGCTGTGGCGCGAGAAGCCGATCGCTGAAGTCCTTCAAGCCGCGCGGCTGGCGATGGAACTGGAACCCGGTTGCGCAAATGGTCGGCCGCTGCGGACACTTTCGCTCGCTGGAATCGACACCAAGTTCTTTGAGCGCAACGCCCGGCTGGTGACATCGCTGCTGGATGTCCGCTTTGATGGCGAAGTGAGCAGGATGGGGCTCGAACCATTTCTCGGTGCGTTTGCGGAAGGTGACCACTGGTTGCTGGTGGTGGATCTGGATGGCGGTCTGCTTTCGTTTCAAAGGCAGCGCGTCCGCGGATCCGAGTTGCTGGTGACTCCGCTTCCGGCGGCGCGCATCCTGATCGTCGAGAACGAGAGTTGCCTGCACCAGTTGCCTGCGCTGGCGGATACGATTGCAGTTCTCGGTGCGGGCTTCGATTTGTCGTGGACGTCGGCACCTTGGCTCAAGGAAAAACGTGTCGGCTACTGGGGAGATATCGATACCTGGGGGCTGCAATTTCTTGCCAGAGCCCGTTCCTTTGTTCCACATCTGCAAGCACTGATGATGACACCAGACGTGTTCGCTTTGCATGCTGGATCGGCGGTGAATGAACCGGTGATCGCTGGAATCGATCCTCCCGCAGAACTCAGTGATGCGGAAAGATCACTCTACGCGGGCCTGATTCAAGATCCACGAGGACGTCTCGAACAGGAGTTTCTCCCAATGGATTGCGTGCACGCTGCCATCTCGGAATGGGCTCGAATGCCGTGTCGTTGATCGCTCTGCCGCATGATCAATGGCGGTTGGTGACAATCAGATTGCCAAGCGTGACAGGCATCGTTAACGTCGGGTTTCCAACTCGATCGCTATGAAACCAAGCATATCCAGAAGACAATTCGGAAAGATTGCCGCCTCGGCGGCGGCATTCAGCCTCATACCCGGACGGGTGATGGGGGCCAATGAAAAGGTCAACGTCGCAGTCATCGGCTGTGGCGGCATGGGCGCTGGCGATGCCAAAAGCGTGCACCAGACCGGCCTGGTCAATGTGGTAGCTCTCTGCGATGTGGCTCTTGGCAGCAAACACACGGCGGAAATCGAAGAGATGTTCCCGGGCGTTCCGAAGTTTAAAGACTTCCGCCAGATGTTCGACAAGATGGCAGACCAGATCGATGCCTGCACCATCGGCGTGCCGGATCACTCCCATTTCCCTATCGCCATGCTTGCGATGTCACTGGGCAAGCACGTCTATGTGGAGAAGCCGCTGGCGCACACGTTCCAGGAGATTGAGCTGATGATGGCTGCGGAGAAAAAATACAATGTCTCGTGCCAGATGGGCAATCAGGGGCACTCGGGGGCGAACTACTTTCAATTCAAGGCATGGAAAGAGGCGGGTATCATCAAAGATGTCACCAAAGTGACCGCCTACATGAACTCTCGCCGCCGCTGGCATGGCTGGGACATTGATGGCTACCCAACGGGCGAGCAAATGCCGGAAGGGCTGGACTGGGATACCTGGCTTTCCACGGCACCCGAGCACCCGTTCAGCAGCAAGCTCCATCCGGGCAACTGGCGCAGCTGGTTCGACTACGGCAATGGCGCGTTTGGCGACTGGGGTCCGCACATTCTGGATACCGTGCACCGCTTCCTGAACCTCGGCATGCCTAACAAAGTCACCGCGGTGAAACGCGACGGACCGAACGATTTCATCTTCCCCCAGGCATCGACCATTCGGTTCGATTTTCCTGAACGGCCGGGCGAACCGCCATGCGAAATCACCTGGTACGACGGCACCGAGAACAAGCCGCCGCGCCCAGCAGAACTCGAAGAGTCACGGAAGCTTGAGGCCAACGGCAAGATCATCTACGGAAAAGATCTAACGTTCAAAGGAACCACACACGGCAGTCCATTGCGCATCATTCCAGAGGAGAAAATGAAAGATCTCGCCAGCAGCCTGCCGAAAATCTCTGGTAAAAACTCCGGTCACCACCTGAACTTTATTCTCGGCGCGAAAGGTGAAGAAAAGACACGCTCGCCGTTCTCGATTTCCGGGCCACTGAGCCAGGTGTTCAGCCTGGGAGTCATCGCTCAGCGGCTCGGCGGCGAACTCGTTTTTGATCGCGAAACCAAGCAGATCACCAACAATGAGCGTGCCAATCGATTGCTCGTCGGCCCACCGCCACGGAAGGGCTGGGAGCAGTTTTACAAGCTATAGTCGGCAGAAGGCGACGGTCGGTACCACCGTGGCATAAAAGTAGGCGGCTCCGCAGATCCTAACAATGAAGCTGTGTTCTTCTCGCAAGTGCGAGGGAAGGAAACGAGGAAGTTTGGCGAACACTCGCTCGTTTGTTGCAGTCGGCGAGAACAGAGCTTTGCTGAATTCCAGTGTTGGTTAAGCAGATTGCTTTAGGGAAAACACCCCATGACTGTGAGAAAGCGTGTTCGGACTTGGGCGAAATGGCTGGGCATTCTGCTGATGGCGGCTCTAGTGCTGGCTGCGGCAGCGTTTGTCTATCTGCATCGCGACTTCGAGCCTGGCAGAGGGGCACCTCCCGGTTTTCGGAATCGCGATGAAATCCTCGCGGCACTGGCGATCCGGGCATTGCCGATGATTGATCGCGCTCCGCCGCTGCCTGGGAATGTGATCGAGAAAGTCGGAGTGGTCTACGGTCAGGGCGGTGGACGTGATCTGCTGCTTGATCTTTACCAGCCGAAGGAGCAGACATCGCGACCGGTTCCGGGCTTGATCTTCATCCACGGGGGTGCCTGGGCGAAGGGGAAGCGCGAAGACTACCGCGTTTACACAACGCATTTCGCAGCGATGGGCTACGTCACCACATCGATCAGTTATCGACTGGTCAGAGAGGCTCCCTTTCCGGCAGCCGTCGAGGACGCAAAGTGCGCAGTGCGTTGGATGCGGGCGCACGCCACGGAACTCGGGATCGATCCCGCCCGCATTGCCGTGATCGGAGGCTCGGCGGGCGGTCACCTGGCAATGATGGTCGGCTACAGTCCTGGTGAACTTGAGGGTTCGGGCGGTTCGCCAGATGTCAGCAGCGCGGTCGCGGCGGTCGTCGATATCTATGGGCCGGCGGACCTTTCGACCGATCAGGCGAAGTCCGCGGAATCGGCGATAGCGTTTATGGGCGGCAGTCAGTTCGACGAAGCGCCCGAAATGTGGATGTCAGCATCGCCAGTTTCCCATCTGGACGGCAGTGATCCGGCGACATTGATCATGCACGGCACGCTCGACGAACTGGTTGATGTGGCGCAGGCGGATGATCTTGCTGAACGTCTGCGGAAGCTTGGAGTGCATTGCGAATACGAAAGATTCGATGGATGGCCGCACACCATGGATGTGTCAGCGCCCATGAATGCCTATTTCAAGGAGCGGCTCGCAAAGTTCTTCGCCGAGCAGCTGGGGAGTCCTTGAGGCTTCGAACGGGAACCTGGCTCAATGCATGAGATTCTTGAGCTGCTGTCGCAACGTCGAGATTGCTGATAAGTCGCGTCTGGTTTAGAGTCGACAACAAACATGACGCCCTTCCTGACAATGGTGGCAACTGCGCTGCTCGGAACTCTGGGAATCACTCTGGCCGCAGTCGTTCTGGCAAAGATTGCATCGGTGCCGATCGAGCGTGTCGCGGAGTCGAACCAGCTTTCAAAAACTGAGTCAGAGTCGATATTTCCGCGTCGGCTTCACTTTCTTTTCCTGGCCATCTATCTACCGCTGACACTGGGGCACACGGTGGCGGCGTCATCGTTGCCCAACCCGCAGTGGCCACTGTTACTGTCCTTTCTTGTCGTATGCCTGGTTCAGGCCTACCGCTGCCGAGTCATCATGAACCGCCAGGGCAGGGACAGCATCATTTGGAGACAGGCACAGCTTGTCTTCTGGCTCTCCGTAATCGGTGCCATGGGCTGCCTGTGCCCGCTGCTGCTTCTGCCATTCCTTGTCGTTCATCCATGACTGAAACCAACCCCTCCTCCACTGCTCGTTTCTGGATCGCGCTCGTGCCAGCGATGACCGTGCCGTTTATCGCGTCCCTGCTTTACTTCGTAGTCCTCAGCGATCATGCACTTGGTAAGGTGATCTACGCCGGGGCGAAAGTCTTCACCGTTGCCTGGCCTGTCGTGTGCTTCGTCATTCTCTGGCGAGTCGGCCTTAGCCGTTTTAAAAAGAAGAGCCACTGGGGCAGTCTGCGGTCGCATCTGCGTGCGCTACCACTGGGGGTAGTCACTGGACTCCTGATCGTCGGTGCCTTGTGGGGACTGCTGCAGACGCCCCTGGCAGACATCGTCGATGCCAGTGCGCCAGCCATTCATAAAAAGGCCACCGCCCTCGGGTTCCTGGAGAACTATATTCTTTTCGCCACCTTCCTGTCCGTGCTCCATTCGCTCATCGAAGAATACTTCTGGCGCTGGTTCGTGTTCGGTCATCTGAGGCAAAAGATGTCTGCCCTGTCCGCCGCCGTACTGGGAAGCGTTGCCTTTGCCTCCCATCACCTCATTGTGGTGAGCCAGTTCTTCCCGTTCGGCTTCGCCGTTTTTCTCAGTATCTGCGTCGCCATCGGCGGTCTGATCTGGTGCTGGCTCTACCAACGTCAAGGCACCCTCGCCGGAGCCTGGATCAGCCACCTGATCGCAGATGCGGGATTGATGACCGTCGGGTATTTCCTGCTGATGCGATAGCAGGCTTCCGATTATCTGCTCCTCATTCGCTCTGTCTCTGTGCATCATCCTGGTGAAAGATTTCTCATTCACCAAATCCAACGCACCAAATGCTCTACTTATGAACCCCACCATCCGTCACTCCGTTCGCGCAGCCGTTGCATTTTTTACCTGTTCGCTTCCCACCCTACAGGCTCTGGCACAGGATTCTCTGCCTGATCAGTGGCGGGCTGAACGGCGCATCATTGACCTGCACATGCACGTGGCCGGATCGGATGAGCGCATTGAGCGTGGTGGCGGAATCATGGATCGCGTGGGCATCGGGGTCGGGGTCAATTTGAGTGGAGACACCACTGTGCCGACGCTTGGGAAAGTGTCGCGATTCACACAGAACAAAGACCGTGCGGATCGCCTGGCACCGCATCGCTGGGTGCACTACATGAATCTCGACTACGCAAAATGGGATGAGCCGGATTTCTCGGAGCAGGCAGTGAAGCAGATCAATGAGGGTTTCCGCCAGGGCGCCGCCGGGCTAAAGGAATACAAACGCCTGGGTCTGTATCTGAAGGACAAATCAGGCAAATTGATCACCATTGATGATCCAAAACTGGATCCTGTGTGGCGGCGCTGCGGCGAACTGGGCATGCCTGTATCGATTCATGTGGCGGATCCAAAGGCGTTCTGGATGCCGTATGATGAGCACAATGAACGCTGGATTGAGCTGAAAGATCACAAGTCCTGGTGGTTCGGCGATCCTGAAAAATATCCGTCGCGGAAGGAGCTGCTGGAGGCGAGGAACCGGGTCATCGCCCGGCATCCCGGCACGACGTTTGTGTGCGTTCACTTTGGCAACAACCCGGAGGATATCGACTGGGTCGATCGTGCACTGGACAAATTCCCTAACATGATGGTCGACATCGCAGCTCGCGTCCCTGAACTCGGCCGACACGATCCGGCGAAGGTGCGTGCGCTCTTCGAGAAACATCAGGATCGGATTTTCTTCGCTACCGATTTCATGGTCTACGACAAGTTGATCCTCGGTTCCGGCGGTGACGGGCCCGGGCCGACGGATGATGAGGCGGTCGCCTTTTATGACAAGCACTGGCGCTGGTTCGAGACAAACGACCGCCAGTTTGCGCATATGACACCGATCCAGGGCGAATGGAAAATCGACGCCGTGGGACTGGATCCTTCCGTGCTGCGGAAGGTCTACTTTGACAATGCTCACAGGCTTCTCGTGCGCACGCTGCCGCCACCGGTTCTGCAAGCCGCCCGGATCGATGTGGATTTTGAAATCGACGGGGACTTGAATGATGTCGCATGGAGAACGGCTGCAAAGGCGCGCATCGACTATGGGATTCGCGACGGTGCCGCGCATCCGGCTCTGTCCACTTCCGCACAGGTGCTCTGGTCGGACGCATTCCTTTACATCGGGTACTCAGCGCCGTTCACGAAGCTCACGACCTTCGAGCCAGTGAGCGAATCCGAGCGCGCCGGACTCTGGGATCGAGACGTGGTGGAGGCGTTCATCGGCAGTGAACCTGACAATGTCGGGGCCTATACGGAATTTGAAGTGGCACCCACCGGCGAGAAACTGGATCTCTCGATTAAGTTACCCGAGAAGTCGCTTGAATGGAACAGCGGATTTCAGGCGAGAGTGCACATCGATCGCGAGCGGAACAAATGGATGACCGAGATTCGAATACCGCTGTCGGCGATCACGAGAAAGATGCCCATCGCCAGTGAAACTGTCTGGCGACTCAACCTTTATCGCAGCTCGAATGCGGAGAAAGTGTTTCTTGGCTGGGCACCTACCGCCACCGGTTCAGCACACACACCCGAGCGCTTCGGATACCTTCAATTCTGATTTTCAAGAGCTAACACCGGGCAACGTGCCATCACTGCCCGGTGCTGCGTAACGCTCCTTGGTAACGATTTTCGTTGCTCAAAATGGCGGAATTTGTTAATTCCAAGACAATTACCCCCACTTATGAAAAATCCCCTTCCCTGGCTTAGTGTAGGAGGCCTGATGACTACTGCCGCAGCAGTCATCAGTTTCGCGGATCCCATTCCTTTTCCCGAGTCGGGAACTTACACGTTCGATTTTGAATCCGACCCGCTGGAATCTGGATGGTCGATCGAAGGGTGGGTTTGGGACTTCATCCCACTTGCCGTCGAAGAGATGACCGCCACTGGTGATGGAGATGGGCAGATCTCGGTTTCAGATCCCACCGCGCTGGATGAGTTCTCGTTTGACGACACCGGTGACGTCTACCCGCTTGCGCCACTGGTGGCACCAGGTAGTTACCAGGCGCTCGGCTTTTCAGGTGAAAACTGGCTGGTAAACGCTGCGGCGGGTGATGCAGTGGACGATGGCACCGGGATATTCATTGTGGAAAATCCTGGCACTGCCACGCTGGATTTCTCGGATCTGCCGGAGCACACCGGCATCTCAATCGCAATGAAGCTGGGTGCAGGGGGATCTGTTGACAGCGGAGCGCAAGGCTCCGCAGACGGGCCATTCAGCATTCTGGTCGACGGCGAAGAAGTTTTCAGCCACACTTTCAACTCAGGGGGCGGCAACCTGACTTCTCAGGGGATCACGCAGTTAGCAACCGGTGCCAACCTGACGACGCTGTATCGCGAACGATGGAACGACAACGGTGGCGCGGGCCCGAATTCCGCCTCCGATCGCACCGCTCACGGCTGGACGCTCGACTCCGCGTACGATGTCACTGCGGCACCGCAGCTCGCCACCATCCCGCACACTTCCGACGAGCTCTCCATCTCGTTTCTGCACCGCATGACCAGTGCAGCAAATGACGAACACGTAGCAATCGATGACCTGACAGTGAAACTGATCAATGACGTCATCGCGGATCCCAACGAATGGCCCGGCGGCGACACTTACGAGGAAGACTTCACTTCAGTGGGACTCGAGTGGAAATTGAAAGAATGGAGCGCCGCACCAGTGATGTCCGGTGTGAAGTCAATGACGGGCACGGGGGACAGTGGCGGACTTGTGCGCCCGTCAGCTGGTGGCTTCAACGAATCTGCTTTCAGCAATGGTGACCCCGTATTCCCGCTTGAGCCACTCATCGAAGGCCTCAGTTATAGCGAAGTCGATCCGCGCTTTGGAGGCACCTGGCTCGGATCTAATGCGTCGGCAAACCACAACGGCTCGGCAGTGTTGTTCTTCAAGGATCTTCCCCCACACGATGGGATTGACTTGGATTTCGTGCTCGCTTCCACCGATTCATCCGGCGATGCGGACGATATTATCCCCAACGCAGAGACGAACGGCAATTTCCAGATCCTCATAGACGGAAAGGTCATTCATGAAACCCGCTACACAGGAGGCAGCGGCGGCGACGGGATTGTGGAAGAACTCATTTCCCAGGCAAATCTCTCGCCAAACTACCGCGAAGAATGGAGCGACGGGGATGGGGAAGGCCCATTGGACGCCGAGAATAGGACATCGGTCGGCTGGACGCTCGATTCCGCCTATGACTACACGGCATACTTCAATGCAGACGGAGAAAACCCTATCGCCCACACGGCAGACACCCTCACGGTGTCGTTCATTCACGGATTGAACTCGGCGTCTGACGATGAGGGCATCGCTATCGATTCCCTGAAATTGCAGTTGCTCAATGTCACGGAAAAGGTGGACTTTGCGATCAGCGATATTTCCATTAGCGACACCAATGCCGTTACCCTCAAATGGAATTCCGCAGGGGGAAAAACGTATGGTGTTGACCGTTCCTTCAATTTGGAGAGCGCCAATGACTGGGACGAACTGGCCGATGGCGTGGAATCCGGCGGCGCTGAAACCAGCTTCACCGACAGTGCGATCCCGGCAGGGACACCTCGGGCATTTTATCGCGTCCGCCTCGAGCCCTGATCACACGGGAAGCGGAATCTTGCGCGATGCGACGCTGGTCACGCGCGGCTTTTTGTCGTAACGTCCGGCTGTGCGACTCCTGCCCTTGCCCAAGCGACACGCAATTTCATTGCGACGTCTCGTTGTTTTTGGCGGAACGCTGGCCGCCATCCTGAGCGGCTGCACACGTTCTGATTCCCAGACATCGGCTACGGATATCGGGAACACTCGTGCCGCAGTTGAAGCCGTCGCCGTTTCGCCAGAGACTGCTACTACTGCTCCTGTTGCTGTGCAGTCCTCACCGTTCGGAGGCAAGCTCGCAGAGGAGGTAGCCCTGTTCGACCCAAAGGTCGACGGCTGGCGCAGCGAGGCACTTTACGAGGTAGCGCAGCGGCAACTGAACGAACTCGCGCATCATCTTGAGCAGGGAGCTGATGGCATCACATCCGCTGCGACCAGTAGCTGGTTCCATGTCGATTTTTCTGCACCATTGTTAGGGCCAGAACCATCGGAATTAGTTACGAGTTATCAGGATTCGCTCTTCGTAGTTCAGTCGGCTCCCGATGAATGGCAGCCGGTGGCACAAACGGACCCGGCACTCAGCTTAGTCAGCTTTCTTCAGCCGCTGGCGGGCGCCGGGAAGGTTCGGATCAAGTTTAAAACCTACAGGGTGTCTCTGGCACCGGACGGAACTGCGGCGACCACAAGGGCGCTAGTATCAACGTTAGGGCACTTCTCGGATCCGGCACGCACTGTCGAGCAACATGCCATTTGGGACATCAGCTGGCATCTTACTGCAACTTCCGATGCCCCGCCGCAGATCTCCAGTATCGTTCCCGAATCCTATCAGGTGAGCCGGACGAACGCCGAGACCGATCGATTGTTTACTGACTGCACGGACGCCGCTTTCAAGGGCAGCGAACTGTATCAAAAGGCGCTGCTTCCCGGTCTCGATGACTGGGCAGCCCGCCTGCACAACCAGATCGGCATGGAATCGGAAGGATACCAGGGCATGGCGATGGGCGATGCAAATGGCGACGATCTCGATGACCTGTATCTCTGCCAGCCCGGCGGCCTGCCGAATTTGCTCTTCCTGCGCAATGCGGACGGAACGCTGCGCGAGGCTCCGGCGGACAACGGCACTGACTGGCTGGAACGGACGCGCTCAGCACTGTTCGTCGATCTGGACAACGACAGCGACCAGGATCTGCTGGTAGTTTGCAATACTCAGGTGCTGCTGCTGGAGAACGACGGCTCGGGCAAATTCACCAAGCGCGGAATGTTGCAGCTGCCGGGATCGCCATTCTCCTGCACTGCTGCAGACTACGACACCGACGGCGATCTCGATCTCTTCATCTGCGACTATGGCGATCTGTGGGGTGGCTTCGGCGATCTCAATGAGCGCTTTCCCATTCCCTATCACGATGCCAACAACGGCGGCCCCAACGCACTCTTCCGCAACGACGGGGCATGGCAGTTCAGCAATGTGACACAGGAGTCCGGCCTCGATCAAAATAACCGCCGCTGGTCGCTCTCAGCCGCATGGGAAGATTTCGACAATGACGGCGACCTTGACCTCTACGTCGCCAATGACTTTGGACGCAACAATCTGTTCCGTAACGACGGCGGCAAGTTCACGGACATCGCAGAGGCCGCCGGCGTGGAAGACATCTCTCCAGGCATGTCGGTAACCTGGGGTGATGCCAATCGCGACGGCTGGCCAGACCTATACGTCAGCAACATGTTCTCGGGAGCTGGCAACCGGATTACTTTCCAGGATCAATTCATGCCGGGCACTGACACTGCCACCAAAGGCCACTACCAGAGATTCGCCAGGGGAAACGCACTTTTTCTTAACAATGGGGACGGCACTTTTCTAGACAGCAGCGAAGCCTCAGGGGTTTCCGTCGGACGCTGGGCGTGGGCATCACGATTCGGTGATTTTAACAACGACGGGCTCGAAGACATCGTCGTGGCAAACGGCTTTTTCACGCAGGAAGACAGTGACGATTTGTGAAGTTTCTTCTGGCGCCGGGTCGCGGCGCAATCACCCCTGCAACCTTCTACACTCGCCAGCGGTGAGTCCTATTTCCTGTCATGGGCGGCAACGACCCGCTTGATGGCTGAAGGAAAATCGTTCAGCGGGCGCGAACGCAATTCGTTTTTCCTCAACACCGGCAGCGGCAAATTTGCCGATATCTCAGGCCTGTCTGGATTCGACTATCTCGACGACGCCCGCTCCATCTGCCTCGGCGACTGGGACTTCGATGGCGCGCTCGACTTCTGGGCTTACAATCGAAACAGCCCGCGCCTGCGATTGATGCGAAACACCAGTTCCTCTGCGGCCGGATCGGAATCCCGGCACTGGGTGGCACTGCGCTTGAAAGGAGTCACCTGCAATCGCGATGCTATAGGAGCCCGTGTTGAAGTGACCACACCGTCCGGTACTCAATTCCGCACCCTGCGAGCTGGAGAAGGGTTCCTGTCGCAATCTTCGAAGTGGTTGCACCTCGGCCTTGGTAACGACTCAGGCATTGAAAAAGTCACGGTACGCTGGCCCGGATCACCTGAACCGGAAACGTTCACCGCAGTCACGTCTAACACTTTCCAAATTCTGGAACAAGGCACCGCGACCGCGACACAGTGGATGCCGCCCTCAGGTTCCCCGCCACTTGATCCGTTCGACCAGGAATCGTCGCCCGTGGATGAAACTGCACGTATCGTGCTGGCCGCCCGCCCGCCCCTGCCCCCGCTCGAAATACTGGACGGCATCGCCAATACTGGCAAACCGCTGCTGATCAATGTCTGGGCAACTTGGTGCGGACCTTGCCTGGAAGAACTCAGCGCCATGATCGCGCGTGCTTCCGAATTCAAACAGAAGGGCCTGGATATCGTTCTCCTGAATGCCGATGATCCCACCGACAGCGACCGCCCTAACAAAGTCGCTAAAACGCTTGGGAAACTAAACAGCTCGTTCGAAAATCGTATCGCTGATGAGCGCACGGTGAGCATTCTCGATGCATTCCAGCGGGCGCTCACCCAGCGCCAGCGGCCACTGCCTTTGCCAGCCAGTTTTCTTGTCGATTCCGAAGGGCGCGTGGCTGTCATCTACAAGGGCAAAGCAGAAGTCGACACTGTGCTTCGCGACCTCGAAATGCTTGAATCAGGCCCTGATGCCTGGCGAGAACAAGCAGCGCCCTTCGCTGGGCAATGGTACCAGCATCCCCCGCAGCCCAACCCGCTGAGGATCGCGATGAAGTTTCTCGACCTGGGCGAGGCCAAACTCAGCGCTACCTATCTCGAAAGATTCCTGGCCACTTATGCAGACACCATGGAGCCCCGGAGCGCGCTCGCCGATGTCTACTTCGCCCTGGGTCGTGCGCATTCGACAGACGGCCAGGATAGCGCTGCCGCAGGAGCGTACCAGTCGGCGATCAAAGCGGACCTAAACTACCGCAAGGCCTATGTCGAACTTGGCCACATGCTGCTCAAGCGCAATTCTTTTGATGCTGCTGACCGCCTGCTGTCCCGCGCAGTTCAGCTCGACAGGAGTGACGCTGATACAGTTGTGCTCGAAGCCATGGCGCGCCTGGGAATGCAGAAGTTTGAAGATGTCGAGAAGCTCTGCCGCTTCGCTCTAACACTGCAACCAGATCATCTGACCGCCCGCTACAACCTTGCGTTCGCACTGCAGCAGATGAAACGGCACCGCGAGGCCGCAGATACGTACGCTGGGGTGCTCAAGCTTGCGAACGGGCAAATCATGGCGGCAAACAACCTCGCCTGGATTTTGGCTACCAGCCCCGACGATTCCCTGCGTAATGGTCGCGAAGCGGTGCGCATCATCCAGCAACTCTGCGATTCTCCTGCCGGAGAAACACAACCCATTTTCTGGATGACACTCGGAGCCGCGCATGCCGAAGCGGGCGATTTCGTGAACGCTACAGGTGCTGCGCAGCGCGCTTTGCAACTCTGCAGTTCCACTGGAATTCCGAAGGGCAGCACGCTGCCGGCAACCCTGCAGGAGCAGCTTCTGCGCTATCAGCAGAGCAAGCCGGTACGGGACTGATTTTAGACGCCCGGGACTTTCCAAATGGCAGAGCTTCCCTAAACTGCCACCAGATGAAAACATTTGCACTCTTTGCTGCCACTCTTTTTGTATTCGCTCTGACAATCAGCCCTGTCGTCTCAGAAGACGAAAAGGAGTCTCGACTCACTGAGCTGGATGCGTACTGGGCAGAAGTCTCGCGTGCAGTGCAGGCTGGGGACTTCGAAGGGTATGCAGCAACTTGTCATGAGGAGGGAGTGCTCGTCGCTGGAACAAAGGGCACGAGTTACCCGCTGGCAACTGCGTTGGAGAAATGGAAGCAGGAATTTGCCGACACTAAGTCTGGCAAGATCAAGGCCAGCGTGGAGTTTCGCTTCAGCCAGCGTCTGGGCGATGGCACCACTGCTCACGAAACTGGGATCTTTCTCTACACTTCCACCAATGCTGAAGGAGACGAGACAAAAGCCTACGTTCATTTTGAGAATCTGCTGGTCAAAAAGGAACGATGGAGAACGCTCATGGAACACCAGAAATCCTCAGCGACAGTCGCTGAGTGGGATGCCCTCGCTGAAAACTGAACTCTGCAAACTGATAACTTGTTAGCCCTATGTCCCAACTGAACGACGTCCTCGCCCACCTTGAGTCCGAACAGCCCGCTGCGCTGGATCGCCTGTTTGAATTGCTTCGAATCGAGAGTATTTCCACCGATCCAGCTTACTCCGGGGCCTGTGGTGCGGCGGCGGACTGGCTGGTTGCGGATCTTAGATCGATAGGGTTCGAGGCGACGCGACGCGAAACGCCTGGGCATCCGATGGTGGTTGCACACTCGCCCGGAGACGGCCCACGCTTCCTTTTTTACGGACATTATGACGTGCAGCCAGTCGATCCGCTTGACCTGTGGGACCGGCCTCCATTTGATCCCGCAGTAGAGGATACCGCTGATGGGAAAGTGATCCGCGGACGCGGGGCAGGCGATGACAAAGGCCAGCTGATGACGTTTATCGAGGCCTGCCGCGCATACAAGGCGGTAACAGGAACCTTGCCCGCTAACATTACCATCTTCCTCGAAGGCGAAGAGGAGAGCGGCTCGCCCTCGCTGGTGCCGTTCCTCGAGGCGAATCGTGAAGAGTTGAAAGCGGACATCGCTCTTGTCTGCGACACCGGTATGTGGGATGCGGAAACGCCGTCCATCTCGACCATGTTGCGCGGTATGGTGGGCGAAGAAGTGACGATCACCGCGGCCAGCAAGGACCTGCACTCTGGACTCTACGGAGGCCCAGCCATCAATCCGATCCGCGTCCTGACCAGAATTCTGAGCAATCTGCACGATGAAAACGGGCAGATCACGCTGCCGGGATTCTATGATGGAGTGTCCGAAATTCCCGATGCCGTGAAGGCGCAGTGGGAGAGCCTCGGCTTTGATGCTGATGCCTTCCTTGGTGCCGTCGGACTCTCCCATCCAGCCGGCGAGAAAGGCTACTCTGCGCTTGAGCAGATCTGGGCCCGCCCGACGTGCGAGATCAACGGCATCAATGGCGGTTACACCGGGCCGGGATTCAAGACCGTGCTACCCGCGAAAGCCATGGCAAAGGTCAGCTTCCGTCTGGTCGGCGACCAGGATCCCGACAAAATCCAGGCGACTTTTGAGCAGTATGTCAGGGAAAGTCTGCCACCCGACTGTTCGGTCGACTTCATTTCCAAAAACAACGCGCCCGCAACGGTGATGCCCATTGATGCCCCGGAGTTCATCAAGGCTCAAAAGGCGCTCACTGAAGAATGGGGAAAGGAGGCTCTCTTCGCCGGGGGTGGCGGCTCCATTCCAGTGGTCGGCCATTTCCGCGAGATCCTTAAAATGGACAGCCTGCTCATCGGCTTCGGTCTTGACGACGACGCCATCCATTCTCCAAACGAGAAATACAACCTCGTGAGCTTTCAGAAAGGGGCGCGCAGCTGGGCCAGAATTCTGGACGCGCTGACCTGCTAGCAGAGGAGGTTTTCATGCCATCTCTGCCGGGCGACTTTCAGGTTGAAAACAGGAAACCGTCAACGATAGTCGAAATATGGCTCACGAATCTATTGTTGAACTCACCGCTGCAAACTTCGATGACGAAGTCAACAACGCCACTGTCCCAGTCCTTGTGGATTTCTGGGCGGAGTGGTGCGGGCCATGCAAAATGCTGGCTCCTGTCCTCGACGAGCTGGCTGCGGAGAAGGGTGATGCTGTCAAGATCTGCAAAGTGAATCTCGATGCAGATGGCAATCAGGAGCTTGCAGCAAAGTTCAGCGTGCGCGCAATTCCGGCGTTGCTGTTCTTCAAGGGTGGTGAACTCAAGGAGACCCAGGCAGGACTTCTTCCGAAGGATCAGATCGCTTCCAAGCTGGCAGCGCTGGCCTGATTTTCCTGCGCATCAAGCCGTGCTGTCGCACTGCTTGGAATAGGTGTCGCATTTTGCCGCATCATCTGCGCACGTTTGCGCAAGGGGTGCAGAGCGGGGTGTCTTCGTTCGTTTACGCTTCGATTAAAGTGAAGGCGTGCCCATGAATACGACAGTCAATGATATAATGGTGCGGAGTGTCGTCACGGTCTCAGCCGGGGCGACCGTCGGCAGTGTCCGCGATACGATGCTGGAACAGGGTGTCCACGCCCTGCCCGTGACCGATGAGACAGGCCACCCAGTGGGGATGATTACGGCCAACGACCTGTTGGAGAATTTTCCGGACGACACACTAATCGCAAGGATCGTCGACCCGAAGGTATACGTGATCCCGCGCTACGAAGGGACTCACATCGCCGCCCGGATCATGCGCAACCATAAGATCCATCACTTAGTTGTTACTGACGAAGGCGTGATCGTAGGTATCGTCAGTTCCTTTGATTTGCTAAAGCTGGTCGAAGATCACCGATTCACGATGAAGAACCCACCTTCTCAAGGAAATCGTCGTGGCAAGGGGTAATTCCTTCCCATTCAGGAGCCTGTCAGCCGCAATAGTCTACCGATCTGAACCAGAATGAACCGATCAGCACTCGAAGAAGTCGCACATACCCTCGGAGCGCGCGGGAAAGGCATCCTCGCCGCAGACGAGAGCACGCCCACAATCTCCAAGCGCCTCGCCGCAGTGGGTGTGGAATCATCCCCTGAGATCAACAATGCCTATCGGGATGTGCTCCTTACGGCACCAGGACTGGAGCGATCCATCAGTGGGGTGATCTTCTTCGAAGAGACCCTGCGGCAGGCGACCATCGGCAGGGCCGTTCCCTATCCCGACCATCTGAAGGCACTCGGCATCATCCCCGGCATCAAGGTCGACAAGGGTGCAAAAATGCTGGCTGGCTCGTCCCGGGAAAAGGTGACCGAAGGTCTCGACGGACTGCGCGAACGGTTCGCCACGTACAACGAACTGGGAGCCCGTTTCGCAAAGTGGCGTGCGGTAATCGCCATCGAAGGCGACGCCATCCCCAGTCGCAATGCGCTGCAAGTAAACGCGCACGCACTGGCGCGCTATGCCGCGCTGGCTCAGGAGGCCGGACTGGTACCCATCTGCGAACCCGAAGTGCTCATGGACGGAACCCACAGCATCGCTCGCGCATTCGAAGTCACCGAGGCCGCGATCAAATCCGTCTACCTGGCTCTCCACGAGCAGGGTGTTTTGCTCGAAGGCACGGTGCTCAAGCCTAACATGGTGATGTCTGGGTATGATGGGAGCGAAAAGGCAGGCACCGATGAAGTCGCGGCGAAAACTCTTGAGTGTTTGAAACGCTGCGTGCCCGCTGCGGTTCCCAGTATCGTATTCCTGTCGGGCGGGCAAACCGAGATCGAGGCCACCACCCATCTTAACAGGATCAACGAAATGAAAGATGCCGCCTGCCCTTGGAACCTTTCTTTCTCGTTCGGCCGAGCCTTGCAGCAAACCGCACTCTCAACCTGGGCGGGAGATTCCAGCAGGATTCCCGATGCGCAACGAGCGCTTCTGCACAGAGCCCGCTGCTCTGGTCTTGCTACTACCGGCGAATACTCTGAATCTGTGGAAGCAGGAGGTGCCACTGCCAGCTGAACTCAAGCGCCCGTTTAATCAAGGCGCTTGAGATCTGTGATGCGGTAGCGGATAGGCATTGTCTGCGTATTGTCAGTCTCTGCCATGGCCGCATCGAGATAGATCATGTGCGGAAAGTCGGTAAATTCGATCTTGTGCAGGCCGTCAACTGGCTCTTTTACTGCCGCATCAACATCTTTGATGTCGAGAATTTTTCGACCGTTGATCTTTGTTAGAATCAATCCGGACAGGCCCTCGTAGCCGATGGTTGAATTCGATGGCAGCACGCCGCTAAGGAACACGATCTTCTTGCGCCCCTCATCTTCAAACGTATCGGGATCCTTCGCGGCGTAGACGAGTTTGAACGGGCCGCGGTTTTGCCAGTCGTCCCCGGCGAGCTCAAGGTAGGGAATCGTCAGCTCTTGAAACAGGAGGCCGCCCAGAATGTAGTATTTTGGCCCCCGGTCAAAAAGATAGGGGTCGACAAGGTAATCGCCGGGCTCTTTCCGCTGGAGCTTCACCAGAAGATCGACTTCTTTACCTTCCCGGAGGACTTTTACCTTAAGTTCCTGGCCTACGCGGGCGGTGTCTTTTATCAGGTAGCTGAGGCTGAGCAGGCCGTAGTCGGGGTGCTGGAAATTTCCGCGCGGATCAATCGCCTGTCCCTCGATTTCAAGGATCACATCACCTTTCTTCAGATCACTTGCCGCAGCGGAAGTTCCCCGAATGACGCTGCTGACATAGATGCCGCCGGAATATTGATCGGCATCTAGATAGGAGCGGAACTGGTCATCGAGCATTACGGAATACTGGATGCCAAAATTGGGAAATCCTTCGTAAGGTGGGTTTGCCACGTCGTCGAGAAACCGCGAAATGATCATGGAAGGCAGGACGTCTGCGATCTGGTCATCCGAGTTGTAGCTCAGGAGCATTCCGACGAGTTTACCATCCTTCACCACAGGCAAAGTGAAACTGCCGGAGCGGTACTGAACCAGCCCGGAAACCTCATATTCCATGAAGTACGCATCAGGGAGGAAGTAGCGACCGATCTCTGCGCGCTGTAATTGAACATTGGTGGAAACAGGCGAGCCGTTCGACTCGAACTGCCACACTTCAAACATGTCTCCGATTTTGGCCGGCTCCGCGATCTCGAGCGGAATGATTCCATCGAAGAATACTCCGGGATCTTCAGCTGGAACCAGCACTGCCAGGTTTACTTCGTAGTCGGCAGCTTCCACCTTGGCGGTAAGCTTGCGTCCGGTGGATGCAATCTCCAGCTCCACGTAGCTGGAGTCCTGAATGAGTTCTGCCGTGACCAGCACCTTGTTCCCCTTCAGAACAGCCCCTAGCCCGCGGCGTGAAGTTGGCCGCTGCTTCTGCCATGGAACGGCAAAATTGTAGCGCTGGTTGGTAACATTGACACGGACAATCGAAGTGGTGGCGTCCGGTTCTGCAGATTGCGCTTGCGCTGATGCGTGCGGAACAACCGAGGCGCAGGCGGCAAGGGCGATTAGGAGATGGTGACGGAAAAAATTCATCGGAAACGGGGTAACGTGTTAGGCGACAGATTGGAGCAACAGTAGCTGACGGGAACTATTCAACGTAGTGATCCTCCCTGACGCCATACTTCGACATAATGCGCACCTGCGCACCGGGCACGCGTGCTTTTTCCAGAACCAAAGGACGCCCTTGGCCTCGCAGCTGAATCACGGTGAAATCCTTGGGCGCTGCTTCATTATCTAGAGCGGGAAGCACGTCCTTCAGTCTCAGAATGTTCGTACCGTTGATGGATTCCACAATTCCGCCTGCATAGCCTTCGAGGTGAGTGTTGATCGCGTCGGGCAGGACGGTGGTGAGAACGACCACTTCCGGCAGCTCTTTGTAAAGCTCATCTGCCACGTAGTAGCCAAAGAAGCGGCGCACCTCAATGTTGCTGAGCTTGAGTGCGGACATCATATTGCGGTCCAATGGCTGGAACACCAGGCCGGCATACATGACATACTCTGGCCGCTGCTCGTACTGCCGCGCGCTGATCAGGTAGGGTAGGAAACGCTTCAGTTCGATCGCGACATCAAGCGGCTTTTTGTCGCGCCAGACTTTTAAGTTAATAATGTCACCAGCAAACTTGCGCTCGACAATTTCGGCCATGTTGACCTTCTCGCCCCGGATATCGATCGAGCCGTTGCTGGCAATCGGGTATCCATCGATCTCAAGCAGTACGTCGCCGATTTCAAGTTTGCCATCTGCCGAGCCCTCTGCATTGACTGAGCCGACCATGATGCCCTGGCCATTGTTGGGCAATCCCAGCGCGCGGCGAAGCGCTGGATTGAGGATTGGGAAGTCGCTTACCGCGAGGTCTACATAGTGGTCGTATGTGCCATCCTCGATGTCTTTGAGAAAGCGCCGCATGACGGGAGCAGGGATCATGTAGCCGGTGCTCTGGGCAACATCTCCTGAGTAACCCTGAAAGGCGACGCCTGCGACTTTGCCATCCTGAATAACCGGGCCACCGCTGTTGCCGGGGTTGATCGCGGCGTCGATCTGCACGGTAAGATGATAGTCGACAGCACTGTGGCTGTAGGCGAGGAAGTCGATCCGGGAAACCACACCGCGCGTCACGGAAATGCGTTCGCCACCAATTGGATAGCCGACGACTTTCACTGCAGTATCCAATTTCGGGATGTCGTCGCCTATTTCCAGAGGCTCAACGTCATCGAACTTGCTCGGATCTTCCAGCTCCAGAACGGCAAGGTCGCAGTCGTGCGCGACGTGAAGAATGCGTGCGAGCAATGGTTCGGAATCACCCACTTTTTTAATGATGACACGATTGCTGTCGCTGACGACATGAGCATTGGTCATGAACAGGTTCTTGCCGATGAGAAAGCCCGTTCCAGAACCACCGCGTGGCAGACCGGCATTCCATGGTGTGGCGAAGTCTGGAACAATGGAGGCATTTTCAATGCGGACAATGCCCGTGTATTGTTTCCCCAGCGATGTCGTTTTTTCATCCAGCGGCAGTTCCTGAGCGATGCCAGTAGAAATCCCTGACAGAACGACAAGGGATAACTGCATAGCGACCGATCGAAGCAGGGTCTTAATCATGCTTCTAAATAGCCGCTCGGCATCATTAGTAAAGCACTATCCCTAGTGGCTTTGGTAATTCGAGACCGACGGGAAACATGTTCGCGACCAAGCCTTTGCCAATCGTGGCAAAGGCAACCACTGCCGTGGGCTAATAGCGGGTCATGCCAGGCTCAACCGCTACCGCCCATGCGTCGATTCCGCCAGCGAGACTGAATGTCTCCGAGTAGCCTTTCTGGCGGAGAAATTCAGTTGCCCGCATGGATCGCATTCCATGATGGCAATAGACGATGATCGGGTGGCTCTTTCCCGGTAGTTTTGACTCTGCTTCCGTCGAGAAAGTGCTCAAGGGGATCAGGACTGCACCACTGATTTTACAAATATCGTGTTCGTCTGGCTCACGACAGTCTACCAAAAGCGGACTGGGCCCCCGAAAATCGCTGGAGGCTTTGATGCTTGCGAGTTCGGCCACTGTGATTTCGACCGTGTCAGCAGAAGATGGCAGCATGTCAAAGACTGGTTGGGGCTGTTACTCAACAATCACAGGCGTGCCAATCGTCACGTTATCGAAATATAATTTGGCCATGTGTGCCGGCATCCTGACACAACCATGTGATGCAGGATATCCTGGCAACAGTCCGGCGTGCATTCCCACCCCGCCGTTGAATCTCATAAAATGGAACATATCTGCCCCTTCGTAGACCAATCCAGGAGGTGGTGGCATATCCTTGCGGGTATCGACCTCGTCGTTGACGATGTTTCCATTCCTGTCTTTGAAGACCCCGTACAGGTTGGATCGATGATCGGCATTCTTCTCAGTGATTTTGAACCTCCCTGGCGGCGTCTGGTGTCCCGGGGTGCCCGTTGAAACCTTGGATTTGCCGACGAGCTGGTCCCCCTTATAAAAGTAGGCTGTCTGATCCCGTAACTTGATGACTATTTTCGGTGGGCCACTGACACCGTCACCATCCCAATACGACACATTATCCACCAGTGGTCCCGATTGTTGCTGAGGTGCAATCAAGCCACCAAGGTAATCATTGCCACCACCAATCACCTGCGGTCCTCCCATGGGCACATGACCTGAGCAGCCAATCAAAACGGTCAACAGCGCGGACACTGACGTTGGAATCAAGAATTTCATTCTCTTAGCAGTTACGACTTCAAACACAGTGAAGTATACCCCATTAGCTGGGATTTCAACGAATACGACAGACCTGCTGGAGATTTAGCAGCCTGTTCCTTCATCGATCCTTCACTATGAGAACAACGTCATCTGGATTGGCACTGGCGCCTCGGGCATGTCGGAGGTGTCTCCGCCGGGGGTAGAATCATCCGGTTCCAGAGGCGGATCGCCCTGCTTGGTGACGTGTGCTTTTGCCTGCTTGCGTTGTCGCTTACTCTGGCCAGGCGACTGGGAATTTTGCTCAAGGTGGGAGAGGATTGCCTTCGCACGGTCAATGATGTCGACGGGCAGGCCGGCCAGTCGGGCGACCTGGATTCCGTAACTTTTGTCCGCTGTGCCAGCTACGATTTTGCGCAGGAAGATGACCTGGTCGTTCCACTCCCGCACCGCCACATTGTAGTTTTGAACGCCTGTCCTGTTCTGCGCCAACACCGTAAGCTCGTGGTAATGGGTGGCGAAAAGCGTGCGCGCCCCAATTTGATCATAAAGATGTTCGGCAACGCTCCAGGCGATCGACAGGCCATCAAAAGTCGATGTACCACGGCCAATTTCATCAAGGATTACGAGGCTGCGATCACTGGCATTGTTCACGATGAGGGCAGTCTCATTCATCTCCACCATGAAAGTCGACTGGCCGCGGGCGATGTCATCACTGGCTCCAACGCGCGTGAAAATGCGATCGACGACGCCGATCTCTGCTGCTGAGGCAGGTACGTAGCTGCCGATTTGTGCCATGAGAGTGAGCAGCGCCACCTGGCGAATGTAAGTGGACTTGCCCGCCATGTTCGGGCCGGTAATGATGAGCAGGCGGTTCTCCTCGCGCTCAAGATGCGTGTCGTTGGGAACAAATTTTTCCTCTGCAAGATTCTGATCGAGCACAGGGTGCCTGCCGTCTTTGATGTAGAGGTTGAGGGAGTCGTTCAGTAGCGGCCGGCAGTAGTGGTAGAGCCGCGCGGTTTCAGCCAGTCCACAGAGAACATCCAAAGTCGCCAGAGCGTCGGCGCTGTCCTGGATTTCTTCGAGGTGTTGCAACACTTTTTCCCGCAGGCGCAAGAATTCTTCGTACTCCAGTGTCTGTGCTCGCTCATCCGCACCGAGGATTTTCCCCTCCACCTCCTTCAATTCCGGGGTGATAAATCGTTCCGCATTCGCCGTCGTTTGCTTTCGAGTGTAGTCATCCGGGACGGAATTGAGGTTCGACTTCGTGATCTCGATGAAGTAGCCGAAGACCGCGTTGTACTTCACTTTGAGCGACTTGATCCCGGTACGCTCGGACTCCCGCACTTGCAGGTCGGCGATCCATTGTTTCCCTTCGCGCGAGGCTACCCGCAGTTCATCGAGACCCGGAATAAAGCCGTCTCGAAAAATGCCGCCTTCCTTGACGCTCGCTGGCGGCTCGTCGACGACCGCGTCTTCTAACATCGCTACCAAATCACCGAAATCGCGGAATCGCGGAGCCAGGGACTGACTGAGAGTACCGGCATCGGTCAGGGCTTCGATGTGCTGGCGCAGACTGGGCAATTGCTGCAGTGACTGGGCCAGGGATCGCAGGTCCCGTGCGTTGCCACTACCCTGACTGAGTCTCCCCACAGTGCGCTCCACATCGCGAATGTTCTTCAGCGACTCCTGGCACTGGTTCAGCAGAAAGGGTTCCGCCAGCAGGGCGGCGATGAGATCCTGGCGAGCTACCAGATGTCCGACGTCCCGCAGCGGGTGGAGAATCCAGTCGCGTAGCTTGCGGGCGCCCATCGGTGTACCCGCTCTGCTCAATGCCTTCAGCAGAGTATTCTGCGGACCGCCACGGCTTTCCACCAGATCCAAGTTGCGCTGGCTGGCGGAATCGATGAGGACAAAGTCTCCCGAAGTGTAGGTCTGGATTCTCCGGATGTGGTCTGCGTTCCGGTGGAGTTGGAACTTGAGATAGTGCACGATGGCCCCTGCCGCGCTGGTCGCCGCCGCCATGTCGCCGCATCCGAACCCATCCAGCGATTGCACTTTGAAGTGCTCCTTCAGCAGATGAAGTGCCTGCTCGTAGATGAAGGTGTAACCATCATAGGGCAGCTTGCCCGGGACAGTGGCAAAAGGCCCCGTCTGCTCGTCACTCACTAGCGTTTCCGCCGGAGCGATCCTGGCGATTTCGTCGTTGAGCGCCTCCTGGTCCTGACACTCCGTCACCCGGAATTCACCGGTAGTCAGGTCGACGTATGCCAGTCCCATCTTTTTCCCGCCCTTGTAGACCGCTGCTAGAAAATTGTGCGTATCGGCATCCAGCAAATTCAGATCACTGATCGTCCCGGCGCTAATGATCTGGGAGATCGCGCGCTCAACGATCTTCCCGGGCTGGGGTTCGCTCGTTTGCTCGGCAATGGCGACGCGTTTCCCGTGAGTTACCAGCTTACCGATGTAGCCCTCTGCGGCATGGAAAGGAACACCGCACATGGGGATCCCGTTCCGCTTGGTCAAGGCAACGTTCAGCAGACCAGCTGCCCGCTTCGCATCCTCAAAGAACATTTCATAGAAATCCCCAAGACGAAAGAACAGCAGCACGTCGTCCGGGAGCTTTTCCCGGATCGAGTAATACTGCTGCATCATGGGCGTCAGCTTTGGTGTGTCTGATGCGCCGTTGTTCGCCGTTGCCATGGCACCGACCATAAGGGGGCACTTGCACCGTGGCAAGGTTCGGCTTTGCTCTTCACAGGCAGTCGGATTCTACTCTTTGCGTACGAGAATTGAGGCCCTCCGCCAGAGCGAAGGGCCTCAATCGAAACCTTTTTAATTCTGTAGGTAGATACCTTCTTAGAACGTTACAGCAAGTGATACACCACCGTAGACCTGATCGTCTTCACCGGCGTCATCCAAGCTATCGATTGGAAGGTTATAGGCCACGTAAGGAGTCAGGGTAGCAGTGCCGGTCAACTTGATCGGAAGGCCAAGAGTCAGGCCAACCTGATTGCCGCCGCTCACACCATAGTAGTCATCACCAAATCCAACGACTGCACCAGGAACGAGGCTGACGGAATCGGACAGTGCGATCTCATAAGACGCTCCCAACTCGTAGTAGCTACCGTCAACTTCGAAGTCGTAGTAGTAGCCCAAGCCGAGGTCAACTCCAGCGATGCTGTAGCCGAGAGTGGCACCGACTTCGCCGTAATCTGCATTCGAACGTGGGAAGTAGTAGTGAGTGTATCCAACGCCAACGCTGAAGCTGTCATTGATGTTGTAAGTCAAACCTGCATAGAGATCCAACTCGGTGTAGTCGTCGTCAGCGAGACCAGCGTACCACGCGCCAACATTCAACTCAAGGCTGTCAGCAAGTGGGAGCGTCAGGTTGACGTCCGTCCACAAAAGACTGTCGCCGAAGTCAACGCCTCGGAACATGTAGACTGAGTCATAGCCAAAACTGATTTCTGCACCAATCTCGTCCACCAATCCGCCAGTGGCAGGAGCTGGAGAAGACGGCATAGGTGACATGGGCGCGCTCACTGGATCTCCAGCTGACGCAATCATCGCGCCACCAAGGACGCTGAGTGATGTCAATGCGAATGACTTTAATTTCATAAACGTAGTTGTTGTTCCCTTAGTTGTTTAATTTAGCTGAATTCCTATTTTAGGCTGACAATGAGCTGAGTCAATAGTTTTTCAAAAAATAAGAGAGTTTTTCGAAAATTTCTATAAAGACCCAATTCACTCATCTAGAAGAGGTAAGCCATAACGAGATGGTGGAATCGAATTTCTGCACATGAATGAGACGTGAAGAATTCATTACGGCCATTGGTGCTTTAGCCTATTATTAGAGGGCTTTGCAAACAGAATTTACGCGAAAACGTAAATCGCCAATTCTTAGACCTGCGTGGGCTCCTAGATCCTGTATGCGAATGACATTTTTTTGACAGTTAGAGAAAGTCGCTGTCAGCACCGGACTTTCAGTGAAGATCGGACGCCAGAACGGACTGACGGGGGCGCTGGCCGAGAACTTGCGCCTGCGCTACCACTCGATCTTCGTCGAATTCGTAGCGGTAGCTGTGACAATTGGGACAAATTGCAGTCTTCGTCGCTACGATCGACTCACATCCCGCACAGACCTTGTACTTCGCCGGATTACGGACGATGCGATCGGCTTGGCGTGCTCTGTTTTCTAGTGAATCAGCATCTTGCATGAAGGGATCATACCCTTCGTGCAAATTTTATCAAGAGCGATTCGTGAAATTAAGAGAAATTTTCGTTCTTGATAAAAACTATGGAAACCACTCAGGAATTCAGAGCTTTTACCCTGGATGCAAAGATCGATTTGATTCGACTGGAGGAATTGCGGTGGCTCAAATTGGCCTTCACGCTTCTGTCCACGATGGAGATAAAATCTCTGTAGCGTGTCTCGGCATCACTGGCATTGCCACTGTCAATCGCAGCCACGAGTGCCTTGCGGGCGCCCTTGATGCGAGATTTAAGTGCCTTGTTACGAGCGTTGCGTACTTTGTTTTGACGGACGCGTTTGAGTGCAGATCTTGTGTTAGCCATTTCTTCCTTAGGTCGGGCGGTGATCTTACCGGCGGATTCCCTACTGTCAAGCGGTGCATTTCGGGGTTTTCGCGTCAATTTTTTTGCATCCCCCATCCTGCCCGCCTATGACTTACGCCTCCTGGCGGCCTGTTTTGCAATAGATGTGAGCTGCTGCCATCCAATTCACCCGAACACTTCATGGAAAAACTCGTTGTTACAGGCGGCGCAGAGCTGAATGGCTCCATCAGCGTCAGCGGCTCGAAAAACGCCTCACTCCCCATTCTGGCAGCAACGCTGCTGACTCGAGAGCCCTGCACCATCCGCCGCGTGCCGGACGTCAGTGACACCAATTACATGCTGCAAATCCTCCGCAGCCTCGGCGCGGAAGTCGAGCGGGCGAGCGGAACAGTAACCGTCTGTGCGGAGAACATCCACGCCGATGCACCCTATGATCTGGTGCGAAAAATGCGTGCATCCATCTGCGTCATGGGCCCTCTGCTGGCGCGCTTGCTGGAGGCGCGGGTTTCTCTGCCCGGTGGATGCGTCATCGGTGACCGACCGGTCGATCTCCATTTGAAAGGCCTTGCGGAGCTTGGCGCGGACGTGTCAGTAGCCGGCGGTGATATTATTATCAAAGCAGAGAACGGCCTGCACGGGAAACGGGTGCACCTTTTCGGCAAACACGGCCCCACCGTTCTGGGAACGGACAATTTGATCATGGCAGCGACTCTGGCCAAGGGCACAACCATCATCGAGGAAGCTGCCTGCGAACCAGAAGTGACAGACCTCGTCGAATTTCTGAACCGGATGGGTGCAAAAATCCACGGCGCTGGCACGCGAACGATCACCATCGAAGGCGTTGGGCAATTGCACGGGGCCGACCACACCGTCATCCCGGACCGTATCGAGGCAGGGACGTTCGTCATCGCCGCAGCCATGGCAGGAAAAAAGGTGACCGTCCGCCGAGCGCGAGCCGAGCACCTGGAGTCCCTCTTCACCGTCCTGCGGGAAAGTGGCTACAAAATCGATGTCGACGGTGATCGCATCACCACGGGCCGCATCGATAATCCCACTGGTTGCGAATTGATTACCGAACCGTATCCCGGATTTCCGACCGATATGCAGGCCCAGCTCACGTCACTCTTTGCCACCGTCCCCGGCATCAGTGTCGTAACCGAGAAGATCTTCCCGCAGCGCTTCATGCATGTGGCTGAACTCAACCGCATGGGTGCCAACATTCAGCTCGAGGGTGCCACCGCGATTATTAAAGGTGTCAAGAAACTCAGTGGAGCGCCAGTGATGGCCAGCGACCTCCGCGCTTCTGCCGCACTCGTGCTCGCCGGGCTCTGTGCGGACGGCGAGACCGAAATCAACCGACTTTATCACATCGACCGGGGCTACGAACACATCGACGAAAAACTCATGGAACTGGGGGCAAACATGCGGCGCGAGAAGGCGTGAATGGCTCCGGCGTAGCTCTCTGCCTTGGCTCCAGTTTCCGCGGATACTACGCGCACTGCGGATTCCTGGCGGAGATTAGCAATTGTCCGAGGCAGCCAGAAAAAATCGCTGGAACGTCTGCAGGAGCCATCGCCGGTCTCTTGTATGCTGTCGGCTATCGCAGCAATAAATTGATCCGATTCATCACCGCCAGGGGACTGACCCGTTCCTTTTTTGACTGGGGATTCCTCCTGCGGATTCCGGGCGTCGTCACCCACCTTCGCGGCACTGGTATCTTCACTGGCGATGGAGCAATCACCTACTTGCGCAAGCGTCTGGGACAGGTCCGGCTCGAAGACCTCCACGCGCCACAGCTTGGCATCGCTGTCACCGATCTCATCGGCTGCCGGTCTCTCCTGGTCAGCCACGGTGATGCCGTCGAATACGCTGTCGCCAGCTGCATGGTGCCTGGATTGTTCCGCGCGCGGGCAATCGATGATCGACTCCTGTGGGACGGAGGTCTGGCTCACGACCTTCCCTTTCAAGGGTACATCGACGACCCTGACATTCATACCATTCTCCTCCATCGCGTTGAACACTCGTGCCATGCTCAGCGTGCATCGAGCGGAGCGTGGAACATGACACGGGGCATTGCAGTCAGCCATAAGATCATCGCCAATGAACTCAACGCCCGCCGCAAGAAACTGGCAGCAATCAAGGGCAAACGCATCATTGAATATGTCACTCACACTCCGCATCCCGGACTAACCCACAAACACCAGCACACCCTCATCAATGCCGGCAGGCGCACCGGGCAGCAGGCGGCGAAGGATCGGTGTCTCGCTTAATATTGGCAGCTCTACGTTTCCCTTTTCCTTTACAATTTATTCTTCTACGATCCGGTAGTAGAGTTCACTTTTTTCATCGGGCAGGCTGCTGTCGACGTATTCAGTGGCCTCTCCGTCGGAGGCAAGGCCATCGGTAAGTTCGAGCCAGTCGCTAAGAGCTGCGGATCGTTGGACGGTGTAGGAACCGCCCTCTTTTGAGGTGAATGTCAGGGTCACCTCTGTTTCCGATGGTTCAATCGTGGTGACCTGAAAAGGAGTGCCGCTACTAGAGGACGAAAGACCGGCAAGCCAGTCGACGGCCTGACCGAATAAGGTTAAGGCATCATCGGTGAGAACGTTGAACGTTGCATCCGTGAATCCCAGCATGATGCGCCTGCCTGGAGAAGGTGAACCATTGATCAGCTCGTCTCCCTGTTCGATAATCTGTAGGAAGCTGTTGAGATCATCGTCGTCATCGCAGGCCAAGGCAACGGATCCCGGCGCAAGATCGCCGGTCGCCCACCAGAATTCGGCAGCACCGTCCGTCAGTTGAACTGTGGAATCGACGTCAAAGCCTGCAGTGATCGGGTGTTCCACCTTGATCACGATGGAATGCTCCGAATTATCTTTGGGCCGATCCGAAGCCATCGCGAACTCTCCGGCGGCATCACGGGCAATCGCTTCCTCCCAGTTGAGTATTGGAACGATCGAATCCTGAAACTTACCCCGGGCCGAGCCGGAACCGAATGTCGATGATAAGATGAGTACGGAATACTCCAGCTCGTCCCCTGTTTGAGCTTCGTCCGCTCCAACATAGTCAACGTTTTCCTCGCCGTAGCGCTCGACCAGAAAATCCATGACCGCCTGATCCGCTCCAGTCGTTGGATCGCCGAGCGCACCTCCGACAAAGAGAATGCGCGTGCCAAGCTCAGGCTTGCTTGCAGGATCCGTGGGATCGGTCCCCAGGTTCACCTCAGACAAGTCGAGAAATCCATCACCGTCAGAGTCGCCCGTATTGGGATTCGTTCCTGGCTGCTCCGCTGGTTTGGCTGGATCGAAAGCGAGGTCTGGATTCTCAACATTATCTGTGAGGCCGTCCTCGTCGGTGTCCGCTTTCCCGGGATTCGTTCCGGTGTCGGACAAGCTTACCCAGATACCTGTATTCGTCTCGACGCCGTCCAGAAGGGTGTCATCGTCAGTGTCTGGATCGGTTGGGTCGGTGGATTTCGCGAACTCGTTGGCATTGCTGGAACCATCGTTGTCAAAATCCGCGTCGCCAGTGACATCGGTTACCGTTGCGATGGCGTCATCTTCGCTTGCATCGACGATTTGCTGCTCCCAGATGTCCGGCAAGTCGTCGCCGTCAGAGTCCACATTGCGCTGCTCCAGAAACTGGGCGACGCCGTCTTGTGCAATTGTCAGGATATCAGAAGGAGAGAGAGCCTCATCCCAAACGGTAAGATCGTCCATGAATCCATTGTACGCAGCGGCAGAGGCACCGGCATTTGAGCCCAGATTGAACCGCCCGTCCCCCTGCACGGTGTGCACTCCGCCACCCGGCTGCGAGTCCTCCTCCACGCCATTCACGTAAATGACGACATCCACACCATTGTAAGTCCATGCAACGTGATGCCATTCTTCGCTGCTCCATTCACTGGTGGTTGTCTTCACTTGCGTGTCAGCGCCTATATTGTAGTACATCCCCAGCTGTCCATCCCCGCCATTGTCACGGCTGAAACTGAAGTGTGGTCTGGCATTACTGTAGATGTGATCATCCCGTTCGTGCCCTTCTGCGTAGTCGTCCTCAGCCGGCTTAAAGAAGTAGGAGTAGGTGAAGGCTTCGCCCTTTGGCTGAAAGTCTGTGGCATTTCCCACATAGTCATCAAAGCCATCGAACAGGATGGCTCCACCGAATTTTCCACCATCAGGCACAAAATCCGACTCCTCGGTGAAATCAAAATTGATCAGGTCACCGTCGTTATCATTTCCCGATTGATCGACCACGACGTCCGAGCCTGCTTCCTCATCAAAGCTCCACCACACCAGCAGGTCTGCATGAGCGGAATATCCTGTCGTTGAGATCAGAGCAGCGAACAACGACACCGAACAAAAGAAAGGGGGTTTCTTCATCCCGTGAGCGTAACAACCAATCAGCAGAGGGTTCCAGAAAAAAGTCCCCTTAAATTAATGGAAGGTGATTTGTGCTTTGCCACAACGTTTCAGAATTGGTCGCCATCTGTGCTGTAGCTCACTTACCCTACGTTACTGACATTCATGCAGATTCCCTCGAGTAGCCATGCCCAAAACAAGTGGTGAATTTTCGTTTCCAGACGGCATTTCTGCCCTTGAAAGATCGACGTTGAAAAGAGTGGCCTGGCGACGAGACTACGAATGTTCCGCGCGAATTTCATCCCATGCGTATTCCCTACCGGCCTGCACTTCTTTCGATTCCGTCCACGCTGACTCGCGAAAGTCTGCTGGCCGACATTGGTTCGGGGGTCACGGTTGGGATCATCGCTCTGCCGCTGGCGATCGGGTTTGGCATTGCTTCCGGGGTTTCTCCCATGCAGGGGCTGTGGACGGCAATCATCGCAGGCCTCATCATTTCAATGTTTGGTGGTTCGCGGTTTCAGATTGGCGGTCCAACGGGAGCCTTCATCCCTATTTTGTCTGGTGTGGTGGCGGCACACGGCTACGCTGGCCTGGCCACGGCAACGGTGATGGCAGGCGTGCTTTTAACCATCATGGGAATATTTAAACTGGGATTGCTGCTGCGCTACATCCCGTTTCCCGTCATCGCCGGATTCACCAGCGGCATCGCGGTGATCATTTTTCTTGGTCAACTCCCTCAGTTGCTCGGGCAACATTTTGACCGCCCCGCGCATGCACCTGAGCTGATAATGGAAATCATCCGGCACTTGTCCCAGTGCCGATGGCAGACGATCGTCATCGGGATCATCGGCCTCGCGATCACCTTTCTGTGGCCAAAGGTCACGTACAAGATCCCCGCAGCAATCGTCGCAGTGGCCGGCACTACCATCGTTGCCACGCTGTTCCATTGGGATGTGGCCACCATCGGCACCCAGTTCGGATCGCTGAAAGGTGGCTGGCCCGGCTGGCACCTGCCATCACTTTCACTGGGCGACATGCGGGTGCTCGCAGGCAGCGCGCTTACGATCGCCGCACTGGGCGGCATCGAGAGCCTGCTGTCAGCTGCGGTCGCCGACGGGATGACCGACAGCAAGCACGATTCGAACAGCGAACTCATCGGCCAGGGCCTGGCGAATATCGTCGCGCCGTTCTTTGGCGGCTTCGCAGCAACGGGGGCTATTGCCCGAACCGCAGCGAACATACGAGGAGGTGCAAAGTCGCCACTATCTGGAGCGGTTCACTCCGTGGTGCTGTTGATATTTGTCCTGTTCGCCGCTCCTCTTGCCGGCGATATCCCGCTTGCCGCTCTGGCTGCCGTGCTCATTGGTGTCGCCGTCAGAATGGCGGAGTGGCACACGTTCGCCGAACTTTGGCACAGCTCCCTGCCGGACTTTGCCGTCTGCATGACCGCGTTTCTGCTGACGGTCGTTTTCGATCTCACCGTTGGCGTTTCGGTTGGGCTGGTCATCGCCGTCGTCCTTTTCGTCAAACGCATGGAAGACGTCGCCAATGTCCACCTGCTCACTCCCGAAAGCGATTCAGAACCCGACGGGTCGAATTCCCTGCGAGGAAAGACCGTGCCTGAAGGCGTCGTCCTGTTCCGTTTCGAAGGCCCACTGTTCTTCGCCGCAGTGGAGAAACTGGAAGTCGCCCTGCGCACCCACACCGGGAAACCGAAAGTTGTCATCTTCCGCATGCGCCATGTCCCGAGCATTGACGCGACCGCGCTGCATTCGCTGGAAGTCACCATGGAAAAAATGAGCCGCGACGGCGTGCACGTGATCTTCACTGCGGTGCAACCGCAACCGATGAACGTGCTCGTCAAGAGCGGCGTAGCGGACAAACTCGGACGCGCCCACTTCTGCGACAACATCGACCTGGCGCTCGCATTCTCGCAACGCCTGCTGGCATAAATTTCCTTACACGGTCAAAAATTCCGCCACCGTGCCTTCATCCAGTTCCCCGATCGTCCCCGTCTTCACGACGCTGCCTTTCTCCATGATGCAGAAGTGATCGCCGACGGATTTTGCGAAGTCGACGTACTGCTCGACCAGCAAAATGCTCATGCGTTTCTCGGCTTTGAGGGCCAGGAGAGTGTCTTCGATCTGATCGATAATGGAGGGCTGGATGCCTTCGGTCGGCTCGTCGAGGATAAGGAGCTTCGGGTCAAGCAGGAGGGCGCGACCGATGGCGAGTTGCTGCTGCTGGCCGCCGCTGAGGACTCCACCTTTGCGCTTGAGCATTTCTTTGAGCACCGGGAAGAGATCGAAAACGCGATCCAGGTGCTGGCGTGCGGCTTTGCCTTTGACAACGATACTGACTTGCAGGTTTTCCCAGACGGTGAGGTTCGGAAAGATGTCGCGGCCTTGTGGAACGTAGGCGATGCCGCCGCGCACGCGTTCGGCGGTGGCGAGTGAATCGATGCACTCGCCGTCCATGTCAATACTGCCTGCGGTCTGGCTTAGCAGGCCGAGAATGGTCTTCAAAGTGGTGGTCTTGCCAACCCCGTTGCGACCCATGAGGCAGACGAGTTCGTTCGCGGGAACGCTCAGATCGATTCCCTTGAGGATGGTCGACTGACCATAGGCAACCTGGAGATCTTTGATCTGAAGGCGTGGCTTACTCATGTCAGGCGGCAGTGGTGTGGTTACGCCCCAGGTAGACTTCGGCCACGGTAGGGTCGCTCTGGACTTGATCCATGGTGCCTTCTTTCAAGACGCTGCCCTGGTGAAGCACGGTGACTTTCCTGGCAATCTGCCGCACGAATTCCATGTCGTGCTCGATCACGATGATGCTGTGCTTGCCTTCGAGGCTCAGGAGCAATTCGCCAGTGCGCTCTGTTTCTTCATCGCTCATGCCAGCGGCGGGTTCATCGACGAGCAGTAATTTCGGCTGCTGGGCAAGAAGCATGCCGATCTCCAGCCATT
>JAGROY010000354.1 GCA_020439995.1 Verrucomicrobiia bacterium
TGGACTGACATGGGAAAACCCTGCATCTCTGAGGGAGACGTTCGATCCGTATCGTTGAGAAAGCGCGGTCAGTTACGCGGAACACGACTCATCAGCTATGATTCAATGTGCGACTACCTGAACACACTTGCAGATCAACAGCAGCGGTGAGTCTTTTCGAGAGTTGATGGACAATCGAATTCTCGATCTAAGCAAGGGTTGCTCATGATCGTTCTACAATTGAGAAGCGGAGGCCACCAGATTTGTCCTGCGCTTTTAACGACGCGGCGCGTGATTGATTATACTTCCGTCCAACCGTTGTTCGGAAGCCATCTCTTGCCGCCGACTACACCTGCCATCGCGGGCCCTAGAAAACATGCGATTTGTTCGCACACTTCCTGTAGCTCCAGTGGATCGAGACGACTCTTACGAAGGAAAGCTGCCCATTGGTTTTGTTTGTCAGGTAGGGAATAGAAGGCCTCGGTGAAGGCACTTGGCGCGCTGACGGGCAATGCCGTCGACCGTCGTTCGAACGTTGCGCGCAATGCGTCATGAAGTTCGCCACCGTCGAAGTCGCGATTCTTACAAAGCCAAAACAGGTCAAAAAAGTCTTTCATCCTGCTATTGGCAGTGCCGAGGATTTCTGCCGCATGCAGTTTTTCAGCGATGGTCGTTTCAGGACAATAGACAAGTAAAGGAGCAGGCGGGAAATCCAACGGCATTGGCCATTCGGATGTCTTTGGCGCGGGAGTGATGGCATCGCCGAACCCGACATCGATCTGGACGGGGATTCGCATTCTGCCGAGTAGCGCGAACAGTTTTATTCTCTCTCCTCCATAAGGATTGTCTTCACGAATTGGGGCCGCTTTTCCGGGCATCCACTCCAGTCCGTCCAGAGGCTCAGTCTGCAGTGCGCAAATGTCATTGAACACAGATTCCAAGACTTCGGTATCAGGAGCGCCGTAGCTCAGAAAATCCGCATCTCGCGTGGGTCGGTGTGGCTCGTTCGCCCAGAGCGTGAACAGTTGGGCGCCTTTCAGTATGAACTTTTCGCTGTAATTGCTGTCACTGAGACGGGCGAACAACCTCGCGATCGCGAAGTCTTCCAGCAACCGATTGAGCGGCACGCCAGATTCCCGCGAGCGATTCTTGAGCCGATCTTGAATGGAGGCAGCGAGATTCTTCATGCGATTGCCTCCAGGTAAGGCATCATCACGTTCTCGACGCGATCCATGCGCGCAAATTCAAGCACCTCAGCTGGCGTGCAGCCAGAGCGCAGAATTTCCTTCAGCGCCTCCAGGCAGAGTTCCAATCCCAGCTTGCTTCGGTGTTTAAAACAGTCCGCCACCGTTCGCACGGGTGTGGTGATCGGCACCGCAATGCCGTTAAGGTAATGGATCTCCACTCCTTCTAAAAACGCGCGAGGATCGCTGCTACGGATGACCTCTATGGGAGGATACTCAATGCGCGGCGTCACGGCGTTCTGCCTCATCAGGATGCAAACGGCGGACGCTTGATGGGTTCCAATCCCGTGAAAGTTCAGAGCGCTGATCAAAACGACCACTGCCTTGGGCACCCGTGCGAGCACCTCCGATAAGTTCAAATGCTCATCCCAAGGGGCATCGACGTGTCGATAAACACCACGGCTCACGCGCTCGACGATCCCGGATTCGAGCGCCGTCGACAAGGTCGAGGCGCTGATCCCAGCCTCACGAAGTTCCTTCGCGCGAAAGAGTGGTCGCCCGCGGGCGAACTCATGAAGTTCTTCAGCCTTGCTCATCGGACAAATTTAAGTAAAAAATAGTTCATTTACTTGAATTTACAATCACCAAATCAACGATGACTATCCTAAAGCGAAGCGCCTGATGTCGAAACATCGCATCATCACACAGTCAGTGGCTCGCCGTTTCATGCGACGCGCCACCGGTCTAGATGAACCCTTTGCTGATGTCTGCGAGGCGTTGCAGCATCTGGGCTTTATACAGATCGATCCGATTAACGTCTGCGGTCGCATGCACGATTTGATCTTGCGCAACCGGGTCGCTGGCTATCGCGAGGAAGGTCTCATGCACTTCCTGCACGGGCGCGATGAAACGCTGAATGCCGACCAGCGCGTGGCCTTCGAGCACCACTTGCCCGGCTCAAATATCCTTGTAGCCATGCCATTGGAAGCGTGGCCTCATCTCCAAGGGGAAATGAGAAAGCGTAGTAAGGATGAGGGCGCCTGGTCAGGGCGACTCGGCGCTGACGAAAAGAAGCTGGCCTCCCGCATCCTTGCTCAGATGAACGAACAAGGTGCCCTATCATCGCAAGAAATCGACGATGGCGGCCAGCGCGCCGTTCACGTATGGGGATCATCCGCCACATTGGCGAAGAGCACCTTGCAGAAGTTATTTTTCCACGGTCGAGTGCTGATCGCTCAGCGCCAGGGCAATCGCCGCTATTACGATCTCCCAGAACGCGTGCTCCCTGCAGCTACTTCCAGCGCAATGTCGGCCACAGCCGAGGAGACACAGCGCTGGCTAGCACTCACCAAACTTCGTCAACGCCGACTCTGCACGCTGACGACCAAAGAACATCGTTTGCTGGAAGACAAAGTCCTGCCTGTCACCCTCAGCGATGTTGACGTCCGCCGCCTGTTCATTTTGAAGGCCGATGAGGCTCTGCTCGAAACCTCGCAAAGCGATAGCAAGCCTCTGTTGCTCGCACCCCTTGATCCACTTCTTTACGACCGCAAAGTCACCGAAGCCTTATGGTCATACCACTATCGGTGGGAAGTCTACACTCCGCCACACAAACGGGTGCGCGGTTACTATGCACTACCTTTGTTGAGCGGCATTGAGATTGTCGGCCACGTCGATCCAAAGGCAGATCGCGCGAAGGCCAAGCTCGGCATCGTTTCCAAACGCATTCGCCGTGGCCACTCTGCAACCGCTGCAGTGCGTGAACTAGCACAGTTTCTGGGATTGAAGTGAACTGTCGGTGCTGACATTGAGAGGACTTCGAAAGGAAAGCGGTAGAAGGTTACGACACCTTTCCAACTAGAGGAAAAGAGCCAGCAGCGTCTTGCAACGCTTTGTCGCCCACCGAGACATAGACCTGATGAATTGCTTCTGAGTCATGTCCGATGAGCGCTTGTGCCACCGCTGGGGGAACGCCTGCTTCGTGAAGCATTGATGTCGCCGTATGGCGAAGGCTGTGAAAGCTCAGCGGGTGGTAAACGCGCTTAGCATCCCGTCCTTTCCCAGTGCCTTTGTTGGAGGGCTTCTCTCGGAGACCTGCCCTCGCCAGCAATCGAGTAAACTTGTTAGACAAGCTGCCAGATTTCTTCTGCACAGTCACAATGTCATGCGCTTCTGGATGAAGCGGAGCCTCAGGTCTTTCCGGTAGTTCCGATTCTATCAAGAACTCAAGCAGGGGAGGAGCTAGCGGAATACTCATCCGTCTCTTTGTCTTGCGGGTGATGAACTTTAGCCGTTTCGCCTCAAGATCAACATTGCATCGAAGAAGGGTCGACACATCGCCAAGTCGCTGTCCAGTGTAGAGGCCAAACATAATCATGCTCTTCCATTCTGGATCGGCCACCGCCAGCGCCGCATTAATTTCCTCGATCTTGAATGGACGACGCTCAAGCTTCTTGTCGTCTTGATCACGCACGGTATCGACAAACTCTGACGGATCTTCAGAAATCAACCCTTCCCGTCTTGCTGCCTTGAACAGCATCTTCAGGCACTTCAGGTCATGATTGACAGTTTTGGCCGCCAGTTTCCTGGACTCGCTATTTCGAAACGCGAGTATCTGCTTTGCCGATATTTCGCTCACAACTCTGTCCCCATCGTCCCCTAGAAATTCTAGAAACTTGCTCGTTGAGCCAGCGTAAAATTTCAGCGTCGAGTCGGCAGTTTCTGGCCCCTTCCGTTCAAGCCAGGATTTAACGAATTCACGGATCGTCACTGTCGGAAGCTCTTCCCCAGTGAGCCTCTCGTGCAGATCGGAAATTACCTCTCTCACTTGGCGTGACGTCCGATGTTTTCGAGACGCTTCTTCGTATTCCTCCGCAATTCTCTGAGCCTCTCGCCGATTGGTTGTGCGTGTGCTCCGATTGCGACGATTCCCCTTATTATCGAGGAATCCAGCAACCCAGAATCGACTGTTTGGACCTTTGAAAACGAACGCCATAACCCAGTCTGTACTAATACTCAGAATAATACACGTACTAATACCTGTACTAATACATAACGCTGCAATTCAGCGAAATCCGACAAGATCCGATATTTTCATAAACTGTTTACAGTAAAGATGTAACCGGACTTTACCGAACCTAACCAAAACGCCAAAAAAACCCATTTGCGAAACAGGGGTTCAACTCCCCTCGCCTCCACCAATTTTATAAGTCACTTAGAGAGTGGGATTTGCTGAGGAGAAACTCCAGCGAGAATGGCTGAGTGACTACGAGAGTGACTACAAAAAGATTAGGGATTTTTTTGTAGAAGGATGAGGTTATTGCGTCATCGGTGGGATAGTGGCAAAACCGTCGACGTCCTGAGTTGTGCTTATTGCGTCAATTGATATGCTCTCGCGGCTCTTCGACAGTGTCATCATTCTTGACTCGGTGCTTGATGAATTGAGT
>JAGROY010000355.1 GCA_020439995.1 Verrucomicrobiia bacterium
GGTCAGTAAGGTCATCCGCAGGAACATAAACGGCTTGGAATGATGTAATCGAACCTTTGTGAGTTGACGTGATGCGCTCCTGCATGGCGCCCATCTCCGAAGCAAGCGTCGGCTGATAACCCACAGCAGAAGGAGTGCGCCCCAGAAGCGCAGACACTTCAGAACCTGCCTGTGAGAAACGGAAAACATTATCAACGAACAACAGTACGTCCTGGTTTTGCTCGTCACGGAAGAATTCAGCCATCGACAACGCGGACAAAGCAACACGAAGACGCGCACCAGGAGGCTCATTCATTTGACCATAGACCAGAGCAACCTTCGATTTCGAAAGATCATTCTGATCAATAACGCCCGCCTCACTCATTTCCTGATAGAGGTCATTCCCTTCACGGGTTCGCTCACCCACCCCTGCGAAAACGGAGAATCCACCGTGGTTTTTCGCGATGTTATTGATAAGCTCCATGATAACCACCGTCTTACCTACACCAGCACCACCGAACGCTCCAACCTTACCGCCTTTAGTGAATGGACAGATCAGGTCGATGACCTTGATGCCCGTTTCCAAAACAGATGCCGAAGTTGCCTGATCCGCAAGACTAGGAGCCGGCCGGTGAATTGGGTAACGCTTCTCAAAATTCACTGGGCCTTTTTCATCCACTGGATCACCCGTAACGTTAAAAATCCTGCCGAGCACGCAGTTTCCGACAGGTACAGTGATTGCTTCACCCGTATTGGTGATTGACATTCCACGCTTAAGCCCCTCGGTCGACGACATCGCAACTGCACGCACCCATCCATCACCCAAGTGCTGCTGCACCTCTAAGACGAGCTTAGTCTGGGCTCCGTAAAGGTCGTAGTTGATCTCAAGCGCGTTATTAATCTCAGGAAGCTTCTCGGCTTGCGAGAAATCCACATCGATAACGGGGCCGATGACTTGTACGATGGTTCCTTGGTTACTCATGGAAGGATGGGTTGGCTAATGCGGTTCGGTTAAAGAAAGGATAAAAATTGAAAACGAAAGGTATCTGCTAGCGATGCGATCACTCCAGCGCCTTCATGGCAGTCGTAATCTCGAGCAACTCATTAGTAATCGAAGCCTGGCGCAACTTGTTGTACTCAAGGGTAAGATCTTTGATAAGCTGTTTCGCGTTGTCGGTCGCACTCTTCATTGCAACCATACGCGCACTGTGCTCAGAAGCCCGTGACTCCAAGAGCATTTGGTAAAACTGGTTATTCACGTACTGCGGAAGTACGGAATCAAACACCGAGGAAGCATTCGGTTCAAACTCGTAGCCAGTGAAGTCCTCTTGAGCACTTTCGGGTTTGTCACCACCACCTACTCCCTCAAAATCCATCACCCGTCCAAGCGTCATTGGATTGATCGGGAGCAACGTCTCAATGGTTGGCGTCTGGGTCAACGTGGTAATGAAATTAGTAAAGGCCACTCGCACCCGACCAATCTCGGGATCTTCCAGAAACTTGTCTAAAACAAACTTTGATACTGTTTTGCACTGAGCAAAACTCGCCGGATCCGCTACCGGAAAATCCGCAAGCAGGTCTTTTTTCAGGCGGCCTATTGATTGGCATCCCTTCCGCCCCACAGTGACAAATGTCGTGTTGGCACCCGCAGAGTCGAGCGCCTTCCTAATCAGGTTTGTATTCAGACCACCGCACAATCCCTTGTCGGTTGTAACAAGCAGAAGGATTTCCTTATCGCCCGTGCGCTCCTCCAGCAGATTGTGAGACTCGTCACCCACCTTCTCCTTAAGGTTAACCAGAACCTTGTTGATAAGATTGGAGTAATGGCGCCCGGCGATCGCCTGATCCTGCGCCTTTTTCATCTTCGACGCGGCGACGAGCTGCATCGCTTTCGTGATCTGCGCCGTACTTTTGACGGACTTGATCCTTCGGCGGATGTCGCGTGTGCTGGGCATAGTGTCTTAGAGGCTGACTGCTAGGTTGTAGTTAAATGGGAAATGAGAAAAAGGGATGCCCCTTTTAAATTCTCAGACGGTCTTTTTGAAGTCTTCGCAGGCCGTTTTCAATTCGCTAAGAATCTCGTCACTGATCGCCTTCTCGTTGGCGACATTGCTCATCAACGATTCTTTCCGGTCAGTCAGATATGTTTCAAACTTAGCCTGTACTTCGCGGATTTTTGCGACTTCAACGTCATCGAAGTATCCGTTTTGCATCGCCCAGAGGGTGGCTACCATAATCTCAAGCGATTTTGGCTGATACTGTTGCTGCTTGAAGAGTTCAACAATCCGCTGACCGCGCTGAATCAATGCTTTCGTCTTTTCATCAAGATCGGAACCAAACTGAGCGAAGGCCTGCATCTCCCGGAATTGCGCGAGATCCAGTTTTGTCGTGCCGGAAACTTTCTTAATCGCCTTGGTTTGAGCGGCAGAACCCACACGACTGACGGAGAGACCGACCGAAATAGCTGGGCGAATTCCCTGATAAAACAAGTCAGTCTCAAGGAAAATCTGCCCGTCGGTGATTGAAATCACGTTGGTCGGAATATACGCGGAAACGTCGCCAGCCTGCGTCTCGATAATCGGCAATGCGGTCATCGATCCCCCACCTGCGTCTTCGCTGAGCCGAGCAGAACGCTCCAGCAGACGGCTGTGCAGGTAGAAAACGTCACCTGGATAAGCTTCACGACCAGACGGGCGGCGAAGAACCAGTGATACCTCACGATAAGCGACAGCATGCTTGGACAAGTCATCAAATACGATCAGAACATCTTGCCCCTGATCCATAAACCATTCACCAATGGCGGCACCAGCATACGGCGCAAGGAACTGGTTGGTCGCACTATCGGATGCGGAAGCCGCAACGATAACGCTGTATTCCATCGCCCCGTTGTCTTCAAGAGTTTTGATGGTACGGGCGATGTTCGAGCGCTTCTGACCAATCGCCACGTAGATGCAAAGAACCGGCTTGTGATCCTTCAACTTACCTTCCTCGGCAGCTTTATTCTGCTTAGCCTGAGAAATGATGGTATCGACTGCAATCGTGGTTTTTCCGGTAGAACGGTCACCAATGATCAGCTCACGCTGACCGCGGCCAATTGGGATCATGGCGTCAATGGACATGATTCCAGTCTGCACAGGAACACTCACACTCTTGCGCTTAATAATACCTGGCGCGATCTTCTCAACCGGATAGGAAACATCCGATTTCACTTCGCCTTTACCATCGAGCGGTTGACCAAGGGTGTTTACCACACGCCCGAGCAGGCCGTTTCCGACAGGAACTTGCAGCAAGCGGCCTGTGGTGCGAACTTCGTCACCACTTTTGATATGCTCACCAGAGCCAAGAAGCACACAGCCAACCTCGGTTTCTTCCAAGTTGAGCGCCAATCCGTAGAGCCCGCCGGGAAACTCGATCAACTCATTGAGCATGCAGTCGCTCAAACCTTCCACCTTTGCCACGCCGTCACCAATCTCACGGACAGTGCCTACGTTGGACTTTGTCACCGAAGTCTTAAGACCGGCAATTTCTGTTTCCAGTTCCTGAAGGATGTTGCTCATTGTTAAATCAATTGAAGTGTGAAAAAGGCGTTGAGGAAAATTTTAGTAGCGGGGAGGGAAATTAGAGAGCCAGAGACTCGCGCAGGCGATCAATGCGGGCTTTGATGCTTCCATCCCAGACATCGCTGCCAACCTTGATCCGCATGCCGCCGATCAAGGACTCATTGGTTGAAAAATCGGTAGTCACATCGTCACCATATTTCTTCTTGAGGTCGTCTGTAACTGAATTACGCAGATCATCTCCCAGATCCGTAGCGCTCTCTACCACTGCGTGGCGCTTTTCAACCTCAAGGCGAAGGAGACGCATGTAATCGGAAAGAACCTGAAGGTAGTTGCGAGGCTTGCTCGTTTTCAAGCGGTCGACACACTTCTTCGCGGTATCCATGTCCAACTTTCCATCCCTCACGGTGAGGCGGAAAAGTTGGCGCGACATGCGACGAGCTTCTTTACTGATCTTCATGGATCTGGGGAATTTTGATACTTACAGTGAAATCTGAGAAGCGGCGTCTTTGTTGATGCGGTCCTGGTCTTCCTGGGAAAGCACCTTTCCTGTTACTCTGGAAGTGGTATCGACCAAGAGGCGACCAAAATCACGCTTCAATTCAGCCATCAGCTTTTCGTGCTCGAGCTGAGAAGCTTCTCTCGCCTTGCTGATGATCTGATTGGCTTCATAGACAGCTTCCTGCTTCTTCTTTTCGCCAGCGGCAGCCGCGCTGTCTGTTGCTTCGCGAATGAGGCGCTCAGCCTCCTTGTTAGCCTTGCCAACGATTTCTGCTGCGCTTGCTTCAGCTGCCGCGAGATCGGTCTTGATCTTCGTCAGGTTTTCCTCTCCTTCCTTGATTCGCTGACGACGCTCTTCTAGCATGCTCGTCACCTGTGGAAATGCGAACTTCTGCAGAACCGCATACACGAGCATGAAGACGATGACCTGTGCTATGAACAACGGCCACTCTACACCGAATGTTTCGAAGATACCTGAGATGACGTCCATGGGACTATTCGAAGGAGCTTAAATAATGTGAGGGAACGGGGTGCTTCCCGAATACCGAGAAGCACCCCATGAAAACGTTGATCCGATTAGCGGCCCTGGAAGGCGAGAATCAGAGCGTAAATGGCGATAGCCTCGGCAAGTGCCATTCCGATGATGGAAATCGTGAGGATGTTACCAAAGGCACCTGGGTTACGCCCGACAGCCTGGGTTGCACCGTATCCGACAAGCCCTACACCGATAGCCGATCCCGCACCAGCGATCGCAAGAGTGACAGAACCGTTCGCGTTGGTCGCTTGAGCCAGTTCAACGGCGTTCGCGCCAGCTTCCTGAAGTAATGAGATTATTTCGAGCATTTTTGAATATTAGTTAACGTTTTTCCAATAAAGCCGCCTTCCACGGTGTCCATGGTCACAGACGGCAAAGTGTAAGAATTAATGAGCATCCCCTTCCTCATGGGTAGCGGATAGCCGGATGTATACCGCACAGAGAAGAGCGAATACCATTGCCTGGAGGAAACCCACGAGAATTTCCATAAAATAAAACGGAACGGGGAACGCGATACTTGTAATGAATGAGAGCACAGGGCCAAGTCCTAACTTCTCCCCCAATGTCAACATAGTGTGTAGAAGCGTTTCACCGGCATAGATGTTGCCCAAAAGTCGGAGCGACAGCGAAACAGGGCGAAACGCGATCGAAACCAGCTCAATCAAACCAACGCACAGGAAAATAAATGAAATGAGAAGCCCCATGATTCCGGTCAGTCCACCCTTTGCTCCAAAAGTATGTTTGATGAAGCCAATGACCCCCACTTCCTTGTAGGTGATGTAGACCCAGACAATCATAAAGATCAACGCCATCGCCAAAGTCATATTCAAGTCAGCTGTAGCCGGACGGAGCAGCGGCGTGTGCACATGTGCAATCGAAAGATAATCTGCATGGTGAGTGTCCCAACCAATGGTTCCAACTCCCGGCAGCAGACCAAACCAGTTTGAGAATAATACGAAGACGAAGATCGTCGCCAGCAACGGAAACGCTCTGGGAGCCACTTTCTCTCCCACGATACCAACCACTTGATTATAAAGAAACTCAACGATGAGCTCAACGAGGTTCTGCTGTCTATTAGGAACGAGCGTAGCCCCTTTCATCCCCCGGCGAACAAATAGTGTGATGCCACCAGCGACGAGTAATCCAACAAAAATGGAATTCGTAAGCCAACTGGCAAACTCCAGTGGCTGGGCCTTGATGCTTACTGCCGCAACTGGCAGCCCGGTAATGAGGGAACTAATGGAATCCGTAAACATGAATACTTGGAAGGCATTTCAGCTCTCCACGTGCAGCTTCAGGAACTATCGATAAAATGAACAGCCGATGCCAAACATCGCGCCGGATTGAAGTCGAGACTGTCCTCCAATGAAGCTGAAATAATCACTTCCGAATCCAATCGCAAGCTTATTTGTGAAATTTTTCACAATCTCTTCGGCACTCGGAGAATATACGTGGATCTGAGCTTTATTTTGCCAGCGAATCACTCCCCTTTCCTGCTGTCATTAAACTTTTTCCCTTAGGCACGCTTTCCATTTGCAAAACCCGCGATTCGAGTCATTCTTCCGACACGCGAGGCCCATTTTCAAATGCACGGGTAGCTCAGCGGTAGAGCGGCTCGTTTACACCGAGTTGGTCGGCGGTTCGATCCCGTCCCCGTGTATGTTATTTACCATCAGGCATTTATCACTTTCGGCTCTTTTTTTGCTAACCGGGGCGCTAATATGTTTGAGATCACGCCATCAATACCTTTGGGCGTTTAGGTAGGATTTCAGGCTGGCAAACACGATCAATCGCGTCCCTCTGGTTTGTCCCGGTTTCTTGTCGCTGATGCTCTCCACTGGCGCCCTCCAACTATTTTCCTTTGTTGGTGTGATGAGTTCGTAAAGCTTCGATCTCGAAAGTCCGGTGTGATCACAGCGAGTCCCCGGCTTCGGCAATCGTATGTAGAGAGGTTCGCCCGCTACGGGAGCGTTTGTCGGGTCCTGATTTGTCGAGGATACCATTTGTCGAGTGTCCCCGCCGTCTTTAATCGATTGAGGAAAAAGGTAGATAAAGTGGACGTTTGATTTGTCGACAGCCAACGAATCAAGGGTGTCGACGGCAATGCTTCGACGTTGTTCCTGGCTGAAGGTCGGCCATCTGGCAGTGAGGTGGCTGGTTGAAACGGAGC
>JAGROY010000051.1 GCA_020439995.1 Verrucomicrobiia bacterium
TGGCGCAAAAATTCTCGCTCTATGGTGACCTCAGCGTGCGCCAGAATCTCGAGTTCTTCGCCGGGATTTACGGCTTGCGAGACCAACGAAAACGATCGGCGATCGAACGCATCATCGAAACATTCAGCCTCGACCCCTACCTGAAAAGTTCGGCAGTGCTGCTGCCGCTCGGATTCAAGCAGCGGCTCGCTCTGTCGTGCGCTGTCATGCACGAGCCCGCAGTGCTCTTTCTTGATGAGCCAACGTCAGGAGTCGACCCGCTGACTCGGCGCGAATTCTGGACGCACATCAATGGCCTCGTCGAGAAGGGCGTGACCATCATGGTAACGACGCACTTCATGGACGAAGCGGAATACTGCGACCGCATCGCGCTGGTGTTTCGTGGGCGGGTCATTGCCACGGGTTCGCCGGACGCCTTGAAGGCCGAAGCGAGCGCCGACGATGCCAGCCTTGAGGCAGCATTTATTGAGTTAATCGAGCGTGAGATCAGGGAGGGTGCAGCGGCATGACAGCGGGATCCTTCCGGCGTATGCGTGGCCTTGTCCGCAAGGAGTTGGCACAGGTGATTCGTGACCCTGGCAGTGTACTCATTGCCTTCGTGCTGCCGGGCGTGCTGTTGTTCTTGTTTGGTTACGGAGTCTCGCTCGATGCCAACCACGTTCGCGTTGGCGTTGTTCTGGAGAGCACATCCCCAGAGGCGCAGAGTCTGGCGGTGGCATTCAAAAACTCGCGTTACTTTGATACACGCATCGGTCGCGACCGGCGGCAGTTTGAAGAAGATCTGGTCGCAGGGAAACTGCGCGGACTAGTGGTCGTGCCAGCCACTTTCACCGAAACTCTGCGCAGCGGTGAGGCATCGACGGCGATTCAGATCATTGCCGATGGCAGCGAACCGAACACTGCCAGCTTTGTGCAGAACTATGTCCAAGGGGTCTTTGGAAACTGGCTCATCCAGCAGTCGTTCGATGCCGGACGCCCTGAGATGGCAGCTCCGCGTGTCTCCGTGGACGCGCGAGTCTGGTTCAATCCGGAGCTGCAAAGCCGCTGGTTCCTTCTGCCCGGGTCGATCGCGATTATCATGACGATCATCGGCACGCTGCTCACCGCGCTGGTGGTGGCGCGGGAATGGGAGCGTGGCACAATGGAAGCACTGATGGCTACGCCGATCAGTATTGTTGAGTTGTTAGTTGGCAAGCTTACGCCTTACTACCTGCTTGGCATGGGATCGATGTCCGTTTGCGTTCTGGTGTCGGTGGCCATTTTTGATCTTCCCTTCCGTGGCTCCATCTTTGCGCTGGTGGGCGTGTCATCGATCTTTCTCATCGCAATGCTCGCCCTGGGGTTACTCATTTCCACTGTTTCGAAGAACCAATTCGTCGCCTCGCAGATTGCGCTGGTCGTCGGATTCCTGCCCAGTTTTCTTCTGTCGGGATTCGTGTTTGAAATCTCAAGCATGCCACTGCCGATCCAGACGCTTACGCGGATCATTCCAGCACGGTACTTTGTGAGTTCCCTGCAAACCATCTTCCTTGCCGGGGATATCCCGTCCGTGCTGGTGCCAAACACGCTGACGCTTTGCCTGATCGCCGTAGTGCTCGTGACGCTCGTCGCGAGAAAAACCAAGAAGCGTCTCGACTAACGGATGTTCTACCGGCTCAAAGCACTCATCATCAAAGAGCTTCTCGCCATCCTGCGCGACAAGCGCAGTCGGCTGTTACTGGTCGTGCCGCCGATGATGCAAATGATCGTTTTCTCCTTCGCCGCCACCCTGGAGGTGAAGAACGTTTCCATCGGCATCCTCAACAGTGATCTCGGCCAGGCCTCCCACGAGCTGGTGCAACGATTCCACGGCTCACCCACATTCCGGCACATCACCTATCTCAAAGGCGTCAATGAGATCGCGCCACTGATCGACTCGCAACAGGCGATTCTCGTGCTGCACATCCGTAGCGATTTTTCCCGGAACGTCGCTGCGAACCGACCCGCAAACGTGCAGTTCATCCTCGATGGTCGTCGCTCCAACGCGGCGCAGATCGTGCAGGGCTACGCCGCGCGTATCGTGAGTGACTTTAATGGCCACCAGCCCGTGGAGCTGGTGCCGCGCAATTGGTTCAATCCTAACCTCACCTACATCTGGCACACGGTACCCAGTCTCATCGGCATTCTATCAACGTTGATTGGCCTCATTGTCACCGGCTTGTCCGTTGCACGGGAACGAGAGCTTGGCACTTTTGATCAACTTCTTGTCTCGCCGCTGAAGCCATTGGAAATATTGTTAGGGAAGACCATTCCGTCGTTCTTTCTGGCCATGTGCGAGGGGCTGCTCATTCTCACAGTTGCTATCTTTGTCTTCCGCGTGCCGTTCAATGGATCGGTGTTTCTGCTGATGGTCGGGCTTGCCGCATTCTTGTTGGCCATCGTCGGCGTCGGGCTCTTTATTTCGTCGCTGGCGAAGACGCAACAGCAGGCCGTGCTCGGTGCTTTTGTCTTCATGGTGCCAGCCATGCTCATGTCGGGCTTCGCAACGCCTGTAGAGAATATGCCTCGATGGCTGCAACTGGTCGCCGAAGGCAATCCGCTGAAGCATTTCATGATTATCATCAAGGGTGTCTTCTTGAAAGACATGCCGCCCGCGCTCGTAGCCGAGAACACATGGCCTATCCTCGTCATCGCCATGGTGACACTCGGCTGCGCCTCCTGGCTATTCCGTTCCAGACTCGAATGACTCCCCCTATGAAACATGCCATAATCATCCCTGCCTGCGCCGCAGCTTTTCTGACTGGCTGCACCGCCGTCGGCCCTGATTTCCATAAGCCAGATCAAGCAGTGCCGGAAAAGTGGTCATCGTCGCAAGCTGGACTCTATGAGACGACCAAAGTGAACAGTCAGTGGTGGCGCGTATTCGAAGATCCGCTGCTGCGAACAATGATCGACTCCGCTCTGCGCTCTAACAAAGACATTGAGCAAGCCGAGGCGCGCATCCGGGAAGCCCGGGCACTGCGCGAGGTGGCTGCGTCCACATTATTTCCTGACATCGGTACAAGTGCCAGCGCCTTAAAGGAAACCATTAGTGAAAACGGTAGGATTCCGGCGGGTGCGATTCCGGCCATTCCCAGGCGACGTGACGTGTTCGAAACGGGATTCGATGCCAGTTGGGAGCTGGATATCTTCGGTGGTAAGCGCAGACAAGTGGAAGCTGCCGATGCGCGAATGGAGGGCATCGAAGAAGGAAGACGTGCGATTTTGCTGAGCGTCGTCGCCGAAACCGCGCGCAATTATCTGGAACTGCGCGGCATCCAGAGACAGTTGGGCATCATCGAGAAGAACCTGACACTGCAACAGCGCACGCTCGACCTGACGAAAGACAAGCTCCGAGTCGGCGTTGGGACAGATGTTGAGGTTGCCCGCGCGGAAGGGCAGTTGCGCGCCACGGAAGCCCTTCTCCCTGGCCTCAATGCCGAAATCGCAGCGAGTGCCTACCGCTTGGCGGTGCTCACGGGTCAAAGACCGAGTGCCGTGCTGGAGGATTTGCTGAAACGCGAGCCTTTGCCCGCGCCGCCTGATATCGTTCCTGTGGGTGTGCCCTCGGAGTTGCTCCGCCGCAGGCCCGATATTCGCCGTGCAGAGTATGAGCTTGCCGCCGCCATGGCAGACATCGGCGTGGCCACGGCAGACCTGTTTCCCAGGTTCTCCCTGACGGGAGCCACTGGACTGGAGGCACTCCACTTCAGCGATCTTTTCCAAAGTGGCAGCGTCACCGCGCGGCTAGGGCCGCAGATCCGCTGGCCGATTTTCCAGGCTGGGAGAATCAGGTCTAACATTAATGCTACCGAAGCCCGAGCAGATACGGCAGCGGCTGCTTACGAGCAAACGATCCTGACTGCCCTCAGCGAAACTGAAACGGCACTCGAGCGCTATGGGCGGGAACTCGAAACGCGCCGCAAACTCCAGGCCGCTGTCGTTGCGAATCAGCGTGCCGTCGATCTCACCCAGCAACGCTTCGATATGGGTAGCGGCACTCAGTTTGAAGTGATCGATTCCCAAGCTCGCTTGCTTGCTGTGGAGTCAGATCTCGCTAAGAGTGACACGGCAAGCCTGACTAAACTGGTCGCACTTTACAAAGTCCTGGGCGGTGAATGGAACTAACATAAATACTCGATGACTATAGAAGACGGATTTCTACTCACCGCGGCGATCGTTGCTGCGGCATGGCTGTTCTCACCTCAGATTCGCAAATCCCACACCTGGCGGGCCACCGTTACGCCGCTGGCGTCCATCATCGGCAGTGGTTTTCTGGTGTCGGGCCCACTTCTCGCTGTGATCGTTGGGAAATGGGCACCCATCGCAATGCTGGCCATTGGGCTGCTTGCTTTCGCAATTGGTGGCATCATTCGATTCAATATTCGTCATCTTGAGCCGCTGCTGGACAGGCCGTCGGAACTTCCTCGCGGTGTTCTGACTGGAGAAAGGCTTTCCAACATCTCGTTGTCGGCAGCCTATGCCGTGTCGATTGCATTCTATCTGCGACTCCTGGCATCGTTCGTCCTGCATGGATTCAATGTTCATGAAGAGTGGATCGGGGATCTGCTCACAACGGTTATTCTGTTGTTCATCGGAATCGCCGGCTACTTTCGCGGGCTCGAGACGTTGGAGAAAATGGAAAAGTTCTCTGTGACAGTAAAACTGGCGATCATCGCAGCGCTCTTATTAGGGCTGGGGATCTTCGATATGAGTGAGTTCTCCGACATCATGGATCGTGCGGTGCCTACTAAAGATGGTGATTGGTTTGCCCGACTGCGGGAACTGGCCGGTCTGCTCTTGATCGTGCAAGGCTTCGAAACGTCGCGCTACCTCAGTGCGGAGTATGACACTGACACGCGCATTAACACGATGCGTCAGGCGCAGTTCGTTTCTGGAGTGATTTATGTAGTATTCGTGCTCCTGGCGATGCCGCTGCTCACGCATCTTGAGAACACAGTGCCGGACGAAACCGCAATCATCGAATTGGCAAAGCTAATCTCGCCGGTGCTCCCAGCGCTTCTTATTGTCGCCGCAGTGATGAGCCAGTTCAGCGCGGCAGTTGCTGATACTGCAGGTGGTGGCGGACTGCTTGAGGAAGCGACTAAGAACAAAGTGTCGGCGAACAGCGGTTATCTCATCATGACCGCGATTGCGATTGCACTCGTTTGGACGGCCGACATTTTCCAGATTATCAGTATCGCCTCGCGGGCCTTCGCCTTCTACTATCTCCTGCAGGGAGTCAGCGCGCTGCTCATCGCCCGCAAGGCACCCAACAAGATTTGCCGCCGCGCTGACTGTTTGCGATTCGGTGCATTGATCGCGATTCTTGCGTTTGTCGTAATCTTCGGCATCGGCGCGGAAGGGTGACGATCGATTGGAAACATTTCCGCGTTTTGCTGTAAGGAATTGGAGTCTCGCGGGTATTCTGATACGTTAGCCGACCCTTATCGAAACAGAATCCAATGTTCAAGAAGCACTTAGAATTTCAGATGAATCACAATGCCCAATGCATGTGGGCCCTCAAGTCTCCATTTTCCCCTTATCTGCTGGCGGCCCTCGCGGTTCTGGTTTGTTCCTTTGGGTTGGGGAAAAGTCTGGTCGCCCAGACAATCTATGAGGAAATGAAGGTGCGCAGCCCGACGCCTACCGTCAATAACCTGACCCGGCTGCGTTACGGAGGTGGGAAGTTTCTAGCGGTTGGTGAGAATGCTACGATCCTCAGTAGTGATGATGGAACCACATGGATGTCACATGATTCCGGCTACGATCGCTCGGTTTCTGACATTGCTTTCGGGAATGGTGTCTACGTGGTCGCAGCGACTGACAATCGCACGGTGCTGACAAGCTTTGATCTGGAGACGTGGGAAGTGCGCCGTCCAGGAGTAGTTCCTTTTAATTGTGGAGGCATCATTTTTCAAAACGGTTTGTTCTACCTTTGTGGCTCTGAGGGAAAGGTTGTTTCCAGTGTGGATGGCGTTGAATGGACGGAGCACACGGCGAGCGCTGACTTCACGTTGCGTGATATTCTTTTTGCCGGTGGCCAGTTCGTCACGGTCGGGGATAATAACACTGTGCTGACGAGTCCGGACGGGGCGACATGGACGCTGCGACCTACGGGGGTGGCACTTGATGGACTGGCGAGCGGATTGTTGTCCGTGAGCTACGTGAACAATCAGTATCTGATCGGCGGCAAGGACGGAACGATTCTCACCAGTACGGACGGAATCAGCTGGACGGATCACCCTTACACTGAAACCAATGCCTGGTTCTGGCGCGCCATGTATAAAGGCGGAGCCTACTACCTCTCGGGACGGCAGGGGACGCTGGTGAAGACTACTGATTTCTCTACGTGGGAATCTGTGCAGATTGTCGAGCGCGGGGACAATGATATTTACGGAATGCTGGAAGCTGAGGGACGCACGGTAGTAGTGGGGCGCGGTCCTACGATCCTCAGCAGTACTGACTTTGCCAATTGGACATCCCACAAGGGGGGCTACAATGCGAGTTTCAGCGCGCTGGCTTACGGGAACGGAATGTTCGTGCTGGCGGACTATGAAGGTGCCATCCGCACAAGCAGTGACAGCCTCGTCTGGACGGACGTTTCCACTCTGCCGGACGGAGTCTACGATATGATCTACGCCGATGGGAAATTCGTGGCGACAGGCTACAATAGTGAGTTGATTCAAAGTATCGACGGCGTGCTCTGGTCTGCACCAGTTCAGCAGTTTACCGATGGCTTTCCGGCAGTGAAAGCGATCCGCTACGCGAATGGGCGCTGGTTCATGCTTGGACGCAATGGCCTGCTACGCAGCAGCACAAACCTCTCAAACTGGACGATCTCAGATGTCGATTCCTCGATCGAGATGAACGATCTGACATTTGGCAACGGCACTTATGTCGCGGTTGGTGGCAATGGAGCGATCTATTCAAGCATTGATGGCTTGCAGTGGGATTCCAGAGACAGTGGTGGAACGACTGCGCCGTTGAATGCAGTGGCTTTTGGAGATGGACGCTTCGTCGCAGGAGGAAATTTCGGAGCCGTGCTGACGAGCTTGAACGGTATTGACTGGTCACCGGACGGAGTGACGTTCCCTCCTTCCAGTATCTTCGGTCTCGTTTATCGGGATGGTCAATTCATTGGTTTTGGGCCGAGTGGTCAGATTGGATTCAGTGCGGATGGCAAGTCTTGGAGCAGTGTCAGGATTGGCATCCAAACCTATTTCAGCGGCTTTGCTGAGGGCAATGAGCGTATCGTGGGCGTGGGGAATGGGGGCCTCATCATGAGCAGCGATCCACTTCCCAATCAAACCCTCACGCTCAATATTTCCGGTAGCGGTATGGTGAGCACTGACCCGGCGGGGCGGGTCTTTAAGCGGGGCACAACGATTACTCTCACTGCAGTTCCTGATGCTGGAAATGCCTTTTTTGGGTGGAGTGGTGCGGCCAGCGGAAATGTGAATCCTATCACTGTCACGCTGTCCAGTGACTTGGAGATCACTGCAACATTCCAGAGTGCTCTGACTGGATTTGCGCTCTGGCAGGCTTCGGAATTCACCGCATCCGAACGCGGTAACCCGGCACTCAGTGGGCCCCTGGCGGATCCTGACGAGGATGGTCGCTGGAATTTGATCGAATACCTTGGTGGCACATTGCCAAAGACTGCCGACACCGCATCATTCGTCACTGCTTCCAAGGCTAAGCTGGGCCTTCCCGAGTATCCCGTTCTCACTTACACCCGTGCCAAAGGTCGCTCTGATGTGACCGAACACGTAGAGATCAGCAACGATCTGCAGCTCTGGAATTCCAACGGTGACGGCTCAAATCAGACGTATACGACGATCTTCAATGTGATCGATGGACCGAACAACACTGAGATCGTATCCGTGCGTGGCGTGGCAGCCATCGTTCCCGGCGCTACTACTTGTATGCGCCTGCGGGTTACGATGCCGTAGGCATGGAGATCAGAGTTCCAGATGCGGAATCCGGTAGTTCAGATCACTGAAGTCGGTCTCATCGGCAGGCGGGGCCCATTCAGAATCAGGTGCGTAGACAAATGGCGTCTCGCCCTGCGTGTAAGGTGCGTTTGCACGGGCCTGCATGCATGCGGCGAGCACACGCTGTTTGGCGGGAATAAATGCGGGCATGTTAGGGCTGGTGATCTTTTCCACTTCAATCGACCGGAATGCGAAATAGACCACTCGCCGCAACGCGCTACTGGCTGCCGGTGAGCCGTGCAGCGTATGAACGTTGTGAAACAGAACGTCACCCGCCTTCATCGGTAGTATCACGATGTCATCTCCTTCGAACTGTTCGGCCTCGTTCAGCGCATTAATCCTGTCCATCGCATCAGCACGCGAGAGCTTCTGCGAACCAGGAATCGCGCGGAGCGCAGTGGTCTCGTCAGCATCGTCGAGGTAGAAGTCGGCGAAAAATACTGGTGCCTCATCGGGCAGGGCAGGGCCTGCGTCGCGGTGCCAGTTCACGGCGGCACCTGTGCCGGCCAGCTTGAAAACCTTGCTTTCCCAGGTGGGGATGAAATTGCGGCCGCACAACATCTCGACTGAATTCAAGATGAACGGATGCGCAAGCAGCACGCGGGCTGACAGCATTTTGTGGGTCAGATAGTCGATACGAAATGGCACTCTGGCATCCGTTGAAGGATGGGTGGCATACTTGAAGTCGGGATCTTTCAGCTCGGGATCCTTCGATTTTTCCACCAACGCCATGGATTCCTCTTTAAGGACGGCGAGTTCTTCAGGCGAGATTACGTTCTTCATGAGGAGAACGCCGTGTTCGCGAAAGAACGTTGCGTCGGTCTCCGAGATTTTATCCGACAACAGGGCGTCTACCTCTGGTAGCGAAAATCCACTCATGCGATGCTATTTTGTAGCCCCCTCCTACAAGGGCTGTACTTGGAATGAAATCAAGGACGGGAGATGGTGACATCCGTTTCGTCCAGAAGTGCATACTTGGCACCCTCCAGTTTGACCGGGGAATTCTTCTGGGCTGCCTTGGCGATCGCTGCTCCCGAGATATTCAATTCGTATGCTGTTCTCGTAGTCAGTGAAACCCGCTCGCCGACGACCGTGGCAAACGCGACGACGGCCTTGTTGTCCGGGTTCTTGACGGGCACGGCGATGTTCGTTCCATACTTCGCCTTCACCGTATTCACTGCGATCTGCCGGATTTTCTTCTCAGCGGCTGCATCTTCAGCAGCCGTAGTTGCTGGCGGCTCGTCCGCAGGAGGTGTGACTGGCTTGGGCTTCGGCGTCGGTGTCGGCTTCGGTCGGTCTGGCGACGTTGGTTTGGGCTTAGGCGGTGGGCTTGGCTTGGGCTGTGGCTTTACGCTTGGCTTAACCTTGGCCCGCTGCTTCTCGACTTCACGCTCTACCTTGGTGTCGAACACACGTTGGGCGTCGATCCTGACACGCTCGGCTTCAGCGTTCGAAAGTTGCTTATACTTGATCGCGGCATAGATTGCGCCTCCAATTTGAATGCCGGTGCCCTCGCCCCGCGCAGTAGTATCCAGAGACTCGCACCCAGAGAGGTGGAAGACTACCACCGCACCTAAAAATACGGTGAAGAATCTGTGGATTCTACTGCGCAATGTCTACAGCGACAGGGATTAGAATGTGAGCCCGTATCCGATGCCGAAGTAGAAGCCTGGGTCGTCAAGGTTTCCGTCCTGAATACCAGCAACGCTAATGTTGACACCAGCGGCGCGCCATTGGACGCCGAATGAATAGGGGACTTCGCTCTGGGTGTCGTCGTCTTTCGTGGAGACTTCACCAACGACGTAGAAACGATAAGGAAACTGCAGCTCAGCGCCGATGAAACCGTTGAACGTGTCGTCTGCTCCGTCCAGCCAGACGTTGCGGACTCCGTAGTGGAAGCCTACGGACTTGAGGAAGCCAGCTTCGTCGATCGGCACGCGAGTATACGCTGCGGCGAATGCACCAATCTTCTGTGGAAGCGCGTCGTCGCTGCTGAAGCGTGAGTAGGCACCAATTGATACCTGTGGGATAAAACCGTCGGGCTCGATCAAGCGAACACGTGCGAACGGTCCGGCACCGGTAAGCTCGTCATCAACACCGTCATTGATGTCGATGTAGTTGCCATACGCCCCGAGTTCCAGCCAGTCGGTGACTCCATAGGCAGCGAGCAACCCGTGGCCAACCACATCTGAGTTATTCTGAGGAAGGAAGAAGCAGTATTGCAGAGTGAAAGTATTCCGAGGCAGCGTTGCGGAAGTCGGATTGATGAACATTCCCGAAGGCCCTTCCAGTGTGAGTAAACCACGACCAGCTTCGAAACTGTCAGCCACTTCCATTTGTGGTTGAGCCATCGACATTTCAGGCATCTCAGTCATGGTTCCAGGCCCGCCGTAAGCGGAGGAGATTGCTGCGACTGCAGTCAGGGATACGGTAAGGAGCGACTTCATAGATTCAGTTGGATTGTTTAAGCGGCAGAAAGAGTCGCGTAAAATTTTCATAAATACAGCGAAATTGTCAAGATCTTCCCAATGTATTCTCGATCGTGGTAGCGACCAAACGATACACAAACGACATAAAATACGATTGAAAACGATCGCTTCGGTGTTCAGGTCATTGAGCTTGAGCAGATCTGGCGGCGCGATTGTCGCCTTTGAGGCTTTGGCAAACTTCTGGCAGACGAATCAACCATGGTGGAGTGGCAACCCGCTGAGCAAATCGCGGCGGCTCTCACACTGTGGCATGAACTCCCCCCATGAACATCACGAAACAGGGTTGTGGGTGGGTTCGAGGAGGTGCACCTTCTAATGAATAATAATATGATGTATTCGAGGCGCTCCGGGGCTCGCGAGCCAGGTCTGTGTTGAGGCGGATGGTGCGCTCGCTCGGCGAGCAGCTGCCCGATTTGGTTCCCATACGGCGCACGAAGAACCTCCCTACCTGTCCAGAAATTGACGCACCTCTGGAATCGTTTCGTAAAATCCCGGCGCGGCACGCATCAGGCCCTCAATCTGTTGGCTCGGCGCGCCAGGGATGTCGGAAATTCCCGGATCCCAGGTTTTCTCTTCCTTCACTGCGTCTCGTTGCACCGCGCCGTTTGACTGCGTCAGCAATTCCAAATTGCGATAGATCGAATATTGCTGGGGCCCAATGGCATCTTCAGCGAACGAGAACACATTTCCCGTAGTTTCGGAATCTGCCTGGCCAAATTGATGCGGCGGTTCCTGTTCGAATGCAATCGAGCTTACCGCCCCTCCCCACAACATCGACATGGATCCATTGGAATCCAGACTCTGCAGGTTAGCTCGCTCGGAGTTCGGGATAAGATTGTCCTCGTCAGGCTCTGGCGTCGGCAGAGCAACGTCGTCTTGCTCGCTAGAAAGTATGAGGTGAGCGTAGGGTTGAAACACATGCTTTATACTTTCCACGGCTATACTCTCTGGATCGAATTCGTAAACGATCGGCTCCGTCTCCACATCGAGCACCATTGGTTCGTCACTCATTAGGAACGAATCCCTCGCCGGTTCCGTAGTGCGAGCCGGTCCAATATGTGAAACGGTGCGCTCTGCAAATGGATGAGTGGTGGGCGGATTTGCTTCGAAGTTTTCATACGCCCAGCCGACCACCAGAGCAGCTACGGCGGCAGCTGCAGTAAGCCAGATGTGCCGATGACTCTTCACGTCATGTCCATCCATTCTAAGCACTAGAATCGCCGCACACCTCAACACGGAAAACACTCCAATGAGGGCGAGCCCTTTTACGATCACGTCAGCTTGTATCATTGTTTCCTCCTGTTTCTCGTTGAGAAGAAGACTATGCAGGCGGCTCGGCGATTACAAGGCTATTTTGGCGGGTTTCTGTTGACTGCGGCGGGATGGATGCGCCACTCGCGGTGACTTGCCCGGCAAAATTGTGCTCGGATCTTTGCCCTGTTGCGCTAGTGTGGAATGATGAAACCCACGCTTGTCCTGTCTATCTTCACTGCTTTTGTCTCGGTGGCATCTCAGTTGTGCCTGGGCGGCACGCACCCCTCAGTCGTCAGTGAGATCATCACGAACTACTCACCGAAAGAATGCGACGGCTCGCCGCAGGCGATTGCTGCGGCAGGCACCGCGTTCATTAAGTCACTGCCTGACGCCCGGCGCAAAGAGGCTGCGCTGCCATTTGAAAGTGCGGAACGCGCGAAGTGGACAAACATTCCTCCCAGGGGGGAAGAGGGCGGCGTGCGGCTTGGCGACCTTGACAAGGAGCACATCCAGCTCGCGTGTGATCTTCTGAACGCAGTCATGAGTCAACAGGGCTACGAGAAATCACGCGATGTTATGCTTGGTGACGACAAGCTTTTGCCAAATGGCAAACCTCGCCCGGGCTTTGGCGCTGCAAATTTCTGGCTCGCGGTATTCGGTGATCCTTCGGCAGACAAGCCGTGGGCGATTCAATTGGACGGTCACCATATCGCGGTGAATATCACTCTGGTCGGCGAAAGCATTTCGATGTCTCCCACATTCATCGGAATGCAGCCGCACAAGTTTCTGTTCAAGGGTAATGAAATCGTCCCGATGGCTGGCGAAGTCGAGGATGCCTTCGCGTTCGTTGCTGCGCTGAGCGAGGATCAAAAGGCCGCTGCAATCGTGGCGCAAAAACGCGGCGACGTGCAGACTGCTGCGGGCAAGGATGGATTCATTCCAGAACCGAAAGGACTCAAGTGTGACATCCTGACAGAAGCACAGAAAAATGCGCTTCTGAAACTGACAGCGCACTGGGTCAATAACTTGCCGGCGAAACAGGCAGATGCACGCATGAAAGAAATCGCAGGCCAGATCAATTATTGCCAATTTGCTTGGAGTGGCCCCACGGCACCGGGCAGTGATATTTCGTTCATTCTGCAGGGCCCCTCCCTCATCATCGAATATTCGTGCCAGGATCTCGGCGGCAAGCCACTTGATCATCTGCATTCCATGTACCGGGATCCCTCCAACGAATACGGCTCCCGGATCGTCTCAAAATAATCCTCTCCCATGCGTTTCGATTTTCCCCTGCTCTCATCACTTGCTTTCATCACCGCCTGGCTGTCGTCGGCACCGGCGGATGCAGCCATTGTTATTAATGAGTTTCTCGCCCGCAATGATCGGTCAATCACAGACGGCGATGGGCAGTCGGCCGACTGGATCGAACTTTATAACAATGGTACGACGGCAGAGACGCTCGATGGTTATAAGCTGACGGATGATCCAGATAACGTTGAAGTGACCGCACTACCGTCTGCGACGATCCCTGCAGGAGAGTATCTGGTAGTTTTTGCGTCCGGACGCTCCGAGATGGATGGCGCAGGCAACATTCACCTGCCATTCAACCTCAGCGGCACTGGCGAGTATCTGGCGCTCCTCGCTCCCGATGGAGAAAAGACCAGCGAGTTTTCGCCTGCCTACCCGAAGCAGTTCACCGACATTTCCTATGGATGGATCACCGGCGGCTCTGCGGCCTTTTTTCCTGAGCCGACGCCGGGTGCAGCCAATACGACGACATCGTTCAGCGGCATCGTGGAAGACACCGTCTTTTCGGTGGATCGCGGGCTCTACGATGCTCCATTCGACGTAGAGATCTCCACGTCGACGGACGGGGCAACCATTTACTACACCACTGATGGATCAGAGCCGTCCGCCAGCAATGGCACTGCCTACTCTGCAGCGATTCAGATTACGACCACCACAGCACTGCGCGCAGTCGCTGTGAAGGAAGGCTTTCGGTCGACCAACATTGACACGCATACCTATATCTTCGTCAATGATGTGATCCATCAGCCTGCGTCGATTGAAGGCTACCCTGAAACCTGGGGCACCGACAGTGAAGTCAACACAGGGCCCGTTGTCGCCGACTACGAGATGGATCCGGAAGTCGTCAATGATGCAACGCAGACCTATTCCGTGGCAGAGGCGCTTCGCGACATTCCATCCATGTCGGTGACGCTTGATCCCGACGACTTTCTCGGCCCCCGCAATGGCATTTACTCGCATCCCCGCAGTACCGGAGCCGCATGGGAGAAGGCGTGCTCCGTCGAGTTGATTCAACCCGACGGAACAAAGGGATTCCAGGAGAACTGCGCCCTGCTCATTCACGGCGGCTCGAGTCGGCGTCCCTTTCGTATGCAAAAGCACTCGTTTCGCCTGGAGTTCAGCAGCGAGTATGGCGCGTCAAAGTTGCGCTTTCCGTTGGTGCCTGAGTCCAAAGTGGAGGAGTTCAACAAGATCGTCCTGCGTGCCTGCTTCACGGACAGCTGGGGACTGGCAAGCTGGGACCCGGGCCGCTACCGCCCCGACGACTCACAGTACATCCGCGACGTCTGGATGAAGGAATCGATGCTGGAGATGGGACACCTCGCTGGGCAAGGCACCTTCGTCCATCTCTACATCAACGGCCTTTACTGGGGGCTCTACAATCCGAGCGAACGCATGGATTCATCGTTCTACTCCGACCACCTCGGCGGTGAACGCGAGGACTGGGACGTGATTCACGATTTCAACGAGCTGCGTTCCGGGAGCAAGGCGGCGTGGAACAAACTGCACTCTGCCGTGCGCAATGTGGAAGACATCACAGAGTACCTTGCACTTCAGGGGCTGAATCCTGACGGCACTCCCAACCCGGAATTGGAGAACCTGATCGATATCGACAACTTCATTGACTACATGCTGCTGCACTTCCACGCCAGAGCCGAAGACTGGCCGAATCATAACTGGTACGCCGCGCGCAAGTCACGCAACGCGAATGAAGGCTTTATCTTCCAACCCTGGGATCAGGAAATCGTCCTCGATAATCTGTCGCTGAACCGACTCAGTTCAAGAGATGCAGGAACGCCTGCTGCCTTGTTCCAGAATCTAAGGGAGAGCGATGAATTCAGGCTGCGATTCGCTGACCGGGCTCACAAACATCTGCACAATGACGGAGCGCTCAGCCTTGCGAACAGCCGCGCACTTTACCGGCGGCTCGCCGATCGGATTGACAAAGCCATTGTCGCGGAATCCGCGCGCTGGGGCGACACCGCAGACACCACGCCGTGGGGAAACCGCCCAAGCAAACCACTCTACACCCGAGACGCCGACTGGGTAGTGGAACGCGATGTAGTACTGGATGAATTTCTCCCTGACCTGCACGATGAGACCGATTCCCGCGCCACCATCAGCCGTCTGCGCTCCGCCGATCTCTACCCAAACACTGAGGCCCCTGCATTTTCGCAACATGGCGGATTCGTAGGTTCCGACTTCCGCCTGGAAATGTCAGCCGGCGCGGGCACCATCTACTTCACCACCGATGGCAGCGACCCGCGTGCGCGACCAGCGACGGCTTCGTTCTCCACCATATTTGAGGAAGGGACAGCGGCAACGGCTTTTGTTCCGACCGATGATTCGCTCGGTTCCTCCTGGCAGACATCAGGCTTTGACGACTCCAGCTGGATCAGTGGCACAACAGGTGTCGGATTCGAAGGAGTTCCGGGAGACTACAAGGACATCATTCAGCTGCCGATCACTGGGATGCAGGGAGTCAATGCATCGGCCTACATCCGCATTCCATTTCAAGTCGATACGCCAGGTGCACTGAGCGGACTTCAGTTGTCCATGAAGTATGACGACGGCTTCGTCGCTTATCTCAACGGCGTGCAAGTCGCCTCCGCCAATGTGCCGGGCACAGTCGCCTGGGACTCACGGGCAATTGGCAACCACCCTGACTCGGACGCCGTTGTCTTCGAGCCGTTCGATATCTCCGCGCAAGTCGACAAGCTTGTCACCGGCGAGAACATCCTGGCAATCCAAGGTATGAACTCGTCACCCGGCAGCTCGGACTACATGATTTCGGCCAAGCTTGAAGGCGTCACCATCTCCACCGATGTGTTCTCGCCAACAGCATCCGCCTATACCGGACCTGTCGGCCTGCCCATCGCAGCCACCGTCAAAGCGCGCGCGTTGAGCGGCGAGGAATGGAGCCCGTTGACCGTGGCCACGTTCCTACAGGGAACCCCGGCTTCCGCGCAGAATCTAACCATCTCAGAGATTATGTACAATCCCGCCGGCAGCGATGACTCCGAGTTCATAGAGGTGGCTAACATTACCACTACGGACACCGTTCATCTGACTGGCGTCACCTTTTCGCGCGGCATCGACTTTGATTTTCCCAACGGATTATTCCTGGCACCCGGACAGGCCGTGCTGGTGGTAAAGGATCGAGCTGCGTTCATGGCCGCTTATCCGGGAGTGAACGAGAGCCTCATCGTCGGTGAGTTTGCCAACGGTACTGGACTGAGCAACAGTGGAGAAACGCTCGCTCTCACAGCGGCGGATGGCACATTGATGCGCGAAATCACCTACAGCGACTCCGAGCCCTGGCCGACGAGCGCTGATGGTGAAGGCAGTAGCCTGGAACTCAACCAACCATTTGAAAACTCCGATCCCAGCCTGGTGACCAACTGGCAAACAGCTCCGGTGGCTGGTGGCAGTCCGGGTATGACGGAGCGCCAGCCATTCACTGGGTTCACCGGAGATCCGGCTGCTGATCAGGACGGCGATGGCATTCAGGCGCTGATCGAATACGCAACCGGTCGTTCCGACGAAGTTTCGGATTTACGGGACATGCCATTCACAGCGAGGGTCGAGATGCTGGACATCGATGGCATTCCTCAGAGCTACCTGACATTTTCAGTAGTTCGCGACAACACCCGCCAGGATGTCACTCTCCAGGCGGAATTGAGCACCGATCTTGCCACCTGGTCGAGCGACAGCGTCGTATTGCATAGCGAGAGCATCGGCGACGTTCACGACAACCTGCTCTACCGTTCCTCCCTGCCGGTATCCGATGAGAGCGCGGCTTACTTTCGCCTCAAGGCAACACTGAAGTAAGGCGCTCGCTCTGGAAGAATTTCACTTCACAGACATCGCTGGCGGCAGTATCATCGCGGCCATGGATTCCCGCAGTTCTAGAGGTTCAACATTGCCGCCACAGATGCCCGTTGCCGGCCAGAACATCTGGCACCGTGTAGTCGGGATCATTTGCATTGTCTTCGGCGCAGGCGCGGCGCTCCAGTCGATCGTCGGAATCATTGGGCAGGGGCCTATGGCCAAGCTTGCGCAACAGCAGATGACAGAAGCAAGCGCTGCCGCTCACCAGGCGCTCATGACCCAGTGGTCAGGAAAACTCGTGGTTCTAGGCGGGGCCACAGGTCTGATCGCGTTGGTACTCGTAGTGAGCGGTATCCTTCTCCTGTTCAAGAAGCGCAAAGCCGTGGTGGCACTTAAAACGTGGGCAGGATTGAAAATCGCGCTCTTGCTCGTTACAATTCCGATCACCGCCGGATTTCAAAAGGCCGTGGCCGAGCTACAGTTCGCTGGAGCACTGGCAGGTGAAGGGGCAGAATTTGCAGCGTCCGCTGGAAGAATCTGGATTGTAGTGGCAATCGCCGCACAAGTGATCTGGGGTCTCATCCTTCCGGTCTTTATTTTGGTCTGGTTCTCGCGGAAGAAGATCAGAGAGCAAGTGGCCTTCTGGGATTGAGCCGTTAGCCTGGAGGGCTGATCGGAAACGCGGAAGCGTTTCTCTACGAGAATTTTTTTTGAACCCACTTCATCGAAGAGAAGTCCTTCGGGAGTTCTTCTTCCCGTCTTCCCGATCGCAATCACCACTATGAGAATCTCGGGCTGTTCAGTCTGAAACGAGGGGGGACAAGAACCCTAACCTGCCAGCCTGGCCAACCATTTTCGCCGCTTCAACCGTTCTTTTGGACGCATCCAGTAGCACCAGAGAAGAAGCCTGTTGGCAGCCACCAAGCCCCTCCTGAGGTGTACCTCCCGCAACTTGGGGAGGATTGAAACACAGATGTATGAGGATTTCCACAGATGAGCTCAGATCGGTGACAGCGAAAACTCAGCGGTTTAGGAATTTCCTTGTTTTGGTTTTGGGAGAAACGTCTAGCATCGGCGTTTCGTTCTTCAGAAGTGAAACACCGGTTTCGCCGCTCATCCTCGGTACCTCTCACGATTGAGAGCATCAATCCCCTTCTCCATTTTTTTATCGCTTACGTGAAATCGAATACGATTGACTATAAGCGTGTTATGCAAGTCAAACCGGCCCTGTACCCGACGACCGCGTTCACAAGATTGAAAATAGTATTGTATTTTGGTCGCAAAAGTTATAAATTCTAGACGCTTTGACTACACAAGACATCACCGGCATCCGGAAGGGCAGAAGTTTGCGTTGGATAAACTGGCGCAGCGTTCGTTTCTTCGTCACTGTGGGAATCGTTTCCACCGTCATTTCCCATTTTTCGGAGGGCGAAACGCGATCGATTGAGCCGACCATGACCGAAGCACAGCTTTGGACAGAACTGGAAAAGCCTGACGGCCAGCTGCAGCGGCTCATCAAGCAGATTGAGGATAGCGTCTCCATCGGCGATCCCCGCCCTTTCACTGCTGCCACCGACCACGAAGCGATCTTTGAACAGGCAACCAGCGGAGTGGCTCCAGGCGACGAAGCAGACCGGATCAAAGGGATGTTCCGCCGTGGCACCTTTGCCGCATGGCAGGGAACTCCTCTGATCCAAGAGTCGCTGACCAAGCAGTTTCGCTTCCTTCGTCCACGCACCATCGACGAACACCAGGGTCTCCTGTTCCGCTCTGCGGATGAGACCGGCAGCCTGAACTATCACCTGCTGTTGATGGGAAAAAATGCCGACAAAGATTGGTGCATCCGCGATATTTTTGTCGTTGGCGTCAATGAAACGGTCAGCAAAACCCTGTCCCGCACCTACCGCCATCTCGTTGCAGAGTTTGCCCGCGGCAACGCCTACGCCAAAGTGGCGCCAGACCGCGCAGTCAGCGCGGCATTCGTCGCGAATCTCCCGACGATAGCCAAGATGAACCAGAACTTTGCCGACAATAACTATGAGGCTGCATTGAAGGCCTATGACCAGCTGCCCGAGCCAGCGCAACGTTCACACAAAGCGATGCTGATGCGCGTCGAAGCAGCCGGCCACACGAGCACTGAGATGCTCTCGACAGCAATGAATGACTGGAAATCGCTGTACAAAAGTGACGAGACGCTGCCGCTGAAGTTCCTCGACTACTACGCGGCGAATGGCGACTACGATGCTGCAGAGAAACTCGCGCGGACTCTGGACGCAAAGCTTGGAGGTGACTCGTATCTTCGCTTTCGCATTGGTGAGATCCTCTTCGCTCGGGAAGTCAGCCCTGAAGGCTTGACCCCAACGGCATTCCGCGGATCAGAATCGCGCAGGACGAGCAGCAGTGGCCGACGCGGCGGGCGAGGCAAAAACAGAGCTGAGGGCAACTGATTCAGTCACGTTCCTTTTTCTTCTCCACTGGCACATTGCGGTGGATCCAGACACTCTGGGTCATGCCCATGAGGAATAGCGAGATGATCAGAAAGGATCCACCGTAGCTGATGAACGGCAGTGGCAGGCCAGTGATCGGCAGCAGGTGCACCTGCATTCCGACATGTTGAAAAGTGTGGGCAAACAGCAGGCTTGTGGTGCCGATGGCGATCAACCTGCCAAGCGGATCGCGGCTTCGGAAGGCGACCCAGATGCCCTGAAGCATCAGTCCGGCGAGCGTACCTAACAAAACCATGCAGCCGCGAAAGCCGTGCTCTTCTGCAATGACGGCAAAGATGTAGTCGTTGTGGGCGGTGTTTTTCGGAAGGAACCCCATGCGATGGATCGATTTCTGCCCTTCGACCCTGCTGGCAAGGAACCCTTTGCCATCCCAGCCTGCGGAGCCAATCGCGTTCGTAATGTGGTAAGTGGCGTATCCTTCCCCCTGGCGATCGATCTCTTTGCCCTGCAAAACGTTCAGCGCAGTGGTGATCCGGGCCTGCTGGTAGTCCTCCAGTTTAAAAAAGTAAACCAGCGGTACCACCATTAGTCCCAGAAGCACAATGGTGATGATGTAGCGCATGGGAATACTGCCGACGAAGAGCATCGCCCCCATAACTGGAAGCCAGACGGACGCAGAGCCGAAGTCGCCTTCCTTTAGCACCAGTAGACACGGTACGCCGCCGACAATCCCGGCGATCAGGAGGCGTAGAAAGTGATTGCGGAGAATGGGATGAAATTTGTTCAGCTCTGCCAGGACAAAGGCGAGCATGAGGATCCCGGCACCCATCGCCGCCTGTGAGGGCTGGAATCGAAAACCTCCAAGATTCAGCCAGCTCCGCGAACTGTTCACTTCAGTTCCGGCCAACTGCACGACGACGAGCAGCACCAGGCCTGCTCCGTAGAGTGGAATCGCCCCCCAGCGCACCCATTTGTAGTCGATCAGCGCAGCGACAAAAAATACGACCATGCCGATGCCGATCATGATCACCTGCTTGCGCCACAGGCTGTTGAACGCTGCTTCCTCACGAAACTCCACGGCACTGTAAATCGCCACGACCCCGGCGATCAGCAGGGCAGCCATGGTGGCGAACAGCAACCAGTTGATACCAACGAACTTGCGGAATAGGGGAGTCACGAGCGATGAATTCCCAGCCCCGAAAGCTGATTCTTCAGGAAGACTGGAATTTCCACCATCTTAAATCATTTCAACGATGCTGCGAATGGTTTTTGAGCCGTAGAACTTAGAGATCACAGACGCCGGACGGCACCCACTCTCTCAGCGCCGTCGTGGGCTGGTTCGTGGTAAAAGCTTAGTCCCGACTATCTCCGCTGATAAGTGCGCGCATTGCGCTGAACGAAGCCGCGGCCGAGTCTTGGGTCACAGGCTGCTGCATCACTTCCTCGTACGAAATCGATTCGAGGTAGAGGCGATCCAGCTCTGCGAGGAATGAACTGGGCATGCAGGGGGACAAGTCGCCATACTTGATCCTTGAGATACAGTAGCTGATTGTCAGGCGACGCATCGCCCGGGTGATACCCACGTACAGAAGGCGGCGCTCTTCATCGCTGGATTGCTCTTCAATTGAGCGCTTGTGCGGCAGGATCCCCTCCTCCAGCCCGATCAGGTAGACTTCCGGAAACTCGAGTCCCTTGGAGGCGTGGAGGGTGATCAGGCACACACCCTTTTTCTTCGAGACATCGTCGTCATCATCGCGATCACTGGCCAGCGCGATCTCGTCCAGAAATGCCTCCAGTGTCCGCTTGCCAGTGCCCCTCTGATGAGCGCGCATCGATTCCAGAAATTCCCAGATCGCCTCTTCGCGCTTATTGGCCTCTTCGCCAGTTTTACAGACGCGCTTGATGTATGCGACATAGTCGATCTCTTCGATCAGGGCGCTGGTCAGCTCGGCGTAGCGGTGGGGATCTTGACTCAGAGTGTAGCGGAAGTTTCCTATAAGCGTGGCGAACGCATTGACGGCTGTGGCAGCGCGACTGGAGAGGTTCTCTTGAAAGTCGGTTGCCATCAGGACATTGGCGACCGGCGACTGGCGGTGGATGCTCTCTTCTGTCGCCAGGGAAACGGTGGCGTCACTGATTCCCCGTGGAGGGGTATTCACTATCCGGAGCAGTGCGCTGTCGTCTTCCGGATTCACCAGCAGCATCAGGTAGGCGAGCAGATCCTTCACCTCCCGTCGGTCAAAAAAACTCTGCCCGCCAACGATGCGGTAGGGGATTTTCGCAGCGCGGAACGATTGCTCGAACAAGCGAGACTGCATGTTCGTGCGAAACAGAACGGCAAAATCCTCCCATGGCAGTCCCTTCACATTTTTCTGCTCCCAGATTTCGTTCACGACAAACTCTGCCTCCTGGCGATCGTCGGGAATCCCGATCAGACGCACCATTTCCTCGCCCGGATTATCGCTCCACAGGGTCTTGGGCCGTCGGTCGCGATTGTGTCGGATCAGACTGTTTGCGGTGTGTAGTATGGGTGTGGTGCTGCGATAATTCTGTTCCAGCTTTACGACCGTGGGGTTCGGGAAAAAGGCCTCAAAGTCGAGAATATTGGAGATCTCCGCACCACGCCAGCCGTAGATGCTCTGATCGTCGTCGCCCACCACACAGACGTTCTGATGATCGTCACCCAGCGCGCGGAGCAAGCGCATTTGTAGATTGTTCGTGTCCTGAAACTCATCGACCATGATGTGGGAATAGGTCGATGCCCAGTCGGTTCTGACAGCGGGGAATTGTTCCAGCACCCGAACGGCGAGGAGGAGAAGATCGTCAAAGTCGACGGCGTTCTGGAGCTTCAGCGCGCTTTGATAGGCCTCATGTACGTCCCGCATGAGACTGCCTTCGTCATGAAACTCCGGGCCAGCACCCACATTCTTGGCCTTGCCGATGATTCCGAGCGCCATGTTCGGATCCATCTTATCCTTGGACGTGCCTTTGCGTGCAAGAATCTTGCGCACTAGCCCTACCTGATCGGACTGGGCGTAAATCGTAAAGTTGCGCTTGTACCCTAAGCGTTCGATGTCCTTTCGCAGAATGCGTACGCAGAGCGAATGGAATGTGCAAAGAGTCGCTTTCGTAGCTCTTTTTTTGGGCACAACCTTGGCAAGGCGCTCCCGCATCTCAGCTGCAGCCTTGTTGGTGAAAGTCACTGCTAGGATTTTCTCCGGCATAATGCCTTTGGCCATTAGATGAGCGATGCGCGTGGTAATCACACGCGTCTTCCCTGTCCCCGCTCCAGCTAGAATCAGCACTGGACCGTGGATCTGTCTCGCAGCCTGCTGCTGAGGCTCGTTGAGTTCGCTTAACCGCACAAGGGTGCATCCGGTAGCGGCGCCATGTCAGTCCATCAACAAAAAAAAACCCGGCACCACGATGTGGTGCCGGATCCACTTGCTTCCATTTGCAAAACCTTCTTACCCCCAGTTGGAACCGCACAACCCAATGGAAGAAGCTGTTCAACGTTTAAATAATCGCACAGCAATAATTATTACACAAACAGATAATACCATAACGAATAGGACCTTGGTCTACTGCTGTACTGGATAGAGCCTCGGCAGATGGATGAAAAATGCTGCACCAAATCCCTCCTCGCTTTCTACCCGGATGGATCCGCCGTGAGAGTCGATGATATTCTTGCTAATTGCCAGCCCTAGCCCCAGACCAGTCGACTTGCTGGACTCAAACGGGGTGAACATCAAGGCCATGCGCTGGGGAGAAATGCCCAGACCGCGGTCGGTAACTATTATATCTACGGTGGCAGGATCAAAGTGAACGGCAATTCGAAACAGTTGCTGACCATCCTGAGGTTCCTGCTGCTGGCGCTTTTCAAGTATCGAGTCCTCTCCATTGCGAAGCAGATTGAGCAGAACCTGCTGGAGCTGAATGAAGTCGCCGCTCACGTGCACGGGCTCCTCCGGGAGCTCCACTTTCAGCGTCAGGTTATTCAGCTCACGATGGGATCGGGAGAGCTCGACGGTATCCTGCACCAGCTCGTTGATGTCCACAGCAGTGTGCACCGCCTCTCTGCGCTTATAGAGATGCCACAGGCGCCTGACGATCTGCCCTGCCCGATCGTTGTCACTGAGAATATCCTCGATGGTCTCGCCCAGAAGGTCGCGGTCTAATTCCCCAGGTTTGGCAAGGAGTCTACGAGCGGCCTGGGCCTGAAAACTCACTCCTGCGAGCGGCTGATTGATCTCATGGGCGAGCGCTCCAGTCATTTCGCCAATGAGGGCAACCCGCGAAAAATGGGCCAGTTCATCGCGGCGTCCCTGTAACTCTTTTTCAGTGCGCACCTTATCAGTAATGTCTTCGGCCAGCAGAAAAAAACCGATGACATCACCTGCAGTGGAGCGGTGGGCCACGTAGGTGCATTCATAAATCCGAATCTCCCCTTCACCTACCGGGAATTCACATCGATAGGTACCATCTTCGCCCTGCAGCGCTGACTTAGCCCGCGAAGCTATTTTTTGCTCATAGAGCTGGCCGTAAATATCCCTTAGGGTGATGTCAGTGATTTCCTCCTCCGATCGGCGAAAGAGCTGCCGGAAACGATTGTTGGAGAATTGGATTCTCAGTTGTGGATCCACATATGCGATCAGAATTGGTATGTGATCTGTAACGATTCGGATAAATTGTTCGCGGCCGCTCAGTATTTCCTGAACTCGTTTGCGCTGAACGATTTCTCCTGCGAGTTGCTGGTTGCGCTTGCGGATCCGCTGGGTTCGGAAGCGAAAGACTAAAACGATGCATCCTGCTGTAAGTGCGAAGATCACGGAACGAAAGGCCCACGTCTGCCACCAGGCACGCAGCACTGTGATCTGGAGCGTCTCAGGATCTTCGCTCCATATTCCCCTGCTGTTTGCCGCACGGACGTAAAGAGTGTAGTCACCAGGGGGAAGATTGGTATAGGTGACGTGACTGGTATTCTCTAAATCTGAGAAACGTGTGTCGAATGGCAGCAGCTTTGCAGAATAGCGATGCAGATCGATGGAATCGAAATCCAAGGCCGCAAAATCGACGGTGATGCTCTTTTGATCCGGTGGAAGTGCGATTCGGCGGGCAACGTTGATATGAGCTTTCAACGGAGAGTTTTTATGGTTTAAAATGGGAACAATAAAATTGCCAAATTTCACATTGCTAAAAACGACCTTTGGGGGGCCCGTGTCGCGCCAGAGGGTTGGATCGATTCGATACACGCCATGGTAGCCGCCGAACAGCTGCAGATTGCCGTTTACCTCACAGTACCCTTGCACGGATCCGATGCGGGCACCATTCAGTTCCGGATAGAAGTGATAAATGGGAGAATCGGAATCGACCGCCGCCAGCCTGACAATCCCTGAAACCGTTCCGAGCCATAGGTTGCCCTCCCGGTCGTCCCCGATTGTGCGGATTTCCCGGCTCGCAAATCCCCCCCCATTGTCATAGACGATCCACTTCCTAGAGTCGCCATCTCTCCGGCAAAGCCCACGAAGAGTGCCTACCCAAACCCAGCCGCGAGAATCAACGAAAACGGATCGTATGCTGTTGCTGGGCAGACTACCGGCACCGGGATTCATTGTGAACTCCTCTGTCTGGCCGGAGGCAAAGTCCAAATACAGGAGGCCATCATTTTGGGTTCCAATCCACAAGCCATCGCCATCCGCACAGAGTGCTTCGATTGGTTTGGACAGCATTTCGTTCGCTTGGAAAGCGGTTACCTTTTCCGTGGCCATTTCCAAGCTCCTTAGCCCGCTGGCAGTACCGATCCAGAGATGCCCATTTACCTCGACAGTGGCTCTGACATTGTCGGGAATGGAATCGAGGCGTCGAGCTTTTTCCGCCTCCAAGTCGTAGACAACTACCCCGTTCTTGCCACCGATCCAAAGCCTTTGCCTTCTTCCATCTGCTAGAATGGTGCGGAACGATGTACCTGACAGTGTGTCATTTTCATCCCGAGTTTCCAGATAGTGAATGAATCTGTCCTCCGTGCTGTGCCACTCAATGATTCCCTTCGCACATGCGATCCAGACGTTGCTTTCCGGCGCTTGCGCGATGGCTGAGATTCGTCCGAAAAATCCCACATCCTTGTGGGCCGCTGCGTATTCGTAGAGCACGCACCAGGACTGCCTCGGATCAAAGCGGCATACGCCACCTCCCCGAGTCGCAATCCAAAGCCACCCAGAGTGATCTTCCGCAATCCCGGTGACGTGGACATGAGGAAGGCTGGTGCTGTTTTCAGGTTCAGGCGCAAAGCGGATAAACCTGTCTTCTGACGGCGCCAACCGGTTCAGCCCCCCATCTCGCGTTCCTATCCAGAGAACCCCCGCGTCATCAAACTTCAGGGCGGTGATGCTGTTGTCGCTGAGGCTGCCGGAGTCGCTCTCATCATGAAAGTAAGAAGTTAGCTTCCCGGTCGCCCGATCAAAACGGTAGAGACCGCCGCCTTGAGTTCCAGATACTCCGATCCAAAGATCGTCCCCTGTCCCCGGCACGATCTTCATGTCTCGCTTTGCTTTCGTTCCAATGGAATTGAGGACAAGTTCCTCCCCGATCATTCTGGTAGCCGTATTGAAACGGAGTAGCGTACCATGGCCGGTACCCAGCCAGAGCCCTTGCCCGGGCTCTTCATAGACGGCGGATATGGGAATCTCTGGGACTAAATTATCAAATTCGAGAGTATCCAAATCGAGCGCGATAAGCCCGCTCTCAGTAGCCAGCCAGAGGCAATCCTCGCCTGCAGCAATCGCATGTACTTCTCCGGTCGGAGCGGAATTCTCATGAAAGAACTGTTGAAACTGCTCGATGCGAGGATCAAACATCAGCAGGCCTGACTCTGCACCTGCGATCCACAATCGGTGTGAGGTATCCTCGTAAATCGCTGATGCCTTGAAGTTCGACAGTTCGGCATCCGGTGACTCGTCCAGCCTATACTCTATCATCGTCTGGCCGTCGTATTTGCTGAGCCCTTTTTCTGAACCAATCCAGATTTGGCCCAAATAATCGCAATGGACTGCACGCGCCCTTGGGTCTGACAACGTCACACTCCGCGGCAATTTCTCAAAGCGTATGACGTGAGCGGAAACACTTTCGAGCCCTAACGCCAAAAGTACCACCCTCGCCAGGACAAAGACTCTGATCAATGACGGGGTAATCTTACAAACGAATTTCAGTCTGTTCTTAGGCCACGATTTCAATAGATTCTTTTCCTAGCTTAAAATTCACACCTTTACAGCGCAAAAATTCTGATTCAGGTAACTTGTGTTTACTTTAATCGACGTTCCTTCAAACTGCGCTAACAGAAGAATCTTAAATTGAAATTATCCAGATTTTAAATGACTATTCCTGATGCGACTATCTACGTTGTTGATGATGATAACTCTGTGCGACGGGGACTGTCGCGATTGATTCGATCGAACGACCGGACAGTGGAAACATTCGGATCTGCCGAGGAATTTCTCCGCGAAGTGACACTTTCGCACCCAGGATGCTTGATACTGGATCTCCACATGCCTGGCCTCAATGGGATCCAACTTCAGGAATTGCTGGTGAAGAATAACGTGCAGATTCCTATCATCTTTCTCACCGCCAACGGCGATGTCCCCGTCGCAGTGGATGCAATGCGCGCGGGGGCCGTCGATTTTTTGATGAAACCCGTTACGGAGGAAGAACTCTTCACTGCGATCGACCGGGCTATCTCCCTGGAAATGGAATACATGCGGCGCACTCGCGAACGAGACGAAGTTCAAGCCAGAGTGGACACGCTCACAGACCGTGAGCGTGAAGTCATGGCGCACGTGATCGCCGGCCTTTTGAACAAGCAGATTGGCGAGCGGCTCGGTACTACTGAGAAGACGGTGAAGGTGCACCGGGGGCGGATGATCAAGAAAATGCGTGCGGATTCCGTCGCTGACCTCGTCCGACTGGCCGACAAAGTGGGAATTCACCCTGCAGAATAGTTCAGCGAGCTCAGAGTTTAAGATTTTATTGAAATTATGGCTTTCCGAAACAGTTAGAATGATGTAGTTTATCTGGTGCGATATTTCATCTTCAGTCTTCGTGTGCTGCTCACTGCGGGAATCTGCAGTTCTCTCATTTCGTGCAGTCTGTTTCGTCCAAAAGAGAATGATGACGACACTTGGGGCGATCCAAACTGGAAAATTGGAGAGGGTGGGACAGCCTCCACAAACAAGAGCAGCGGAGGCCTAGCGACAGCATTGCCGGGAAAGGGTGAACCTGACGAACGCCACCTCGCAAGCTTGACGCCGGAAACTGACTATTGGCCGACCACTCAGGAGCTCGAAGCCCGAGGGGGCAGTCTTTCCGTAGAACACTATCAGGAAGCTGAAAGAGCGCTACACTCTTCGAATGGTACATTCGTCTCGACGACTCAAAGCGACGAGTTGAACTCCTTCAAGGAACCACAACTCCCACAGCCCTCCGACGGGGCAGATCCGCTGGCGGGTTTTTGGGATGAGGAACATGATTACACGGATGCAACTATCCAACGTGCTGGAGCACCGCAGGAGGATCCATTTCTTGCAGGTTTTCCGGCACCAGAAGCGAGCTCCGACATCGAACTGGACGAAAGCACAACTGCAGCGCAAAAAGATGAGATGCCACCGGTCATCATGCCGATCCCGCCCTCTTCAACGCCGAGCCGCTCAGGAAGCATGATTAGCACCAGCCAGCCAGCAGTTTCCCGTGTGCCCTCCGAGCCAGAACCAGCCCAACAGCTGGAGGTGGCGGACACTAAAGTTCCTGACGTGGTATTGCTCGACGCGGCGACCACCGTAACAGATGCCGCCTTCGAAGGAGTGTCCCTGATCAACAGCGGCGCTACGCCGCCAACCGAACGATCGGAAGAAGGCTCTTTTCTCGACCGCAGAAAGCGCGTATCACTCTCCGATGTTGGAGCCACCAGCGACGGCCCACTCATGGCACCTTCCATCGAAGAGGCGGCTGGCAATCTGTGAAGACTCCGTACCTTGCCTGGCTGTGCATCGCCTCTGGTGGCGCGATTGGTGCCTTGAGCAGGTATGCCCTTGGCGGCTGGATCCAGGCGCGAACGACGGGTGATTTCCCGTCAGGTACCATCGTGGTGAATATGTTAGGATGCCTGGTTTTCGGCCTGCTCTACGGATGGCTCGGCGCGGGAATTTCACCGCAGTTGCGCGGCTTCCTATTCACGGGCGTGCTGGGAGGATTTACAACGTTTTCCACGTTCGGATTTGAAACGGTGAACCTTCTGCAACGCGGGCAGCATGGGACGGCAGCGCTGTATCTGGCAGCCAGCATTACAGGAGGCCTGCTGGCTGCCTGGCTGGGACTCACAATCGGTGGTCTCGGCAAAGCGGAATCCTGACCTCCCCACCGATCACACCAGCCGGTTCGCAGACTCTCCGGCCAGGAATGACCGAATATTGGTCATCACCCCCTCCATTAGCAACTGGCGGGATTCGACGGCAGACCACGCCGTGTGTGGCGTGATGAGCAGATTTGGCAGCCTGCTTGTCAGCAGCGGGTGATCGGCCGATGGCGGCTCAACAGAAAGGACGTCAAGGCCCGCTCCGCCAAGATGCCCGCTGCTCAGCGCCGCCAGCAGTGCGCCTTCATCCACCAGACCGCCACGCCCGGTGTTAATCAGGAACGCCCCGGGGCGCATCCAGCTCAGCGACTCCTCATTGATCATCTGCTCCGTCTCCGGACTCAGCGGGCAATGCAGCGAAATTACATCGCTGCTCTCAAAGAACTCTTTCAACGGCACCCGGGCGATGTCACTGCTTTTGGAGAATGAATCATCCCGCTGGAGCGCCTGCACCCGCATTCCCAAAGCGCGCCCGATCTCCGCCACCCGTTTTCCGATCGACCCAAAGCCCACGATCCCTAACACTTTGCCATTCAATTCCATGATGGGAAAATCCATGCGGGTAAAAATGGGTGAGGCAGCCCACTTCTCCGGCTCGCTCACGTAGCGGTGACAGTGAGTCACGAGGTTCAGCAGCAATGCAAATACATGCTGGGCCACACCTGCTGTCGAGTATCCGCTGACATTGCACACCCCGATCCCTCGTTCCTTAGCTGCCTGGAGGTCAATATTGTTCGTCCCTGTAGCACACACCACGATGAGCTTCAAGCTCGGCCCTGCGGCGTCCATTTCCCCGCCTCCAATGACCACCTTGTTGGTAAGCGCGATGGTAGCGCCAACCAGGCGCTGTGCAGTCTCCTCAGGCGCAGTGATGGCGTATTCCATCAGCGTTCCGAATTCTTCAAGAACGCTGAGGTCGATATCGCCGTCGCACGCCATGGTTGCCGCGTCGAGAAATACGAGTTGTTGGGGAGTCGATTGTGTCATAGTGGAGAGAAAACTGGGGCAACACTGGTCGATGATGTCGGGCTATTCCAGACGATTTTTCCAGGTCAATCCGGCCAGTGATTTCTGAGATGGACTGGGCAGGAAAAACGACGCAACCAGCCCGCCGAGCACGCAGACAGTGATGCCCATCACGCCATAGAACCAGCCGTGAAGTTGCGGGTAGATGAAAAACTTCACAGCGAGCTGTACGGCGAAACTGATCAGCACTCCAGCGAGCGCTGCGCTGGAGCCGACACGGGGGATGAAAATTGCCAGGCAAAACAATCCGCAGAGAGCACCGCCGAAGAGTCCCAGAAACTGGTTGAACTGATCCCACAGCGACTTCACCCCAGAAGCTTCCGCCAGTAGTGATGCGAAAGCCGTGCCGAGCACACCGATCACGATGGTCGTTCTCCGCGCCACACGCAGGCAACTCGCTTCGCTCGCTTGAGGCTGGCGCTTGCGATAGAAGTCGGTGGTAAAGGCAGCCGCCACACTGTTCATACTGCTGTCGAGGCTGGACATTGACGCAGCAAAGACCGCAGCAATCAGCAGCCCGGCAACACCGGCGGGAAGCTGGGTGGTGATAAAATACGGGAAGACGTAGTCATTTTTGGTCAGCGCTGGATCCAGCATGGCAGGGTGGGACTGGTAGAAGACGTAGAGTGCCGTGCCGATCATAAAAAACAGCAACGATGCCGGAATCGACAGCAATACTCCCGTCCACACTCCCCGTGCCGCGCCCAGTTCAGTGGAAGTCGTCAGGTAGCGCTGGATGACGGCCTGATCCGAGCCATAGCTGACCAGAGCATTGCCAAATCCCCCTAACAGAATCACCAAGAATACCGGTTCAGAAAAATCAAAACGAAAATCGAACGTCCGGAATTTATCAGCCGCATCGGCAGTCGATACCATCGCATTCCAGCCTCCATCGTGGACAACTGCCATCAGGATCAGGCAAAGCACTGCCCCGCCGGCCAGCACAACCACTTGTAAAACATCCGTCCAGATGACGGCCTCGATTCCCCCCATCACGGTGTAGAGGATGCAGAGGATACCCATTAACATAATGCAGGTGTGAATACCCATTCCTGTGACGACGTGCAGCGCCATCGATGGCAGCAGCAGCACGATACCGATGCGGCCGAATTGCATCAGTATAAACAGAGAACTCGCGATGATGCGCACAGTGCCGTTGAATCGTTTCTCGAGGTATTCGTAAGCCGTCGTCACATTCAGCCGCCGGAAGAATGGCAGGAAGAAAGTGACAATGAATGGGGCCACCGCGACGATGCTCATCTGCCCCCAGAAGCGGGTCCAATCCTGCGCGTAAGTGGCCGCCGGGATTGCCATGAAGGTGATCGCAGACAGCTGCGTGCCGAAGATGCTGATGCCCGCAGCCCACCACGGGATCCTCCCCCCTGCTTTGAAGAAGTCGTCCGTGCTGTTCATCCGTCTCGAAAACACAAAGCCCATGGCAACGAGCGCCACCAGATACATGCCGAGCGTAAAGTAGTTGAAAAAACCGAACGCCCGCTCTGAAGGAGAAATAGTCAGGCGTGCGATTTTCCCATTCCCGGCAAGGTAAAGCTGCTGAGTTCCGTCAGGATTCGTAATCGCCGAAACGGGAGCCCGAATCAATTCAGTGGGCGCCGATCCCGCAGCTGCCCAGCTATCGGTGACAGTATGGTAGACGAACAATTCTCCCGTGCCGATGGTCACAAAGATGTAGTGCTCGCCCACCGGGAAGGCGGTAGAGGAATCATCGGCGACTGCGGCAGGAGCGGAGCGAAGCGACATCCAGCCCGCAGCATTCGATGTCAATCCATGCAGGCTCGTGCCGTCGAGAACATAGGTGCAGTCGGAGAAGCCATTTTTCTGCGCGATAACAAGCCCATCCCCAGACGTGCCCTCAGGCAAAGCCACCGATAGCGCCGCAGCAGGAATCTCAATTGCCTCGGCAGGAACGGAGTCGACAAGCTCCCAGCTCAGCCCCTGAAGAAGTGGTGACTCCTGCGCCCGGCCCGCCCCAATCATGAGCAGGAACGCGACCAAAACCTTCAAAAGGACAAACTGAGAACTCCGCATCCGGCGAACATGAAGAGTCAGCCACGCCACGGCAATCTTTTCCAGCTGGTCTTCTTTTCCTGCCAGCCCAGCTGTTTGAGGTCTTCTGGCAAACGACTCTGCACATTAGCAAGCCCCCTTTCCATCCCTGCCCAACCCTTACCCGCAACGGCCCGAGCACAGCCCGCTCCACGGCGCTCAGTTCACCTTAATGACCGCCTTCTCGCGCAACCGGGACACCCAGGCATCGTGGCGCTTTTTGCGTTCCTCCTGCATGATCATCTTCTCCAGACCGTCCTGGATTTCACTCATCGGTTTCAGTGCGCCGGGGCGCTTTGCCTCAACGTAAAGAATGTAGTAGCTGCGATTGTCCTCGACGATTTCGCTCAGTGTCTTGGGGGCGAGTTTGAACGCTACCTGGCTCAGCGCAGGCTTCAATGTATCGCGGTCAATCCAACCCCAGTCGCCGCCGTATTCCGATCGGCTGTCCTGAGAATAGGTTTTCGCCTCGGTTTCGAAGTCTGCGCCGTTTGCAAGACGGGAACGAATTTCACCAATAAGCTTCTTTTGTTTCTCGGGAGTCGTGCCGGGGATCTGCGATGTCTTAAGCACTGTGATGGTGCGCAGCTTGATGAAGTCCTTTTCGCGAAAACGATCTGCGTTCTCCTTAAGATAAGTTTCGCGCTGTTCCGGCGTGGGTGGCGGGATCACTCCAGTCTCACGCTGTCTCATCATTTGCACCACGAGCATTTTCTCGCGCAACTGCCTGAACTTTCGGAGACTGATATTGCTGGCCTTCAGCTCTTCAAGAAATTTGCCGCGGTCGCCGTCGAACTGTTCCCGCACGATCCGGTTCACATCCTCATCAATGTACTGCGACTTGATCTCACCGTTCATTTTTTCAAATTCCCGCAGGATCAGCTCCCGTTCGATCAGGCTGTCGAGTGATTCCTCTTCCAGCTTTTTTACCGTGCTCCGGTAATCGTTCTCGGTCATTTGACCGCTGTAAACGCGTTGCTTGAGGAGCGCGGTCTGGGCGTTCACAGCCTCTCGGACTTCCGATTTTGTTACCACGCGAGTACCATCGATTACCGCCGCGATCCCATTCACTCTCTCCGCCGACTGGGCTTGAACAGTGCCCATACTCAGCATCAAGACAGGCAGAAGAACTCGCAACTTTTTCATCATCAACATGGGAATTTTGACATTAACGGGCGTTCAGCCAGGGCACTGCAATCAGCATTTCCTGACTGTTCGACCTTAAGCATCATTTCAACAATTTTCCAGAAATTAGAATTCTTAGGCGTGTGTCTGATTCCCCTGGATATTCGCGACTCGTTCGCCATCACATAGTAGCAACGGATTCTTACGTGTACTGCGGAAATGTTTGTCTGAGGGGACAGCCATTCACGGTGTTGGTTACTGACAAACGCAGCCCCGTCAACGTTCACATTTTCTCGATCGATGATCTCGCCATCAATGAGTGCCGTTCTAAAGAGTTCCGCTTACTTCGATCCTGAAGAATCGAAAAGGCGCATCAGGAGACGGATCGGCAAATCGGATCCTGCGGAGAGCAGAGACGTGCGTCACTGCAGCTTCCGATTCGATGGTGAAACTTTGGACATCATCGAACCAGTTGATCAAATCGGACGATTCCCTCACCTGATAACTGAGAGTCGGATCGTCGGTTCGCACGAGATGCCTGATCTCAATCCTGCCATCGCCGCTCGCCGTCGCCGTCAGAAGCTCATTGGGATCGGCAGCTGAGGGATCCCGTAGAAATGCATATTCGGCAAGGTTGCTTAGGCCGTCATTGTCAAAATCTGCCGCAGGAAGCATTGCGGCGGTTGGAGTGCCATCCGGGAAAGCACTCATCGTCCACTGCGTAAACCTGTTGCTGCTCGTCGATGAGGAAGCCCGCCAATTGCTGCCGTTGTCACCAATGCCCAGCAGATTGGCTCGAACGAGCCATGCTCCCGAACCGTCAGCTGCTTCCGGCCAGCCGGGCCCGTCACTGTATTGGACACTGTCTTCAACAAGCAATCTCACATCATCCGGCTCCTCGACTGCGATCCGGCGGTAGACATGTACAGCACCACCGCCATCATTCAATTTCGCCCCATCCAACCACGGTCCAACGAGAGGAATGGACGCGTCAAAGCCGTAGGATTCACTGAACGATGAGGCGAGCGTGGAATCGAGCGGGTTAAACGGGACGATTCTTACTCACTTACATGGACCAGCGCACCGGGTGCGGTTTACTCTGTCGACTACAAAAAGACGCTAACTGAGCAATTTTGGATCGAACTGGATGACAGCGTTTCTTCAGAAGGTGAAACTACTACTTTCACTGACGACAATCCTGCACATATGAGCGAACCTGAAGGTTACTATCGGATCCGGCAGGTCGAATAGGATTTCCAGAGGGATTCGTTCAAATCCTCACCGGGCCCGTTCTTCGGTAGCTTTCAGTTCATCATAACGGCACCTGAGCTTGGCTGCAATCTTGTGACACCCCTCCGACTCCAACTTCGTAAAGCGCGCCCGCGCTGCTTTCTCTACCGAATGAAAGCCCTGCGCTTCATGAGGGGGGAGCTTGAGCAAACGAGCACATCCTACATCGTCCCGATCCAGAGGCCCAACATGAGCGTTCCATTGTGCAGCCCGTGAGCCACCATGGATGAGATCAGGGAATCCCGCCACTCTCGGATCAGCATGAAGCCGAAGGCCAGAGCAGAGAGAACGGGCAGGGCCACAATATCCTGAGGATGCACGACAGCGAAGCAGACCGCTCCAATCAAACCAGCAACAGGCATGGAAAAGCTGCGCCGCAGCCCGCGGTGGAGGACGCCGCGGAACATCGTCTCTTCGATGAGCGGAGCCGCAACTGCAGCGAGCAGGAGCAGCCCAATGCGGGCGGCCACGGGCGCGTCAAAAAACATTTCGCCGATAGGATGTCCGGTCACGGTTTCGGTAGCTTCGCTCGCTGGAAAGAAACTGGACAGCCACCATACCAGCAGGGAAACCAAACCACCAACTGCAGCAATGGGAAGGACACAGCAGTAGCCGACGATCCCACTTCCGATTTCGCGAAAAACCCCCTTTCCAGAGTGAATCCCCAGAGCGCGTGTCCGCTGGCCGAATGACCCGCTGGAGAATCCAATCGCGATGCCCACTCCCGCCAGTAACGACAGAAGAAATGCCAGCGGGCTCGCCAGCGCTGCCACCGTTGGATCTTCGATTTTCATGACAATGAGAAGGATCGGCGACCCCATCAAGCCGAGATATGCGATGAAGCCCCACAGGTGCGCGCAGCTGCCCCCCTGCGATTCATCAAAAGTGAATATGCGGATGCCATTTGAGTGGCGCACGGCGGCCATCGTGAGAAGTACCAGCCCTACGAAGAATCCCATCAGGAAGGCCATCCCCACCACTGCTGTAAAAACAAAGAGCAGCGTGACATTCATCAATAGCTTCTGGCGATCGGGATTCGTCTGATCTTCCCTGGCCAGCAGCAGCGGATTCGCGAACCAGTGCATCTGGTATTGAAGGTCGTCCAGCTGCTCTTGAGTCAGGGTGCCGGGAGAAATGATTTCCTGCCGGACCATCTCCTGAATTTCGGGCTCGCCGGGTTCCAGCTCCTTCACGGAATCAAGCTGAGCCAACGCTCCATCAATGTCGTCTGGCTGCAAAAAAAGATGGAGTGCTGCCAGCGCGCGGGCTGCTGCGCCGTCGAGTGTTTCCACCTCATTTGCGATGGTCTCCAGAATGGTGCCACTGTCAGGAGATAATTCGCTTTGCACCCCACTTTCCAGGGCCATCGCCTGCCCCACCATCACTTTGCTCTGGAGCAGTAGCTGCAGCTGCCCGGCGACATTGCCATAGCGCACATGGTCAGGCGCGGGCGGCTCGGGCTCATCGAGGAAGTGCTGCCCCCAAAATACGAACGCCACCACTACAAACAATCCGGCCGCCGCGACGTACGAAATTCTTGCTCGCCGCGAGATCGATGGCAATGGCGGCGGTACGACTTCATGTTTATCTCCTTCGCCCATCGGCACCAGCGGTTGGCTCGGTTCACTCATTCTCAACAGTCGGTGTCGGTTCGGGCGATTTCAATTCTTGCGTGTCCTTCTCTTCAGTAGGCGAAAGCTTTACGATCGGCCGGTCTTTGGAAAATCGATAGAAGCTACGGCCATCATCTGGACGAAGGCGAAACGCGACGGTATTCGTCTGGTCTTCGTATTCGTCAAAAAACACAGTGTTCGCCAGCGAGCATTTTGTGACCGCTTCCTCTGACAGCTTGCCCACTGGAAATTCGAAATAAATCCAGGCTGAACGCACCCTGATCTCCGCACCTACCCACTTCATCTCCACAGGCTTGCCCTCACCATCCAGACAACGCATTTTTGCGGCAATGTATTTCTTCAGCGGCTCCGTCGAGGTCGCGTCGTCAAGATCCAGAGCCTTGCCCGCTGCCGTGGATACCACCCTCTCCAGTTCGTGGGCATTTACCCGCAGCGCCACCTCCAGGGAACCGGTTTCACTATTCCAGTCTACCTCGGCGATTGCATCATGATTCGGATGCCCGATCGCCACCAGCATCATCGCCAGTACAGCGATCCAGCCGCAGCTCAGAAAGCGCAGAGGATGAACGCGATGGAACTTCAGCTTCACACCGATACTCGAGCCCGAAAACCCGCCAGTTGCAATCAATATCACACGCTCGGAACGGTAGATCCTATAGAACATCACCCCGCATCCCTCACGCACGGCTCAATCTACGTGCGTTCTGAGCGGACGGCGTTAGAATCTCCAGTATGAAACGTTTACACTTTCTTGCCCTGCTTTCCTCCACAGTGACCGCAACTGCCTTAGGCCTCGTCTCGTGCGGCGAATCCGGCCCGGAACCACTGAGAGTCGGCATAGATCTCACCTATCCGCCGTTCGAGTTCAAGGACAGCAGTGGCAATCCCGATGGGGTAAGCGTGCGCATGGCAGAGGCCCTCGCCGCTCATCTCGGGCGACCGCTTGAGATCGAATCCATGCCATTTGAAGGCCTCATTCCCGGACTGAGCACCGGCAAAATCGACCTGGTCATCTCGTCGATGACGGCAACCGACGAGCGACGCAAATCCATCGATTTTTCTGATCCCTATGTGACCACTGAGCTGGCGATCCTGGCCGGTAAAGATTCGACGATCACCAGCATCGACGATCTGAAAACCGGGACGCCCACCATCGCAGTACGGAGAGGGACGACTGGAGAATCTTATGCTCAAGAGCATCTGCCCAATGCCAAACTGACATCGCTCACCCTGGACGCCGCGTGCGCACTGGAAGTATCGCAAGGGAAAGCTGAGGCGTGGATCTACGATCAACTTTCCATCTGGCAACATCACAAGAGCCACCCCGACACCACCAAGGCACTTCTTGAATCGTTTCAAAGGGAGCAGTGGGCGATAGGAATCCGCAAAGGCAATGATGAGATGCGTGATCAGGTGAACGAATTCCTGGCAAAATTCAAAGCCGACAAAGGATTTGACCCACTCGCCGACCGCTACCTCACCGAAGAGAAAGCGCTCAATGCCGAGATGGGAACCCCCTTCCTGTTCGACTAGCACAACCACCATTCTATCATCCTGAAGTGCGAAGACCATCCATGTGGTCTTCGCATTTTTTTTGCAATCGATTGAATGATCGCCCGGCAGCCCCGTCAAATCCCCAGCAGCAATTCACACAACGATGTCGCTGACTAGAACCAAAACCAAAATGAAAAAAGGGACTAACATGAATACCAAAATCAAGACCCTCATAGTCGCCGGGGTCACCTTACTGACTCTCCCCCTCACCAGCGTCAACACCGAAGCTAAAGAACGCGGGCACCGCTACTCAGACTCCTATCGGCGCGGAGGCGGCGACAGCTGCAGAGTCGACTACGATCGTGGACGGAGCCGGAGTCACCACCGCAGCAGCTACAGCACGACCTGCCGCCCTATTCACTCCTGCTACTTCACACGTGGCTGCGATCGCTACAAGAAGACAACTTACCTGCACACCAAGACCGATTGCTACGGTCGCGTTGTCTCTTGCTGGAAGACCGAAAGAACGACCTTCGCGGGCCATGCCCATCGCTATTAATTCTTATTTAGTACCCTCCACTTGCCCGCCATGGTAGCTGGAAAAAATCGGGCCGCCCTGTTCGTGGGCGGCCCGATTGAAGTTTTATTAGTTCTTACGAATCCGGTAATAGCCGACCGCCGCGCCAGTCCGTGATGGGTCATCATCGGTGAACGAGGTCTCGGCCCCTTCAGAAGGCACTCCATCATCCAGTTCCTGCCAGATCTCATCAGTCAGGCTGGCTTTGTATTCGACAGAATACTCACCGTTGGGCGAACTCTGCCACGTAAGCGTCACTTCAGAAGAATCCCTCGTAACAGAAGTTATCTGGAATGGAACACTGGCTGACAAGGCTTCAAGAGTCACTCCATTGAGAATCGCATTGCCGTCTGGAAAAGGAACATCCGTGCCATTGAGTTCGACAACCAGCGTACTGGAAGCTGCTACAAACTCGATGGAAACCACAGCCCCGCTGTCCGTCCCGGCGTTACCTCCAGGATTATCGAGATCTTCCAGTTGGAGCCGACCGGCATTAAAATCCCGGAGCACACGTGCACCGTTGATAAATGTGTCCCACCCACGGTCACAGCATTTCTCAGCGTGCAGAGTCTGCAGCTTGTAGCGGCGGCCGGGCTCCAGATTCTCCATCGTGAGCACGACTCCTCCTGGACGGCCTGTCCACCGGATACCATTCATTACAGCCTCAAGGTTGTCGTTATCGTCACCATCGCCAAACTCCATTGGATCTCCCCAGGGAGATTCGTCATTTACTGCGTCCAGCGTGAAGCCATCCGTGTCATTCTCACCCGTAAAGAATGCGTCGCCTACTTGACCAGCTTCACCTGAGGAACTGGCATTCACTGCATAGAGAAATTCGCCCTCAAAGTCCAGAGCTTCGTCGTCGGCACTGATAAACTTTGCAGTCGACACCAAAACGTCTGCCTTACTCGCCGGATCCTTTGGATCCGATCCAAGAGCAACTTCGAAACCATCATCCTGACCATCCGCATCGCTGTCTACCAGAATCGGACTGGTCCCGATCGTGTTCACCTCGTCGCCATCACTCAAGCCATCGCCGTCAGAATCGCTACTATTGGGATTGCTCATGTGAGTCACCACTTCAGCACCATCAGACAACCCATCATCATCGGAATCTGAATTGTTAGGATTGGTCAAGTGTGTGTTGACCTCATCGCCGTCGGTCAGCAAATCGCCATCAGAATCAGGATTCTTTGGATCCGTGCGCCTGTCGTGCTCCTGCTTATTTGTCAGCCCGTCTGGCGCAGGCACATCCTCGTCTTCCGTGCCCACCCGTGTCAGGTCACCAAAATTCGCGATCTCCCAAACGTCGAGCATGCCGTCACCATCGCTGTCCGCGCCGGGATCCTGAAAAAACATCACTTCGTTCAATCCAACGCGAAGATCGTTTGTTCCCTGGTCGTCCAAGTCATCATTTGTCACTTCCAATCGGACATGGGTGACTCCAGATTTCACAAAAGGCACTTCCTGAAATCCCTCCGTGAAATCCTGTAGCTCAATTTCTTCGCCTGGATCTGAGAAACTGCCTCCTCCGTCAGTCGAAGTAGCAATAGTGAAGCGGTCGGTTTCTGAATCATTCCATCCGGAGTTCGAAGTGTTCAAAATATTGATTTTAGTCAGATCGTAGGCCTGCCCCAGATCGAACGTCACCACTTCCGTGAACGTTCCCTCAAGCGCAATCCAGTGAGTTCCGAGGTGGCTATCTCGATTCCCCTCATCCAGTTCGCCATCGAGAAGATTCGACACATCAAAGGTGCCGCTGTCATTATAGGTAGATCCTGCCTCAGCAACGATCGTCTCGGGATCGATGAGTATTCCAGGACTCGGCCCCGGCACGCCGAGGAACTCCACTTCATTGAGCCCGACGCGGACGTCATCGGTTTCCTGATCATCAGCATTGTCATTGGTGACCGTCAGTCGCACATGCGTGATATTTTCCGCCGCAAACGGAACGGCCTGCACGCCCTCGGAAAAATCCAGTGCAGTGATCGCAGCAGAAGGTTCAGAAAAAGTCTCGCCGTTGGTCGAAGTAGCGATCGTAAACGTATCAGTTTCCGAGTCATTCCAACCGCTATTCGAGGTATTCAAAATGCGAAGCCCGGACAGATTGTAGTTGCTGCCCAGATCAAAGGTCACCGTCTCGGTGAATGTTCCCTCAAGCGCGAGCCAGTGTGTTCCCAAGTGAGCGTCGCGATTTCCTTCATCGGTTTCGCCATCCAGTAGATTCGATGCGTCAAAAGTTCCCGAGTCATTGTAAGTGGAACCGGCCTCAGCTGTCACATCTTCGCGATCGATCAGGTCTCCGCCGATGACCTCGGCGACGAGCGGATTCGTTTCGAAAATGTTCACTTCATCACCATCCGTAAGCGTATCCTCGTCGGTATCGGCAACTTTTGGATTCGTTTCGATGTCATGCTCCTGCTTGTTAGTGAGTCCATCCGGCTTCGGCAGATCTTCGTCTTCCGTGCCGTCTCTGGTAAGGTCACCAAATACCGCGATCTCCCAGGCATCGATCATTCCATCCGTGTCCGTGTCCACACCACTGTAAAACTGTACCTCGTTGAGACCAACACGAGCATCTGTGGTGCCCTGATCGTTCGCCTGATCGTTCGTCACCACCAGCTGCACGTTCGTCACTCCGCTCTCAAGAACCAGCACGCGCTGGAAGCCTTCACTGAAATCCTTAAGCGCGATTGGATCCGAGGGCTCGGAGAATGTTGCACCATCATCTTTCGATAAAGAAAGTGTAAAAGTGTCCGTCTCCGAATCATTCCACCCGGAATTGGACGTGTTGAGAATCTTCAGCTGCGCCAATTCGTATGCCGCTCCCAGATCGAAGGTGAGAGTTTCGGAAAATGTTCCATTGAAAGCAAGCCAGTGGGTTCCTAAATGAGCGTCTCTGTTCCCCTCCTCTGTTTCTCCATCGAGAAGATTCTCTGCGTCGAATGTCCCTGAGTCATTGTAAGTTGAACCGGCCTCGACCGTGATCGTGCCTGGATCAATCAGTTCTTGGGATGTGGCCAGCGACCACGTAAACAGGCATAGGATGCCTCCTGCGAGAATGCTTGGGTGGGGTTTCATACGGCCGGGTAAATACCAGATTCGACGCGGCGGCCGCAATCTCATTTTGGAATATTCATCATTCCTCCGACTTATTGCCCACCCGGCAGCCGGTTCCCTTGCACGATCCGTTCCATCCATTCTTTCACTTCCGAATTCCCTGGATCGAGTTGTTGGGCTCTTTCGAATGAGTGCATGGCAAGACCCGCATTTCCCAGCTGCAACTGAAGTTTCCCGAGATTGAGCCAAGCCGTTGGTTCGTTGGGCTCGTTCTCTACAATCGTTTGAAATGCAGTGAGAACTTCAGCCGGTTCATTTCTCGCGAGATGCACCTGCGCTTTCACGCGAATGGCTCCTCCCTGATACGAATCCGCCAGCACAGCATCCGCAAGTCGAAGTGCTTCACTGGACTTCCCCTGCGCCAGACGCACTCGTGCTAAATTGACAGCGGGCTCTGCAAAGTGCGGATCCAACGCGATCGCCGCTACCAGGTGAGGCACGGCATCGTCGCTCCTGCCTGCCTGAAGCAGAGCAACCGCCAGATTGTTCCGGGCAGCAGGCAAATCGGGCCCGACCTCAACAGCGATTTCCAGCATTTCAAGCCCACGCGCCTGCGCATTCCGTTCAAGCAGCTGAGTGCCCATCAGCATCAAAAGTTCGGCATATTTTTGTCCATCGGCCTCCAGTGACTCCCGGTGCTCGACCACAAATCGCTCAGCCTCAGCATTCCAGCCGCGATCGAGCAATTCCTTGGCGATGCCCGAGTAGTAGATAGTGTCGGGACCATGTGCCCATCGCCCATCAAAAGGAGTCGCAAATTTCGTCCAATCGTCTGCCGATCCCTGAAGGGCTGCTATCGCAGGGAGCAAGTCTGCGGGCTCAATAGCGCCCCTGTAAATACTCGCGATTCGACCACTTGTATCAATGAGCAGCGTCGTCGGCACCGGCAGCTTTTCGGGCCGGACGAACACCGTGTTGTGAACGATGTGCAACAGTTCGATCGTCTTCTCCGCCGCAATCCCGGCATCAAAAGGAAAGCCTGCGTCAGCGAGAATCTTCCTCGCCTTCTCAAGTTCTCCAGCATCGCCACCTGCGGCGACATCCACACACAGCGCCAGGACATCGACGCCCGCACTCTGGAACAACTCCGCCTGTTCCGCCATGCCCCGAAGCTCGGCCAAACAGGGTACGCACCATGTTGCCCAGAGGTTAAGTACCAACGGACGTTCCAGCTTTGAGTCAATCTCTCTGGACTCCCCTTCCCCATTGAGGGCAATGTAAGGAATCGCGGGTAACGGCACCCGCCGTTCCAGGATTGCGGTCACTGTCGCTTCCTCCGGCGTCACCGGCGCGGGATCCACTTTCGGAATACGGACAACCGGCGCATCCCATGGCTGAGCTTGTCCGCTGCCACAGTTCATAAGGAAATGCCGTCCAGGCTCGCAGCCTGCGAACTCTTCACGCTGACCTCCCGGCCATCGAACTTCGGCACGGACAATCTTCGCCCCCTTGGGAATGCCAAAGTGCAGCCACGCGCTCGACTGGCTGATGAATCCCTGTCCGCCATGCAGGCTGCGCACCAATACCGCTTCGCCGCCATCTTCGGTTTCAAGTGTGAGATCGACGCGACTCCCGATAGCATCGCGGTTGACTCCACCACTGCCCACCAGCTTGAGCAAAACAAAACTGCCAGTGCGTGCGCCCGCATGATTCTCCAGGATGCGCACACGCGGAGCCGTACGATTGGTCGTGATGAAATCGAGATCGCCATCGAAATCCCAGTCGATTGAAGCGAGCCCGCGGGAGTCGTCAGGAAAATCGAACCCGGTCAGAGCGGAGGCGTCGACGAAGTTCGGGATGCTCTTCGACTCTGCCGAATTTCCAAGATTCAGGAACAGGTTGTTCCGTTCGTTGCCACTCCAGGAGGTTCCCTGATCGACGCGTCGATTCAGCTCAACGGTGGCATCGGCGTATGCCTTTGCCGCTCCTTCGTACTCCGATTCCAGCACGGGGGCTTGCGACACGACCTGCCGCCAGTAGAAACTTCACAAGTCTGGCGCATCCGCCGGCCCGCTGATGAATCCATTCGTCACCAGAATGTCCTCCCATCCATCGTGATTGACATCAGCGAACACTGTTCCCCATGACCACAGTCCTTTGTAGACGCCCGCCGCCGCACTTACATGGCTAAAATTTCCGTCCGTACCCTTTTGAAAGAGTGAATTCCCCATCGCCGCCCTGCGCCAGCCGGCAACGTGCTGGTCATCCACGCCAGCGACAGAACGCTTGAAGTTTTTCTGGTAAGCAATCCGACGCCCGGCAGATGAATACATATTGCTGACGTAGACGTCAGGGACACCGTCGCGATTCGGATCTCCCCAGGAAACGCCCATACTCGTCGTCATGTCTTCCACACCGACCGCCTCCGCCACGTCACTGAAACGAATCGCGCCATCCTCGCCTTTGTCGCAACGATAAAGGTTGTTGCGCCCGTAATCGTTCGCGACATAAAGATCCAGGTCGCCGTCGCCATCATAATCTTCCCACGAGGCAGCCATCGACCATCGTGTGTTGTTCTCGTCCAGGCCGACAGCGGCTGTGACGTCTTCAAATTTCCAGCCGCCCAGATTCTTCAGCAAAGCATTGACGCCACCGTTCTTCGCATCATGAAGCGGAACCGGATTCTTTGGCCGTCCCAGATCGTCAAAGTTCTGGTAGCGGCAGACATAAAGGTCCAACAGGCCATCAGCATCATAATCGGCAGCTGCCAGCGAGAAAATTTGCCCGAGCGGCGGCAGACTGAAGCGCGGTTCAAACTTGCCTCCCACATTCTCAAACAGATCGAATGGCGAGCGGAAGGCGACGGCCAGATCCTGATCGCCATCGTTGTCAAAATCGACCAGCAGGGCACTGGTCGTATTGTCTTTGAAATCGAGCCCATACTCTGCCGCTCCATCACGCACACTGCCGTCAGGCTGGCGCATGAGCAAAATGTTAGGCAGCCCCTCAGGCTGACAAAGGTAGACATCCTCAAACCCGTCGCCATCCACATCGCCTATAGCAACGCCATGTTGAAAACGATGTTTGAGCCGGGGCAGTCGGGTAACCCAGTAGTTGGCATCGCGATTAAGACTGTCCTGAAAACACGGCAGCTCTCCCAGCAGGGATTGAGTGACATCGATCAATGTCGTTCCCGTACCACCGTGATTCGATTCCAGTTCTTCAAATTCCATCATCTGCACGCTTATTAGAAGTGGCGGAGTGTCGAACGTTCCACCCGTGCGCCAGCGGCACCGCCACTTCCCCTGCTGTTGAATGGATGCACTCGCGCCAACGACGTACGCACTCATATCCGTCTGGGTTACGGCTTCATCATCGCTTTCAATCTGAACGTTGAAATGCTTCACAGAGATGCGAGGCACGGCACCTGCTGGCCACCTTGCAGCCAGCTTCCCGTACGCGGCGGAAAGATCACCAAGTTCGCCAACTGACACCCCTTCAGCATCGCCCTGTTTCCATCGGCGCACGGTCACCCCATCTCGCTCAAACACGGTGGTTCCAGCAGCTTCATCAGGCCGAAGCTGGCCCAGCGCAGCCTCCTTCGACTCTAACACAAGCCCCGTAAAATCCGCACTCTCTCCCGACACTCGCGCCGACTCAAGAACGTCCACAATTTCGGCCAGTTGAGCTTGCGCTGAATCCTGAAACGCTTCCGTATCCGATGCTGACACATTGACTACAGCGACCGGCTCGATCACACGCGGCAGTTCGGCTTCGTGCTGCAACTGAGCAACCTCCTGCTCACTACACGCACCCAGGCAAAGCAGCAAACACAGGCAGACAAAACCACCGAACTGACGCACTTGAATGTTGGAATAGAAGGATCGCATCTCCGAAGATTTTTCAAAATAACACCAGCTCCGAATGATAGGGATTTTCGCGTTCCAAAACAAGTCTCCTATTGCGAGCGACGACCGCAAACCTCGTGCGGATCGGAAAATCCCCCGTTAAACTTGATCCATGCTGCCTAGAAATAATTGAAGATTCACCGCTGAGGTAGCTCTTGAACAATGCCGCAGGAATCGTCAACAAGCCCGGATCCTGGAGAATCGGGAGCAAGGATTCGACGAGCAGCCCGTTCCTGCGAGCTCTAAGAGTTCTGCAGTCGCCTCGACACCAGTCAAATTGAAGGGGAGCTAGTCCACCTGTTCCGGGAGTCGCCTGAGTTTGGGCAAAGTCTCTCGCATCGCCTGACAGGCTTCCTTGAAACGCCCAACTCTGGGGCGCTCACCTTAGTCGCCGCAGGTGGTGAAGCTGCCGTGTCTTTTGATGCGGAAAATCAACAGGTCACCAAACTGAGCGGCCCCCCTGCAACTTGTGAGATCGGCTGGACTATCGTAAAGGAATCCGATGGCCGTTTGAGTTTGAAACCCAGTAGCATCAATGCTGTGCTTGCTAGGCTTGCCCTGTTCGAGGCGCTGTTTCCTACAGGCCTTTCCGCTGAGGCGGTGGCTGCGGATGGTTCATTTCTTCTGGTGCGGCAGCCGTTCATTGTTGGAACCCATCCCACTGTTGAAGAGTTGGATCAATGGATGCGCCGAGAGGGCTGGGAGAAGATTCACCCTCCATCGCATGGCCGCACGCTCAATTCATTGACTTGGAGCAAGGCCCGTTGGGGAGCCACCGATGTGCGACCGGAGAACGTCATTCGGTGCGAAGCGGACGGGCAGCTTTATCCTAAAAGCGGGAATGGGAAATCGGCCAGCCTCGTTTCCCTTTGACGACCAACGAATTCCCATTGCTCCGCAATGAACCTTTTGGGTGAGCACTCATTGATTCTGAAAGCGTTGCGTCAGAGGCAATTGGCCAGTTTTCACCCCGTCCATTGCGGTTTTTAGGTTTATTCGATCGGCTTCATCGTTGGCGGGAGCGAAGTGGCGTGAAGCAGCTTGAAGCTGATGCTTTTTGGCGGCTAAGTCCTGGGTTTCCCCGCAAATCCAGTTCCGCTACCCCACAAATCGCGGAGAGTGCGTAGCCCCCCCAAATGCACCTTAGGAACTCGGGCTCCGCTGGTTCGCTGCACTCCCATCCGTGTCCGATTTTTCTCAAACACCGATTCGACAAACGCAGCACTCCCCAACGAAAGGCCATCCACGAGATACAATACCGCATCTCCGCAGCAATGCGGGGGCTGGTAATTCAAAGTCACGCGCCTCCTCGGCTTTTTCAAACTCTTCCGGCGTCAACCCCTTGCGCACCACACAATCCTCTTCACCCCGCAACCGACGCCCCGCCTCCATCAGCAACTGCCGATACCGCCGATGCACCTTCTTCCACGCCCTCACCATTACGACGAGCAGCACCGCGCTCCCCCAGCACCTCATACACACCATTGCGTGCAATCCCCTGCCCGTTTAACGCCTCCGGCCTCCGCATACCCGCGCCATCGCCACTCACGTGGATCCTTCACGATCCCAGCACGCATCCAGGTCAATGTACGCCGCCACCGTGGCCAGCCCCCCAGGCTCCCCCTGCACTAACACACTCTCAAACCGATCGTCCCTCAGCGGCCCATTGCGCTTCTTGCACAAATTGTATCGATGACTGAACCGCTGCTTAGTCTCCCCCACGAACGCCGACAAAACATACAATCCACGTCCCATCCACGTCCCTTAATCTACGCCCCTCGACAGAATGGAACACGGCGGCCTGACTCCTGACAAGACCTTCGAGGCACGATACGACTCACGGGAGCTTCATCTAAAGAACCGTCGGGAGGCGCTCCGTGCCCAGCTGCATTACAACCAGGCACTGACCGAACTCGAGTGGGCAATTGGAACAGATCTTGACCGGGCATTCAGAAGAGCGAAATCAACGAAACCCTCGCCTTGACGAGAAGAAGTCTATTCAGCAAATGTTACGCCGCATCAATCGCTCTACCACTTAAGAATGACTCCGATGAACAATGGCTTTCAACCCCACGCTGAGTTCAATCCGACTGAATGCGAGGAGATCAGGAACTGGCGCAGGGGTGAGAGGAAACGACTGATCGCAGAGCGCCTGACGATTTCAGCCGCTACGCGACGGAGCTACACCGAGGAGATCGCAGCCGGGCTCGACATACTCATTGGCGGAATCGCGGGCCTCACTTGCAGCGTCTACTGGCCATTCCGTGGCGAACCCGATCTCCGCCACTGGATGGAAAGCGTGCGTGCGCATGGCGGAACCTGCGCGCTACCTTGCGTGGTGCAACGACACTTTCCTCTAGCCTTCCGCGTCTGGAAGCCGGGCGTCAGGATGGAACGGGGAATCTGGAACATTCCCGTTCCTGCTCCGGGCAGCGAAGTCACACCGGATATCATCATCGCACCTGTTGTTGGATTTGACCGGGCTGGATATCGGCTCGGTTACGGTGGCGGCTACTTTGATCGAACTCTAGCCGCACTGTCCACCAAAGCACGATCCATCGGCGTTGGATTCTCCCTGGCCGAAGTTCCCACGATTTTCCCACAGCACTTTGATGTTCCGATGGACGCAATCGTAACCGAGAAAGGCATCATCCATGGTGGTTGAGACTGGCCCGATTTAACAACCAGTGATTGAATCTCGAGACCAGCAGGAAAACCTGCCACGCCAAGTCGGTGCCGTATGCTATACGTTCATCGTCAACGGCGCCGTGTTTGGCACCTGGGTATCGCGAATTCCCGCCATCCAGACAAAACTGTCGCTCAGTGAAGCAGCACTGGGCATCGTTCTGCTGGGCCTTTCGGCCGGAGTAATGGCAGGCCTGGCATTGGCCAGCGGCTGGATTGTTCGGCTCGGGAGCAAAACAGTTGCCGCGTACAGCTGTAGTGTGATGTGCATGATTCTCCCTGGTCTAGCACTGGCAGAAAACGCAGCGGCACTATGGCCGTTGTTGTTTCTTTTTGGAGGAGCCGCGAGTGTGATGGACGTAGCAATGAACGACCAGGCGGTGTTCGTCGAACGGCTGGCCAGAAGGCCATTCATGTCGCGATTCCATGGTGCCTTCAGCATAGGAGGCCTCATTGGTGCTCTTTTAGGAGCTGCCTTCGCAGGGGCCAATGTCACACCTGTCGTTCACTTCATCACGATCTCAATTCTATTCGGACTGGGCATGATGATCGCGGCGCGCCAGCTGCTCCCGCAAACGGAAGTGCATGAGAATCCCGGCCCGGCCTTCTGCATTCCTGATCGAGCATTGTGGGGCATAGGAGCGGTAGCCTTGATCTCAGCCGTGGCAGAAGGCGCAATGGCCGACTGGAGCGCAGTCTACCTCGCAGAAGTGCTGGACTCTACAGAAGGAACTGCCGCACTGGGGTTCGCAGCTTATTCGATGGCAATGACGGCAGCGCGCCTATCAGGAGATCATCTCAAGACGCGCTTCTCACCGGTAAACATCGTCCGCACGGGGGGCTTGATCGCCGCAGCAGGACTGGCAGTGGTTGTGTTTTCCAGCCACGCTGCACTCACGCTCGCAGGATTCACCATCATCGGACTGGGCCTTGCGAACATCATCCCCATCGCCTTCACGGCCGCCGGAAATTATCCAGGCATTCCCTCCAGCATCGGCATTGCAGCAGTCGCCGCCATTGGTTACACCGGGTTTCTCGCAAGTCCTCCCGTCATTGGCCTGCTGGCGCATGCCACATCCCTGAGGATCGCCTTTGCTTCAATGGTAGTTCTGTTAGTGACCCTTCCTGCAATCGCCAGCGCGGTTTCAGCGAAAAAATCGTAGTTCCTGCACTGTCAGATTTCACTGTTCGACGAGCACAATACGGTAGAATCTTACCGGAGGGCGTGGCGCGGGATTGTTATCATAGCGCACGAGATTCGCCTCGCCGGGGCTGACTGGCCCGGTCAAAAGTGAATTCGCGAAAGCCTAAAAGAACCGCCCTGCTGGCACGGCGGGACGAGGCTGGCAGATACGGTTGATACAGGCATCCCATGTTTCGTGACCTGAGATAATCTCAATTTCCACTCGAAGGAAGTAGATAGGAACGTCCGTGCGCTGAAGGTGCGGAAATCGCACGCAGTCTTTCTCGGTAGTCACGATGCAATCGAGATCGCGGTGCAGGCAACGATTGATAAAATCGATAATCTCTTTCTCCGAGTAGCGGTGGTGGTCGGCGTAACGCCTCACCACTTCAACATTGGCTCCGAGAGCGCGCAGGCCATTCTCAAAGCTTTCAGGGATAGCGATACCACTGACGGTACCGACGTACTTTCCCTCAAGGAACTCAAGAGGTTCGCGCTTGCGCGTCAGCATGTTTTCGAGATACAGCGGACGGTGTCGGCATTCGATGATCTCAGCTGTGCGGTTGTACTTTCGGATGCGCTTGACCAGCTCGCCATTGCTGCCCCCGTCGCACTTCGTAATAAAGATGTAACTGGCTCGCCGAAGATTCTCGGGGGGTTCGCGAAGCGTTCCGCGAGGAAGCATGTACTCATTCCCAAAGGGCGCATAGCGATCGATCAAAACGATGTCTAGACGGTGACGCAGCTTTAAGTACTGCAGCCCATCATCAAGCAAGAGTGTGTCCGCACCCAGTTCGCTGATAGCGTATTTGCCTGCCTTTACGCGATCTTTGTCCACGACAACCGCAACATCCCGCAGATTCGACGCCAGCATGAACGGTTCATCGCCCGCAGTCTTCGAGTCGAGCAGCAACTCGTTGCCATCGCTGACGACGCGCGGCGGCGATTGAAATTTCTCTCCTGTGATCCGCGATTTCAACCGCTGTTGCACTGGCGATTTCACACTCTTGTAGCCGCGGCTCAGAATCGCTACTCGACGTCCGCCTTTTTGAAGAGCCTTGGCGAAGAGTTCGACCACCGGGGTCTTACCAGTACCTCCGACAGTCAGATTGCCGATACTGATGACCATGCAACCCAGATTGTGCTCGCGCAGGATACGGTTCCGGTAGAGGAACAACCGAAGGTTGATCACCTGGCGATAAACACCCGACAGGCCGAAGAGGACGGCCCGCAACATCGCAGCACGGGTTCCTTTTCGACGGTCAAGAATGACGTCGATGGCAAATTGTTCGAGATTCTCCAGGGATTCTTTCAAGCGCGAAGACAGCGACTAAAGCGGGTGCGACAACTTGCCACGTCTTTGCCGGGAACCAACCCTTAAATTGCTGCCCGTCGCCAGAGACTACGAAATTCAACGGCTTCGGATGATCTTTTCCCAGATCATCTGTCATTGTTCCACAAACCGCTCCCTCGTTAACACAGGAACGAAGAAACGTTGACCTTGATCGATTCAATTTGTAGGACATCGATCATGCGAACACTTCCTTCCATTCTCTTTCTGGCAATGACTGCAGCTTCCTACGCGGGCAGCTTAACGGTGACCAAGGACGAGAAGACCGGCTGGGATGTGTACGTGATGTCACAGGGAGAGACCGTCGCCACCTTCGTTCCCGCAGCTGGAGCAAATGTGCAATCGATCGTGCATCGGGGAGCCGAGTATCTCCACCAGCCCGAGGAGCTGTCGAAGCTGCCCGGCGTGCGCTGTGGAACCCCAGTGCTCTATCCGACTCCCAATCGCATTAAGGGCGGTCAGTTCGAGTTTGAAGGGCACTCATTCGTGTTTCAGAAAGGGCCGGGGAATCACATTCACGGGCTGGTCAACGATGCCGAGTTTCACTGCGAATCAACTCACGTCACCGGCGACTCAGTATCAGTTACCGCCGCGATCCGGTTCGATGACAAGAGCGAGCGTGGTCGACTCTTTCCCTTCGAGCATACCTTCCGGCTCAAAGTATCGGTTCTGGATGGTGCCGTACGGTGGGACTACGAAGTCGACAATGATGCCAGCGACAGGAACCTCCCATTCGGCGTCGCTCTGCATCCTTACATCAAGTACCACGGATCACGCAAAGACACCTACCTTCACGTCCCTGCGGAATCGTTGATGGAATCGGTTCAGCAATTGCCGACCGGAAAGCTCCTGAGTCTCGATGGTCACAAGCTTGATGCCCGCCAGCCTGTCCCGCTGGAAGGCTACCAGGCTGACGATGTATTCTTCGGCATGATTCCCGCAAAGCCCGCCAAAGTGGAGTTCCGCAATGTCGGCCGCAGCATCACCTTTGAAGCGTCAAAAGAGTTCACCCATCTTGTCATCTGGACACCTGACCATCCCTTCATGGGAATCGAAAATCAAACATGCTCCACCGACGCCCATAACCTGGCGTCTCTTGGAAAGAATGATGTCGCTCACCTGCAGATCTGCCCTCCCGGTGAAAAGCGGCACGGCTGGGTTACCTATCATTTTGAATGATCCGCGGGACGTGATGATACATTTGGTCGCTAACCCCACAGCTCGCCGGATCATAGACCAATGAGCGGTCTCAGTACTTGATCAACAAATGGGCGCACAAACAGTAACGGCAGAGGCAGCGCGAGCGTACCGATGACCCAAAGCCGGGCAATGAACGGATGGCCAGTGAGAAATAGCCGCACGGATGGTATCTCACTTTCAAAGATCACCAATGCTGCGTGCAGGGTGAAGTAACCGAGCGGCAGGCCAAAGGCTCTCATCACTGGCAGCGTGATTGCGGCCTCGTGCAGGAGCCCAGAAAATGCGAAAGCAATGAGCAAGGGGACAATCGCTCCGTTGCGCCCATGTACTGACAAAAACTGGCGTGCAGGGCGGTGCACCAGGCGGGAGGTCATCTCGACGTAGCCGAGATTCCAGTATCGGGCCCAGAAATCGCTCAGCGTTTTCGCTGCAAACGGATTGCGGAAGAGCAAGTTGGCACGAAAGCCCGCCCGCCGGAATGCCCACGCGGAAAGGGTAAGCAATCCGAAGTGCAATGTTAGGCTCAATCCTGCCAGCAACAGAAGATCGGTGACAATCCCCCCACTCCACTCCCTGGCAAGAACGAGGAGCAAACCACCAGTCGCGAAACACGCCGTGCCACGCAGTAACCAGCCAGGAGCCGATACCGGACGAGTGTGCCTTACGCTAAAAACTTCGGGACGCATTCCCAGCCACCCAAGTGCGAACAGTCCATACCGGAGTGGAGTCAGCGGACGGGCGTCCAGTTGCCGCAGCACCCATTCCACGTGTACCAGAGCTTTTGTCCCAAGCAGAGTGATCAACACGATCGCCAGCATCCGGTATCCAGCTGGAGCGGAAATCAATGCCAGGTGAACGGCAGCCAGCGAAACCAGCAGCCAGCCCCAGCCGATACTCCATCTCCCACGGCGACCAATATTTGCCACCGGCAGCAGTGCCCCTATCCAAATACTGGTCCCAGCGATCACACCAGTTACCACTAGCGGAATGATCGATGCCGGAACGAAGGCCTCAACGAAAGCATGCAAAGTAATTCAATGGCCCAGATTGAAAGAAAGTGCGGCAGCATAGACGACTGCCAGAAACACAAAAGCCAGGATCAGCGCAGCTTCCGCCAGCTTGTGAAAGCGTCCACCTGGCATTTGCGTGGTGTCAAAATAGAAGAACTGAATGGCGAGTCGCGCGCCCCACCACAGCGCGATGAATCCCGTTACTGCACTGGCGAGAATCGAGCCATCAAGCAAGGCTCCACCAGCAAAAGCAGACAGGAGGCCAAACGCTAGATTGCTTATCAGAATGTAGCCTGCGTACGTCCAGAAAATCTGGCGTGTCAGGTTTCCTACCGGCTCCAGTTCAGCCTTCCAATCGAGTACCTTCGGAATAGCAAAACTGGCACAAACGATGACCAATTGCGCCACGCCCGCAGCCAGGAGCGCGGCACGCAGAAGCCCTGGATAGTACCCGTAGAGAAAACTGATCATTTCAGAAATGGAAAAAAGTTGTGGCTACGGCCAGCGTAAAAAACGCAAGGCCAAGGTATCCGAAGGCGAGTGTGAACATCACATTGTAAACCGGGTAGGTCTTCTTGATCTCACGATTGTAGAAGAAGAACTGAATTAATACCCGCAGGCTCCAGTAGCCTGCCATAAACCACAACAGCACAACCGCCAGCGGGCTGCCGCCAGCCAGTTGTCGCGGCATGAACCAGCACAGGGCCGCCATGCCACCGATGGTAAGAATCGTATAGAGGCAGTGCACATGGAAAACCTCCCGGTGCAATGGCTCCATGCGTGAAACATTCCCTTTGTAGTTCAGCTTCTTTGGCGCGATGAAGTTGGCGATCAGAATCATTGTAAGGGTGAAGGCCGCGACGTAGAGCAGCACGATTGGGAGCAGTGGATTACTCATTTTGTTGTTTCGTAAAAATTGATTTTCCTGATTTTCCTGAAAGAGATGAAAGCTGAGAGCAGACTATGGTCCCTCAGGATCGGGCCCACGGACGAGCGACAGGGCGCTGACGATCATTTACCGGTGTACGGACTCTTGAGCGAGGCATCGCATCCATATATTTCAATATTTTCTGAAACTCCAATCTTTGCAAGAGGAATTTTGCTTTGCACGGAATTTGTCGGCGGAGTGCCGACGCTACCGCTTGCCGCGCTTCGCACGGTCGAACCTGGACTGGCGCGTCTCGGCTCCTTGACTGGGAGCGACGGGTGACGAAGGCGCAGCTGGTGTTGGCGCGGGCTCGCCTTTTCCTTTGGCTGTAGCCTGCTTTGACTGCTTCGCCGTGCGACTCCTAGACTGCCGGGGCTGTGTTCGGATTCGCATCCGATCGAAAGCAGGGAGTGTCCAGCCCATGCGAGTGACGAGGGCATCAAAGAGGATGACAATCAGCAGAGCTGTGAGCAGTGTAGTCCGGAAATCGACAATTCTTTCCTGAGGCGGGCTGCGCCATGCATCGGAGAGTTCCAGTAGTTCGCGGCCGCCAGTTTGGGCGGACAACTCGCGCAGGTCGTCGATCCGCTGTTCATCGAATGCCCACTCGGCACTGCCTCCGGCGACCAGCGGCCCGAAGGGAATCGCGGCATTGCCAATCTGAATCGCGCCGCGCAGCATCTGCCCGTCTGGGAAATCCTGCATGATGCGGTAGTGACCGGGTGCCATGCGCTGCCAGGTGAACTCTTCGACTGGTCCGGGCGGCATGCCCTGTGCAATGAGGATCTTCGGCGCACTGCGGGCAAGGCGTTCGTCCCAGGTGTCGTCGTCCAGCAAATCGATACCGATCGCGGTACCCTCGACCTGCCATCTGAGACCAACGCCAGGAGGCAGGTTTTCCCCCATGAGCCAGCGCCCTAACGTTTGCACAAAATCACTCATCTTCGGCCAGGCCCGGGCGCGTTCAGAATACTCACCTCCCAGAGGAAAAGAAACCGCTGCCACGCGCCCGATGCCCCGCTGCCCGTAGGCGACGAGCGGTGCCTTGTAGGTGTCCGTGGTCACCAGCGCCTGCGATGCCCAGTCGCGCACGTAGCTGAGGTTGTAACCATCGACATCCGTAAGCCATTCAAACGCGTTCTCCGATATCTCATACCATTGTCCAGTAGGCAGGCCAGCCGTTGTCTCTTTGACAAAAGCGGAGCGGGCCACAGCGACGGTCTCCATCGAAAACAGGCTCGGCAGATCACTTGCATCGGTTGAGAAGAAAATTCGCCCGTTGCCGCGCTTGGTGATATCTTCCAGCAGCTTTGCGTCAGGATCGGCCCTGGTGCCCAGAGCAATGACACTAACAGTGCCACCATCCGCAACAATATCGCGGATCAGATCCTTGTACTGGTGCGGCTGCTCAGAGTCTGCCGCATCTGAAAACAGAATGATGTGCCGTTGGCCGATGGTCGATCGCTTCAATTCCTTCCACCCTGCCTCCAGGCCATTGTAAACGTAAATCCCACCACCGGTGCTTTCGATTTTCCTCACTTTCGAAATGATCTCCCCCCGGTTCGGCCCGACTTTCTGCAATGGCACAATCGCATGAGCCTCGCTGTCGACCGCGAAGACGCATACCGCATCCTGCGCCCCCATGAGTTCCACCACACGTGCGGCACCTTCATCCGCAAGATCCATTTTCGATCGACCGCCTGCCACCGTCATCGCCATGCTTCCAGAGCGATCCATCACGATCGCCATGGCGACGACGAGCTTCAGATGCTCCACTTTCAGATCCATCGACACGGGGAGTATGGAGTCGACGGGAGATTCAAAGTAGCCCCCGGCTCCGAACGAATGCGCACCGCCAACCATTAGGAATCCCCCGCCCTGATGGCGCACGAAAAAATCGATGCCCGTGAGGAATTCACGTGGAATCTCGTAGGCTGGAACATTGTTTAGAATGACGGCGCGGCATCCTGCGAGTTTGCCCGCGTTCAGTTCCTCGGGCTGCATGACCGCCTCGACCTCGAACCCCTGCTTCTGCAGGGCACGGACGATGGGATCGTCGATGTACTTGGTCACGATGAGCACACGCGGTCCGCCTTGCACTTCGACCCAGGCCGAGCGCCGGTTGTTGCCCATGTGGGCATCACGTTCAGGGGTGATCACCGCTTCATACTTCCTGGCACCCGTGCTGCCGATGCGATCACTGAAGCGCAACGATCCACTGCCATCGACCACCTCCACTGATGCCTCGCCAATTTGCTGACCGTTTCTCAACACTTGCACCGGCACGATGCCGTCGGCTGTACCTTCGATTCGAATTTCCAGGGCAAAGGGCTCAGACACCTGCGCTCGCGTGGGTGCCAGCAACGCTGTCACACGCAGATCCTCGTCATCCGCTGCCTGCAGCAGGCGATAGTCCACCGCCACTCCTGCCTCCAACAATTTTTCGCCAAGACCAGGCGGGAAAGGCTCAGTGCTGAAGCCATCGGTGAACACGACGATACGGGACGGCCTGTCGCTGTCGATCTGGACAAGCGAGTTTTCGATCGCCAGCCCGGTGCGTGTAAGTTCGCGTCCACCAGAATACACCAGCGTCTCCTGGCCGCCCCGCCGCATGACATCGGCCGCGTAGTCGACGATGTGCAGCTGATCGTCCGCGCCGCGCCTCGATTGCTCCAGCAGCTTGGTCCATTCACCGACATTCTTTGCCAGCAATGTGCCTGCGGATGCGGACTGGTCCAGCAGCACCCAGAGGTCCATTCCTTCCTGCCGCGATCGCCAACGCGGATTCATCAGTACTACCACCACAAGCAGCAGAGTCAGCACCCGCAACGGCATCCACAACCGCAGTTGCTTCCAGTACCAACCAGCGAATGCCAGCACAGGCAGAAGCACGATCCACTGGGGTGACTCAAATGTCATGGAGCAATGGTGATTTAAGCGAAGCCATTAGATTTGCCGTAATTCAACACACATGCGGCAGGAATGTCCAACGTTAGACTCCACGCTTCAACGGACAGAAGACAATTTTTCTCTATTCGCTCGACAAACAGGAGGTGCACGGTATTTTTTCGCTACCTGATCCACACTGGCAATGGAGACACTTCACACTGACAGGCTATTTTTGTCCACTCCCGTCATGCTACGACTTAGTAGCCGGGAGCTGGCTCTTCTTTGATCGCGCACCTTCGCGCCGCCATCGAGTCGTTCCCGGCATTTTCCAGCGTTCGCCTCATTTTCAGCAATCTGCTGCTGCACGGCAAATCCGCGCCGACGCACATTTCTCCAAACCGCCACTTGTTGGCACCATCATTTTCTATACGCTCCATTTTCTTTTTCGATTTATGAAACCCGACCACATCAGGAAATACGCACCCTTTCACTCGATCGATCTGCCCAATCGCCAGTGGCCTGACCAAACCATCACCAAGGCCCCGATCTGGTGCAGCGTCGACCTTCGCGACGGCAATCAGGCGCTTCCCGTTCCGATGAGCGTGGAGGAGAAGCTGGAAATGTTTCATCTGCTGGTGCGCACCGGTTTCAAGCAGATCGAAGTCGGATTCCCATCCGCATCCGACACGGAATTCGCCTTTCTGCGCCGGTTGATCGATGAAAACCACATCCCTGATGACGTGCAGGTGCAGGTGCTCGTGCAGGCCCGCGAGCATCTGATCCGCCGCACTTTCGAAAGCCTCAAAGGCGCGCGACGGGCAATCGTGCACCTTTACAATTCGACGTCACCACTGCAGCGGCGCGTCACCTTTGGCAACGCCAGCAAGGACTCAATCAAGCAAATAGCGGTAGATGGCACAAAGCTGGTGAAGGAGTTGCGCCCAATGCTGCCTGACACCGAAGTGACCTTCCAGTATTCGCCGGAAAGCTTTTCGGACACCGAGATCGAATACTCGCTGGAAGTCTGCGAAGCCGTCATGGATGTGTGGCAGCCCACTGCTGAGAAACCGATGATTCTGAATCTTCCGGTCACGGTCGAGTGGACGACCCCTAACATTCATGCCGATCAGATCGAGTGGTTCTGCACGCACATGAAAGAGCGGGACAAAGCGTTCATCAGTCTGCACACGCACAACGACCGCGGAACCGGCGTGGCCTGCACCGAGCTCGGTTTGCTCGCGGGCGCGGATCGCGTCGAAGGTACATTGTTCGGCAATGGCGAACGCACAGGCAATCTCGACATTGTCACTGTCGCGCTGAACATGAACAGCCACGGGATAGCGACCGGGCTCGACTTCTCTGACATTGCCACCATCCGCGAAGTCTACGAGCGAACCACCCGCATGACGGTGCCCGAGCGCCAGCCTTATGCCGGGGAGCTGGTGTTCACTGCATTCTCAGGCAGCCATCAGGACGCGATCAAGAAGGGCCTCGATTTGCGTAAAGACGGCGATTCTGAGGAACGCTGGGGCGTCCCTTATCTCACCATCGATCCGCGTGATATCGGCCGCACCTATGAGGCCATCATTCGCATCAACAGCCAGAGCGGCAAGGGCGGCGTCGCCTATATTCTCGATCGCGAGCACGGCCTGGAACTGCCGAAGACGATGCACCCCGAAGTGGGCACTGCCATCAACAATCTCGCCGATGCACAGGGCAAGGAGTTGGCAGCAGACGAAATACGCGATGCCTTTTACGACGCCTTCGTGAACCAGGAATCGCCGCTCAGCCTTTCCGACTACGAGTTGGTACATCGTAGGGACCAGAAGGGCCGCGTCACCTGCACCGCTACAGTTCTCTACGACGGCAAGCCCTTCGAGATCGTCGGAGAAGGCAACGGCCCGATCAACGCTTTTGTTACTGCCCTGGACAACCAGGGCTGGAAAAACTTCCGCCTTATCGACTACCGCTCCCACGCCATAGGCGTCGGCTCTGCAACCGACTCCGCTGCCTACGTACAGATCCAAAACGAAACCACCGACCAACTCTACTGGGGCTGCGGCGTGGATCCGTCCATCGAGATGGCGGGGCTGCGGGCATTAGTTTCGGCGTACAACCGACTGGTGAGAGACAGTTAAGGTCAGACGGGATAGGACTTCGGGCACGCTCGGATTACCCGAGTTCATCACTGAATCGAATATAAGTTTAAGTTTTCAATAGATGCGAAAACTGGCACTATCCAAATGCTCAGGAATGTTCGAACCACCCACCCTTCCGATGATTTTAACAAAACCAATTCTCGCCATCACCTTGCTCGCTGCCTCCGTCCCGTTGGCGATGGGTGATCCGGAGATCTCGGAAATCCTGGCCAGTAATTCATCGATCCTGGCGGACTCGGACGGAGAGTTCTCCGACTGGATAGAAATCCACAATCCCGACGCAGTGCCAGTGAATCTGGCAGGCTACACGCTGACGGACAGCAAGAGCACACTGGGAAAGTGGATCTTTCCCTCCATCACGCTGCAGCCGGAAGCTTATCTCGTCGTCTTCGCGTCAGGAAAAGATCGCACCGATCCGACACAGGAGTTGCACACAAACTTCAAGCTTTCCAGCAGTGGCGAGTACCTGGCTCTGGTGAAGCCGGATGGAAAAACGATCGCCTCTGAGTTCAGTCCTCAGTACCCCGCGCAATTCCAGGACGAAAGTTATGGCCCGGGTGTTTCTTCAGATGCGATCGCTTCCACGCCGCTGGTAGTCGGTGCCCTGGCAAAGTGGATCGTGCCAACAGAAGATATCGGCGAGAGCTGGCGGGAGCTGGCCTTTGACGACGGAACATGGCAATCCGGGACGACTGGCCTCGGCTTTGGCTACGATGAACTGGTCGGCGACGCAGGCGATCTGTCTGAAGCAATGCGCGGCGTGAATGGAACGGCCTATGCCCGCATTCCGTTCGAGATTGAGAACGCTGCTGAAGTGATCCGCTTCTCGCTTCGGTTAAAGTATGAGGATGGCTTCATCGCGTGGCTCAATGGACAACAGATCGCCGCAGACAATGAACCGGAGATTCCCGCTTGGAACAGCACCTCCTCATCATCACGTTCAGATTCACTGGCAGAAGAATGGGAAACTTACTCAGTTGATTTCGACGGTATCGTCCAGACCGGCACGAATGTGCTCGCGGTGCAAATCCTGAACACTTCGGCAGGTGGATCGGATGTGCTCTTCCTCCCGGAAGTCGACATCGAGACGATCGACAGCAGCCAGCCTCTGGTCACTGGATACCTGCTCGAGCCGACTCCCGGCACCCGCAACGCGCAGTCCAGCGGCAGTGGCCCGCGCATCTTCGATGCAACGGACACGGCAGACATCAGCGATCCTGCGTCGGCCATTCCCGTCACCGCCCGTATCGAGGAGAATCTGGCTCCGGTAGCGACGGTCACCCTGCACTACCGCGTGATGTACGAAGACGAAATCTCTGTGCCAATGTTAGACGATGGCTCGGGATCCGATAAAATCGCGAACGATGGCATCTTCTCCGCAGCGGTTCCCGGCAGCATCGCCGCAACTGGACAAATGGTTCGCTGGGCAGTGGTCGCCACAGATTCTGAGGGTGCCGAAACACGTTCCCCCCGCTTTCCCGATCCAGAAGGCTCGCCGGAATATTTCGGCACCGTGATCGTTGACCCGGCGCTGGCGACCAACCTCCCCGTTCTTCACCGCTTCGTCGAGCGGGCATCGCGAGCCGAAACCCGCTCCGGCACCCGGGCATCCGTTTACTTTGATGGCGATTTCTACGACAACGTATTCCTCCGTATCCGCGGGGGGACAGCAGTGAGCTGGCCGAAAAAAAGCTACAAAATCGACTTCAATCAAGGGCATCACTTCCGGTTCAGCGAGGGCGTACCGCGCGTGGACGAGATCAATCTGAATGCCACTTACACGGACAAGTCGTACATCCGGGCCCGGCTTACAGCAGAACTGGGAAACGATTCAGGTACCCCGTCACCAGAGACCATCCACTTCCGCATGCACCAGAACGGAGAGTTCTACAGCGTGGCCTACTTCGTAGAACAACCGGACAAGGACTTCCTTCGTCGCCACGATTTGGATACCGCAGGTGCTCTCTACAAAGGTCCACCCGGGGCGAACATGGACTCCGCCGGCCCTCTCGAGAAAAAGACCAACAAGGAAACCCGCACCAAGGAAGACCTGCAGGAATTCATTGCCGGCATCAAACTGCGGGACCTTGCAGAGTTGGAGAACTTCGTTTTTGACAATGTCGACATCCCCGCGCAAGTGAACTTCATGGCGGTGGTGGCACTCACTCAGAACATCGACGCCTCCGATAAAAACTACTTTCTCTACAGGGACACGTTCGGCACGGGCGAATGGCAGATGCTGCCCTGGGACCTCGACCTCACATTTGGCCCCAACGCCCTGAACACCGACACCATCGTCTACAACGCTGACCGCAACAATGCCGCTGCAAGTCACGTATTCATCGGCGCGACTCCCCACCTCCTCCATACAGGCAAGTACAACCGGCTCATCGAAGCCATTGTCAAAACGGAGCGCACGAAGGACATGCTGCTGCGCCGAATCCGCACCCTCACGGATCAGTACCTGGCCACGGATTATTTCCCCAAGCGCATCGATGAACTCAATGCGCTGCTCGCTACCGACGTTGAAGACGATCATGACAAATGGAAGACCAATTCCCACTTCGGCGGGCGCAGCTATACACTCAGGGAAGCATCAGATCGCATCATCAATGAATACCTCATCCCCAGACTGGAATATCTCACAGTGGACCAGGCTGCCAGTGTTTCATCAGGACTCACGTTTATTGCAGGCGAGGGCTCGCCCGTGAAGGCTCATGTGCCGGGAGATGGCTCGCTGGGCATATCGTGGACGGCAGTATCGTTTGATGACTCTGCCTGGCTGGAGGGAACGGGCGGAGTGGGATTCGATCGAGGTTCGACGGCTGACTACCTGCCACTCGTCGGCATTGATTTGCTTTCTGAGTCCCTCCCTGCCGGATCGAGAATCGATACCGACGGTGACGGCATCAATGAAACCGATAGCGTCTACATGCGCTACACCTTTGACGTTCCAGATCCCGCGCTTGTCGGAGGACTTAGTTTCGGGATGAAGTACGATGACGGCTATATCGCCTATCTGAACGGAACGAAAATTGCCGAAAAGAATGCGCCAGACGACCCGTCCTGGGATTCCACCGCGACCTCGTCACACAGCGACAGCCTGGCGATAAATTTTGAGAACAGCGACATCAGCGCCAGCAAGGGACTTCTATTGCAAGGCAAGAACGTGCTCGCAATTCACGGCTTGAATCAGGGCGTCGGCAATTCTGATCTTCTCTTCGTCCCGAGACTCGCTGACGAAGGTAACAGCAACGATGATGCAGTGGGCATCCCGCCGGCTCAGGCTGCAGATGCCCGCGTGGAATTTGGAACGATCCACGGCTCCGGCACTCCCGCCGAGCACTTCATTGAACTCACCAATCCACGCACGCAGTCTGTCGATCTCTCGGGATGGAAGCTCACAGGTTCAATTCAACATACCTTCAAGCCTGGAACCGTCGTGCTGGCAGGCGATCGTCTCTATGTTTCTCCGAATGTGGCCGCCTTCAGATCCAGGCTGGTCACCCCAACTGGCGGAGACGGACACTTCGTCCAGGGCAACTACACCGGAGAACTCCGCGATGGCCAGGCAGTGTCGCTGGTAAATGCGGCAGGCGCCCTCGTCTCTAACACTACACCCGAAATCACGCCCAGTGGATTCTCCCAGTGGGCTGCGGAATTTTTCCCGTCTGGATCGCCGGCGTCAGCACCAGAGGCGGATCCAGATCTCGATGGCTCATCCAATGCCGTGGAATTCGCCTTCGCGACCGATCCCACACGAGTCTCTGCCCCGGCGATCACCGTCGAGCGCATCGAGATCGACGGGAACGCGCATCTTGCAATCACATTCACCCGCCCGACTGGTGAGAACATTCAATATGCGCTTGAGCAGTCGACAGCCCTGAACAGCTGGAATCCATTGTCGGCCAGTACGATTTCCATCCTGCCAGCCGGAGTCGGCCTGGAGAAACTGACGATGCAATCCACCGAACCTGTGGATTCCGCCAGTACCTTCGTCAGAATCAAAGTGCAACTGCCATAGAGCGATCATGCCATTGGGCTGAAGCCCAAGCGACTTTCTTGCAGGCAAAAGTGCTTTGCGCTTTAGCTCGTGCCGTCGCAATCGTTGCGATGAATAAGCGTGCACAAAACGGATGGGGTCGGTAGATACAGCAATGCACCCGAAACCACGATTCGAAGAACTTGCCTTTCATGAGACATCACTGGGTGAGTTAAGCCTGCGTCGGCGCACCATTCTTTCGCTGGAAAACAGGGAAGTTTACGAAATCATCCTCGGGGACGCCTTCCTGATGTCGAGTCTGTTCACAGAAGTGGAAAAGGCCCTCGCCCGACTCGGTCTCGCCGCCGCAGCGGAATCGTTTACTAACACAGACGGACTCGATGTAGTGGTCGGCGGGCTCGGACTTGGCTACACTGCGGTAGAGGCACTCAAGAATCCCTCGGTGCGCGCGATCTTCGTCGTCGACTATCTCGCGCCAGTGATTGAATGGCATCAGCAAGGCCTGGTGCCTCTTGGTGAAACGCTCGCAACTGACCGGCGATGTGAGTTTGTTCACGGAGATTTTTTCGCGCTGGCCCTTTCGGATGCCCACCAGCCCACCTTCGATCCAGCTCATCCGGGAAAACGGTTCCACGCCATCCTACTCGATATCGATCACTCCCCTTCCAAATTGCTACACGACCGACACGCCGAGTTCTATTCAGCAGATGGCCTCCGGCAACTTGCATCCCAGCTACACCCAGGCGGCGTCTTCGCCCTCTGGTCGGACGACCCGCCAGACGAAGCGTTCATGGACACGCTGCGCCAGGCATTCGATTCCTGCAAGTCGCGCATCGTTACCTTTGAGAATCCACTGCTCGGAAATGACTCCGCGAGCACTGTCTATGTTGCTACCAGGGAAAAGTGATAGAGACTATCGGCTGGGCGCGGGTTCCGCCTTCTCGAAGGTATAAAGTGGTCCATTGTTAGTCGAGAAAACGAGAGCCTCGCGACCGTCGCCATTCAGGTCGACCTCGGCGATTCCGACGGCATCTGAGGGTATGACGATGCCGCTGACGGTGGGCCAGACTGGTTCGAATTGGCCTTTGCCGTCGCCTTTGAGAAGCAGGCTCAGTCCGCCATCCATGTGGCCAGTTTCGCGCTGTGGGCTGTAGGTGTTCTGGGCGAGGACGCAGTCGAGTGCGCCGTCGCCATCGATGTCATTCAGGAGGACACCGAAGGCAGGGGCGATCTGTGCCAGGCGAGGGAAGGGCTGGAATGTGAACGATCCGCTGCCGTCATTGATCAAGATTCCTGATTCCAGGGTGTTGGCCTCCCATCGGGTCCCCTGCTCCAGGGGATAGAGCGCTTCAAGTGAGGCGCTGGCAAAGTTGTGAAACGTCTTCAACTTGGTTTTGAGCAGCGGCATCGCTCCACTGGAACAGCTGAACCCACGGCGGGGAAGCGCCTTGGAACCTTCGAATTTTGCTTCGACCAGATGCGGCCTCCCGGTGCCATCGAAGTCGCCATAATAGAGGAGCGCGGGCTTCGATTCGCTGGCCTTGTACTTTGTATTGAGTCCGTAGTTGGTGACGGCGTAGTCGATGTCACCGTCGCCATCGATGTCACCTTCCGCTATACCGTTCCACCAGCCGAGCAACTGACTGAGTTCCGCAGCTGCGGTTGCATCGGACAGGCTACCTCTTGTGTCATTGAGGAAAAGTTTTACCGGCCCCCATTCGTGGGTGACGAGGAGATCGAGCCAGCCGTCACTGTTTGCATCCGACCAGACAGCTGCGGTGACTAGACCGGACGCAGCAAGGGACTCTGGGGTCTGTTCGATGAACTGGGCAGCGCCACTGTTGATGAGCAGGCGACTCGCGGGCGTTTCGGGATAGCGACCTGGAATCGAACGTCCTCCCACAAACAAATCCTGATCACCGTCCTGATCGAAATCCGCAGCCGCCACACAGCCGCCACTGTCCCTCAGATCCGGCAATGCGCCATCTGGGGCATTGGCGAATCCACCTTTGCCATCATTGAGATAAAGTCGATCGCGATAGACCGCATCGCCTGGCTCTTTCTCTACACTTCCACTCACCACATACAGGTCGTTGTCCCCATCGTCGTCTGCATCGAAGAACACGGCGGCGACGTTCTCGCTTTCTGCGTCGTCCGCATTGATCTCTTCGATCGAAAATTCGCCACCATTGTTTCTCAACAATCGCCCTGCATAGCCAGCCGAACCGCCGAGGAAGCCATCGCGATCCCCGTCGCCATCGACGTCTGCCCACGTCATAGCTGGGCCTGACTGCGAGAGCTTGTTCGGCAACAGAGGCTGCCTGACAAAGTCATCAAACGGATCCTCCTTGTGTGCGGCATCTTTCAATCGGTCGCTGGATGCGAACATTGCAGCTGCGGCACTGGCAGGCTCCGGCTCAGCAGGAGCATCGCCACCGGGCTCGGTGATCGTAAACAGGTGGTTCACTGGGAGCCCCTCAAAGCTCTGCGTTTGCCCCGACGGCCAGCGAACGGTGAGATTTTCGATTTGATCCACATCGCCCAATCCAAAGTGAATGACAGGCTCACTGGCCGACAGCCAGCCTCGAGCGGACGTGAGATAGCGCACCTGCACCCCATCGGCAGTACGGATACTAACATTGGCCCCAAGTCCAAAGTGATTGCTTTCCGTTCCGAGCAATCGAACGCGGATCCGGTTGCCCGCAGTATCATTGCGGTAAATGGTTGCGGGCTCTTCAGCATTGTTTACCACCAGGTCGAGGTCACCGTCACCATCGAAATCCGCAGTGGCAGCGCCAAAGCTTACTCCTGTGTGATTCAGCCCCCAGCGGGCACTCACATTGGTAAATTTCAGATCTCCGTCATTGCGATACGCGAGGTTCTGCTCCTTAAAGAGCGGCTGACTGGCCCAGAAGTTCGCCCATTCATCGGAGCCGGGTTGAAACTTCTGCGCCGCGAATGCTGAAAGATCGGAGTTCATGCTGTCACGCAGGATGCCGTTGGTGACGAACAGGTCGATGCGCCCGTCCGAATCGTAATCTTCGAGTCGCGGACTCCACGTCCAGTTGGTATTCGAAAGTCCCGTCAGGAACGCAGCCTCCATCATGTGCCCGGTTCCAGTATTCAGGTAAAGTGCATTGCGCATGTACTGCCTGGGCTCGGCGTATTCGAGGAACCATCCCATGTCATCCATGTTGCCCATCATCATCTTGTCGCGGTAATGGGTCGTGGCCGCCATATCGGCGGCGAGAAAGTCGATCAAGCCGTCGTTGTTGACATCGCCGATGTCACTTCCCATCGAGAACCACGGCGTGTGTGGAACGGTTTCGCGGATGCGGTTCTCAAACTTGCCGCCAAGATTATGATACAGCATATCCGGGCCGGTGTAGTCGTTGGAGACGTAGAGATCCGGCTTTCTGTCTGCGTCGTAATCCCACCAGGTAGCCGATAGGGAAAAGTAAGGCCCATCGATTCCTGATGCCTTTGCGACCTCCTTGAAACTGCCGCCGTCATTGCGGAACAATCGATCAAACTGCCCGGCTTCGGTGCGTTGCACTTTCTTGCCCGGCAGGTAGAGGAACTGCCAATATTCCTGAAGTGGCTCGGGAATAACGGGTTTCTCGCCTTCGTAGACGACGCCAAACTTGGTTCCTGGTGGCGGTGCCTTTGCCGTTGTTGCAAGATATCCGTCAAGGTCTCCGTCCTGGTCTATGTCGGCGAAGCTCATCATCATGCTTGCTCCATTGAAATCGAGCTTCAACTTTGCCGCATCGTCGGTGAACCGCCCACTTCCGTGGTTGATGTAACACTTGTTGGGCCGGTTGTAGCCACAGGCAAAGAGATCGAGATCGCCGTCGTTATCGATATCAATGAAGCAGGCACCCGTTCCCCAGAACTGATCATCTTCGACGCCAGCAGCAGTGGTCACATCCTCAAACCGGAAGCCGCCGAGGTTCCTGAACAGTCGGTTTCCGCCGGTGGCATTTGTCAGATAGATGTCCGGCAGACCATCAGCATCGTAGTCACCGGTGCACATGCCACCCAATGGGGTGATAAACATGAACTCTTTGATATTGGTCTTGAACGACGACTGGAGGGTAAAATTCACCCCTGTTTCAGATGGATCTAGTCGTGTAAACAGGGGCGCTCCCACATCTCCCCTTTCAGCAATTTCCACCAACGGCTGTTGCTCCAGCTTCCCTGTAACCACGGGGCTTGCGGATTGGGCTGTGGCAGTTTCGCTGTCTACCGGTGGCGAGTCGCAGGACGATCCCGCCACTGCAACCAGGAAACCAAAGCCAAGAATCGAGGTAAATTGAAGTGGGGATTCCATTCGACACATTGTAATTGGATCGGCCGTCAGGCCAAGAGCAATCCGTGGATATAAGTGAGCCACGCTCGGGAAATTCCCAGGCGTGGCTCGACGAATTAAAATGTCAACCGTCAGGATTTGCGCGAGCGGCGCATGAAGACACCGAGTCCGGCGAGAGCAATCAACCCAACAGTGGAGGGTTCTGGAACTGCAGTTGGTCCTGCACTGTAGCTGGCGGAAACTTCCGCAGCACTTAACGCGCTATCGTAGATGCGAAACTCATTGTAATCTGCCTGGGAATTGGAGTCAGCAGTCCAGTTGGAGCGACCCAGCCAGTTGTTGACATCATCCAGATCGCTGAGGTTGATAGGAGTCTCGCCAGTGGAAACCATTGCACCATCCCTGTACTGGGTGATCACATTGGCACCGCCAGCCCCTGCTCCTGCATCAAAAGTTACAGCAAAGTGAAACTGTTCGCCAAGAATCTGCATGGCGTTGGAATCAATGGTGCTAACCCCTCCTCCCGCAGGACTTTCGTTACGAACTTCGATGCGCTGGGTATTGGCTTCAGTTCCTCTGTTGAGACTCAGGAGAATGTAGTCCAGTCCTGCTCCGCCACCGCCAGGGCCATTTAACTCCCCCCCTTCGGTTGTTCCAAAATCGAAGACCCGGCCCCAATTCTGAGCTCCAGTCGGAGTGACCCACCCTTCGAAGGTGGCGCTGGTCAGCGATGAGACGATTCCATTCGGCAAATCGATGTACGGTGCTGTAGTACTCGGCCCACCTGGAAGGCTGACTTGGCCTGAAATCCATGAGGCGCCATCGCCCATGATCGTGCCATTGGCTCCTCCAACAGAGTCGGTTACGACCGTTCCAGAGCCTTCGTTAAAGGAGTAAAGGTGCAGGAGAGCCGCATTTGCAGAAGCGGAGCCAATGAGCAGCACCGCAGTCGTGGTAAAGATTGATTTCATGGGGATTGAGTAAGTGTTGGGGAAGGAATGTAAAAGATTTGTGTAAAAAGTAAAGAAGCGAAGGTTCATCCGCGATTCCTGACGTTATTGCTTCAGTGTGCCAAGGTAAGCGAGGATATCCGCCAGCTCCTGTTCACCCAGCAGCAGGTTCATCGGCGGCATTGGCGAGACCGGGCCTTGATAACCTTCCGCCAGAGCAGCATTTGGCTCAAGCAGCGATTGGCTGATGTATTCGGCCGACTTGCGTGTGGCGATGCCGTCCAGCGCTGGCCCGATAACTCCACCTTCTCCGCCCAGCTGGTGGCAGCGGTTACAGGCAGCTACCTGATGGGTGAAAAAGATTGTTTTTCCGCGCTCGATGTTGCCCTCCTCCACTTTGGCGACTGCTGACTTATCAACGATGGGCACCAGCTCATTGAGCTCGATGTCATCATACCAGGCAGTGCCAGTGGATGTTCCCCATCCGCCTAGCAGGCAATTGATAGAAATACGACTCTGCCCCTCCGTCCGGAAATCCTTGGAGACTTCCGTCCAGTCGTTATTTCCTCTCAGCGGCTTGGTAGCAACACGCTCTGCGCCGCCCTGCAATTCATGAACGTTGAGCAGCGCTCCCATTGCCCGCCCCTTGACATCCGCAGTGCGGATCTTCGCTGACATGCGGTAGTGCGTGTTCGGTTTCACATCGACGTAAGTGTGGAATGAAGTGTCAGCACCGCCCGTCGCGACGATTTTCAGACAATCCGAGCCTTCGACTCCTTCATCTGCAGGCTTGGAATACTCCACGTCGTTGGAGCCGCCGTAGCTGCGCGGCGACCATTCGGCTTCGGCCAGCAGGTTCGGTCCGGGTTCAAAATCGGTGGCGTCAAACCCTGCCACACCATGCTTGCCAGCAGCAGCATTCAGAGCAGCGGCCAGCCACTCGTCTCCCAGATTCTCTGGATTGGTCATCAAGTTCGTGACCGCGCTTTTCAGTGCATCTGAAGTAGGAAAGGTAGCCAACTCGACAAAAGCCGCCAAGCGCGTGGTGAGATCGGCATCGTTGATAACCGATGATTCAAAGAGCAAGGCCACACCGGCTTCACTGTTGGGCAGTGCGCGTACGGCGTTCCGACGAAGCACCGAGTCGGCCGACAACAATGCAGAACGATGAGTGGCGTCATCCAGTTGCCCCAGGCCCTGTAGCGCCCAGAGAGCATGCACGGCGCCGATGCCACCAGCACTGACTGCGCTCTTCAAAGCGGGAACGGCCTCGACCTTTTTGCCATCGACGATCAGGCGCTGGCTGGTCAGGCGCCAGAATTGGTTGGCATCAGAAAGTGCTCCGACCAGCTGCTCAGAAGATGCACCGGCAAGAGAAGTGATGCGCGTTTCAGGTGCCCCGTCCCAGACCAGACGATAAACCCTGCCGTGCTCGCGGTCACGATTCGGGTTTACATGGGCATTGCCCTGACCGGTTTCAGCGCGATAGCCACCGCGCTGTTCAGAGGGTGTTGGATTGTGCTGGATGATAAAGTTGTACCAATCGGCGATCCAGAGATTTCCATCGGGCCCGACATCTGCAGCTACAGGTGAGAACCATTCGTCAGCCGAGGCGACCAGTGAATACGAATTTTTGGTTACGAATCCCGCGCCGTCGTTACTGGCTTGAAACTGCCCGAGCAAGTTTCCTGTGGGCCCTGCTACAAAAGCCCGCTTGCCCCGCCAGGACTCAGGAAAGGCGTCGGAATTTGCGAAGGCATGCCCGGCTCCGGCGGTGTATGCGCCAAAGGCATCGACCTGGCGAATGTTTGGCGTGATAGGGTGAAACTTCGGCGTCGATGCCACCATCTTTGCCGACATACCGCGAGTTCCACGCGCAAACGCTGTTGCTGGAATACCGCAGTAGAATGAGGGATTATTGTTGGCAGTAGAGCCAAAGACATCACCAGCCTCATTGAATCCAAGCCCCCAGGTGTTGTTGTTGAACTGATGCAAGAACTCGAGCGAGCTGGCATCTTTTGCAAAGCGATACACGCCCATGCCAAAGCGTTTCTCATCGCCGCCCACGGTTCCGTTAAAGGCTGCGTAGCCCACTGTGCCCCAGATTTGGTTGTCGAAACCGTAGCGGAGATTTGACGGGCCAGCATGGGTATCTCCCGAGCCCCAGCCATCGAGCAGCACCTCACGAACGTCGGCCTTGTCATCGCCGTCCGTATCTTTAAGGAACAGAGTGACAGGGGCCTGATGAACGATCACACCACCGTTGGCAAAGGCCAGAGAAGTCGGAAGATTGAGATCGTCCGCAAACACCGTGATCTTGTCACAGCGACCGTCGCCATCGGTATCCTCGAGAATCTTGATCTTGTCATCGCCCTTGCGATTTTCTCTTACCTCGTTCGGATAGTCCAGAGCCTCGATCACCCACAAGCGCCCGCGCTCATCCCAGGCAAGTTGCATCGGATTGACGATGTCGGGCTCGGATGCAAACAGCTCAAGACGCCAGCCTACCGGAGCCTGCGTAAACTTCAGTGAGTCTTCAGGGCTGAGTGGCAACTGATATGGCAGAGGCTCGGGGCGTTGCTCGTAGTTGGGAATGTTGTCCCGCTTCTCATAGCGCAATGGCGCACGCTCGCTGATAAATTCATCGTAAGTGGCATGGCGCTCGTCGCCGATCGCCCAGAGAATCCCTGACTTCAGCAGTTGGTGAAAAGCAGGCTGCCCCCACACTCGCTGATCATGCCCCGAAGCCGTGTAGTACACGCGCCCCTTCCCCTGGTTTCGTGTCCAGGTCCATGGCTCCGGCTCTCTGATATTGTCATCATCGCCCTGTGGTTCGCGCACCATGAGGATGGTGCGGTCGGTTCCGTGTTGAGAATGAACATACGTCTCATCCCATGCTTCAAATTCGGAAACGCCCTGCATTGCTGGATGTTCCTTGTTCACGATCTTCGTGGTAAAAACGCCGGTCTTGTGATTGTTGAATTGCCCACCAACAAGCCGGACGAATCCCATCTTATTCCTGAAACAGAAACTGGCGCAATGCACCGGAATGAATCCGCCACCCTCTTCGACAAAGCGGATCAGGTTTTGATACTGGTGATCTTCGATCGTGTCGTGATTCGCATAGAGCAGCACGCCGTCGAACTGGGAAAGGTAATCGTAGTTCCCCAGCGCTTCCTCCACGGACGTCGTGTAGTCGAAGTAGATACCATCACGCCCCAGACCTTCTGCCAGCATCGGATAGTATTCGTTGCTTGGGTGATGCTGGGCATCGTGGCCAAGGAACAGGATTCTTACCGGCCCTTCTGACGGTCGCGCCGAGAGGGAAACGGATAAGCAAAGGGATACAAGAAGCAGGATAAGTGTGCGCATGTCAGGAGATTTCTACAGATCTAAATCATTCGAGCGTGAACTGAGGGAGGCGAACGATGGCACCGCCCTGTTTTGCAGATTCGTGGGCGAGGATACCAGTGCAAGTGATATTGGCAGATTGAACGGCATTAGGATACGCCTCGGTGCCGGATGTTAACATTTCGATAAAATGATGCGCCAGATGGGGATGCGATCCTCCATGGCCAGCACCCTGAGTGAACGAAAGGTGATCTTCTCCCTCTTCCCCGCCATAGACGCCACCTTTTGTAAACGGGGCGATTTCATCCGGCAAAAGGTGACCGTAGTCCGGGCATTCCACTTTCTCTGGAATTTCCGGCTCAGGCTTCTTAGCAGTGTGAACGATCAGCGACTCCCCCTCGATCAGCGGCCACTCAACCGATTTTTTGGAACCGTAGACTTCGATCGATTCGCGGTACTGGCGCGCCACATCGAACAGCGAGCGGTAAACCAGCGCCGAGACGTCACTGTCCTTGAACTTAATGTGACACGTCTCGACCGCGTAAGGCGAGTTGTAGTGGTGGTGCAGGCTCTCGCGGATCGTCCCCGATGGAAAACACGAAACATACTCCGCCTGATTCCGTCCAAGACCCAGCACCGGGCCTACGCAGTGGGTCGCGTAGTGCATCGGTGGCAACCCCGGCCAGTAGTTCGGCCAGCCATCCATGTCCTGCTGATGAGACGCTTTGAGAAATTGCAACTTACCTAGCTCGCCCCGGTCATACAGCTCCTTCATAAAGAGGAACTCGCGAGCGTATACCACCGTCTCCATCATCATGTATTTGAGACCAGTGGACTGCGTCAACTCAACGATTTCCTTACACTCCTCCACTGTCGTAGCCATCGGCACGGTGCAGGCAACGTGCTTCCCTGCCTTCAGCGCGGCGATCGATTGCTCAGCATGATTCGGAATGGGCGTGTTGATGTGAACGGCATCAATCTCAGGATCAGCAAGCAGGTCTTCATAGCTGGTGTAACGCTTTTCGATCCCGAATTTATCTCCCACTTCATCGAGAGTCGACTGCGTCCGCTGGCAGATGGCAGCCATATTCGCCATCGGATGACGCTGATAAATCGGGATGAACTCGGCACCAAAACCGAGGCCTACAATGGCAATGTTTACGGGGGACATTGTAGGAACAGTAGGCCAGCCTGCCACAAGACACTTGTATCAAAGCGAAAGACTCGTGTATGTTTTCGACATGAAGCCCCTCGAGGAACAAGGCGAATGGTTCGCCAGTCTGCGCCCAGGCGGCGTCCGCGAATTGTTTGAGCACCTGCCGAACACGCTGTATTTCGCCAAGGACCATCACCTCCGGCTCATGGCGTGCAATCGCGCATTTGCCCACCGCTGCGGCTACACCAGTGAAGCAGAAATCATTGGCCGCACCGATTCCGAACTCTTCTCGGCCGAACTTGCCGAAAAATACCGCTCTGACGATCGGCAAGTGATTGAGAGCGGAAAGCCATTACTTGGCATCGTCGAGCTGTTTCCGAATCGGCTAGGCGAGCCAGAGTGGTTCGTCACAGACAAGGTTCCCCTGTTTGCAAGAGATGGCAAAGTGCACGGCCTCTGCGGCACCGTCCGAAGTTACGAAGGTGCCCGCGCCGCCTTGCAGCCCTACCTCGATCTGGTGCCCGTAACGGAATACCTGAAGGAACACTTCGACGAAACCATTTCCATCGGCGACGTCGCCAGGCGCGCGGGAATGTCCGTGCGCCAGTTAGAGCGGCGGTTCCGCGCAACGTTCAAGACCACGCCCCGCCACTACATTATGAAACTGCGCGTCCTCACTGCCTGCGAACTCCTGGTAAGCTCTGAAGATTCGGTGACTGACATCGCACTGAAAGTCGGATTCTACGACCACAGCGTTTTCTCCAGGCAATTTTCAAAAATTGTCGGCCTGTCTCCCAGCACCTACCGGAAGTCGAGGAGCAACCGGTGAGCTTTGCCTCCAGAGAGAGGCGAACTCACCCACTATTCCGCCGCCGTCGCCAGCCGCTTCTTCCAGCGTGCGATCTCCTTTTCATTCATTACCGATCCGGGACGCGTGGTCACGAAGCTGTAGGCAACCTTGTTGTAGGCAGCCATGTCTGCGAAGCTGTCGTAAACGATTCCGTCGTCACTCCCGGCGAACATCGGCTTGAATGTCGTGGGGTGATAGAACCGCGCCCAGTAGACTTCCGTAGAAGCGGGATCTTTGAGGTACGTCGTCTTCCCTTTCGCCGTCTGGGCCTGGCGCAGATCAGTGATGCGGTTGGCTTCGAACCATCTCATAGCAGCCTCGATTGCCGCTGTGACTGGCGGCTCGACCGGCCCTTCTCGCATCAGGAATCGAAGGATGTCCGCAGACTCTCCGCCGCTCAGGGACGCTGGCTCCTTAAGCCGGGCGGCAGCAGGTGCAAGTGTGAGTGGATCGTGCTGCGCACACCAAACAGTGGCTGCCCCGCCCACGTTAACTTGCGCCTGGATCAGACAACGCATTCCAGCCTCATAGGACTCCCGGCATTCCTGTCGCAGCACTTCGCCCACCCAGTCGAAGGACTCTCCTCCAGTGGCAACTTCTTGCATCAACTCCAGCGCATGCAGCATCGCACCATCATTGAATGTAATGTGCTCGTGGTATCCTGACTCCAGCGGATAAACCTGAGGCCAGCCGCCATTAGGATACTGAGCATCCAGCACCCAGCGGATACCGCGCAACGCACCCTCTTTGAAATCAACACGCCCACTGCTCTTGTGCATCGCACTTAGAAACAGGATCTCAGTCGATGTCGCGCGGTTATCCAGAGTGCCGCAGTAGTGCCAACCAGCGCCGCTCTGTGTCGTCCAATGCGTTCCCTGCGGACGTGTGCCTTCGGAATACTTCACCGCCTTTGACCATCCCCCTGATGGAGTCTGATAAGACAGCACGCTGTCGGCCAATGCCACCGTGGTGGGATCCGCGAGCCACTCTGCTGCATTCCGCTTGGACGGAATGCGTGGCGGACTTCCTCCAGACGGTGCCTCGTCAGAAGTTTTCATGCCCAGCGTCACGAGTTCCTCCGCCAGCACACGACGCTCACTCAGAGCTTTGGCGTGCGATTTTTCAAGATAGGCGAGCCATGGCTTGCGTTCATCAACGGGAAGCAACCGGGCAATTCTCTCAGGTGTCACATGACTCAGCCGCTCGATCGATCTGCCGCCTTCCCGTTCCCCATCATTACTCGCCGTGATCTCCAGCGAATAGGCGAAGCCTGCGCCTGGGGAAACCCGCTCACTTTCGTTGTCCGTTTTCGTGCATTGTAAGGATAGATAGAAGCGCCCGCCGCCGGGCAGTGTCCGCGACATCATTACATACTCGCCAGATCCTCCAACGTCCCGGCCCACTTCCGTCCGGTCTGCATCGTACAACACCAGGCTTGGAGTCAAACCATTGGTGTGGCCCGACAGGCGCGTCACCACTCGCAGCCGCATTCCTTCGATTCCGTCAAAAGAAAATACGTCATGATCGGCGGTGCCCGTCCCCAGGATCAGCAGCGGCTGCTCTGCGACTTGAAGCGCCTGGGCGGCATCCATTTCATCGTTCGGCTCAATCTCCCGGACAAGCCGGTCTTCAGGGACACAGGGCAAGCGAATCTCCTGCGGCTTCTGCCCGCGCGCCTTCAGCGCGATCGTTACCGAGCCACTCGTGTTGAACCCAGGCACGGATACCTGAAACTTTACGCCCGCATCAGCCGGCACCTGATGAACGACGACACCCTCATCGGGGCTATCGATCGCTACCACCTCCTCCAGCCCTACTCCCACCACATGGACTTCGGCTGGCATCCCGGTGACAATTGCTTGAGGCAATACCTGATGCACCTCCATGAGCACCGCCTCTTGCGCAGAACACGAGAGGGCCAGCCAACATGCGAACAGTGTGCGATAAGTCATGATTCTTTGAGCATAAGGCTTGTTGAGAATTAGGTCATGTTGCCCCGTCGTCACTGGTAATGTGTCGAACTCCCTTCCGCCACTGCTCGCCGATTTTCAAGGCTTGATCTGCATCGCGATTCCGTAGTGTCATCGAATCATGGTTAGACTGCAATTGATCTCCCTCACTACCCTTCTCGTAACCACATGCGCTGCCACACTCGCACAGGATGCTCCATTTCCGGTTACGATCGACGTGAACGCCGCCCATTCCAAAGGCCCCCTGCGACCGATCTGGAGATTCTTCGGAGCCGACGAGCCCAACTATGCCTACATGAAGGATGGCCGTAAGTTGCTCGGACAACTGGGAGAATTGCGCCCAAAAGAGGTATTCTTCCGCGCCCACAATCTCATGACCACAGGCCCGGGTGCCCCTGCATTGAAATGGGGCAGCACCAATCTCTACACCGAAGATAGCGACGGCAATCCGGTCTACGACTTCGAAATCGTCGACCTGATCTTCGACACCTATCTGGAAAAAGGCGTGCGTCCATACGTCCAGCTTGGCTTCATGCCCAAGGCCCTGTCATCGAAGCCGGAGCCCTATCAACATGAGTGGCGGCCCGGCATGCCATACGAGGAAGTGTACACTGGCTGGGCGTATCCGCCGAAGGACTATGAGAAGTGGAGCGAAGTGGTCTATCAATGGGCAAAGCACTGCCTTGATCGCTACGGTCTTGAGGAAGTCGAGACCTGGTGGTGGGAAACCTGGAACGAGCCTAACATTGCCTACTGGCAGGGCACGCCTGAAGAATTTCAAAAGCTGCACGACTACGCGATCGCCGGGGTACGCCGGGCCATTCCCAATGCGCGCGTAGGAGGGCCAGATGTCGCTGGCGACGGCGGTAAGTTCGCTCGCAGCTTCTACGAGCATTGCCTGCGGGGAACGAATCACGCCACAGGCGAAACAGGCACTCCGCTCGACTTCGTGTCATTCCACGCCAAGGGATCGCCCAGCTATGTCGACGGACATGTGCGCATGGGCATCGCCAACCAGCTGCGCACCATCGATCGTGGCTTCGAGATCGTCGGCTCATTTCCCGAGCTGAAAGACACCCCCATCGTCATTGGCGAATCGGATCCTGAAGGCTGCGCAGCGTGCCAGGGCGACCAGCTCGCCTACCGAAACGGAACGATGTATTCCAGCTACACCGCCGCAAGCTTTGCCCGCAAACACGATCTCGCAGACAAGCACGGCATCCACTTTGCAGGCGCATTGACCTGGGCGTTCACCTTTGAAGACCAGGCCTACTTCGCCGGATTTCGCCAACTCGCCAGCAACGGCCTCGCGATGCCCGTCCTCAATGTCTTCCGCATGATGAGCAAAATGTCCGGCAACCGCATTGTCGCCGAAAGCAGCCAGCAGGTCCCACTTGAGCAGATTTTGAAAAATGGCGTCCGTGAATCATCCGACGTCGGCGCACTGGCCAGCGTTAACGGCGATCAGCTCGCCGTGCTCATCTGGCACTACCACGACGATGATGTCCCCGGCCCTGATGCCGCGATTTCCCTCAAGCTCAATGGTCTCGCACAAGGCAACGGCAAAGCAAATGTCACCCAATACCGCATCGACGCCGATCACTCGAATTCCTACGAAACCTGGAGGCGCATGGGCGAACCCGTCGCCCCCAATCGCAAACAGTATGCAGAACTCGAGAAAGCATCCGAACTCGCTTTGCTGGGAGAACCGGAAGCAGTCGAAATCAAAGAAGGCAAGGCAACGCTGGAGTTTTCACTTCCCAGACAAGGCGTGTCGCTTCTGGTGGTTGAGTTAGGGGCACAGGAGTAGTCATCGCGGGGACTGTAGCAAAGAAGTGCTGTCGCAGACCAGCGCACTCCAGATTCATTGCTCACTGTTCAGCAATATGAAACACTTCCCGCAGGGGAGAGGAAACCGAGCTGTTGTCTGCATGTGCCGGCATGAGTCCTTTCATCGACAGCCACCATCGCTGGCACACGTCCGTTTCCGCAATCGCATCCCATCGCTCTTCACTCTCGATTTCCGCGTAGGCAAACAAGGCATGTGTCTCCTCGCCCGGGAAAATGAAATAGTGCTGGTGCTGTTCTTCTATTACGCCCGTTCCAAGGACATTAGCTGAATTGCAAATTACTAGCTGCAGTCGATCTGTAGAAATCCTCAAAAATCTGTGTTCCAGTTCTTCCATATTTCCGGGAGGTGCGATCGTCCCGGCACCATCCTAAGATCGCCGCTACGAATCACAACGATCACGTGGGTACGTCCGACTTGCCCTCACGCGGCCCATTGAACAGCGCTATCACCGAAAGTGCGACTATTGAGGAGACCAGAGTTGGAAGCCACTCGTGCACTTCACTTTCCGTAGCACGCGCCCCGTTTATCCACTCATTGCTTGGAGGCGTGTTGAGTGATCGCTCAGCCAAGAAGCGTGAGACACCCACCCCCACTGTTCCCATTGCCGCAGCTCCCAGGATGACGATGACACAAATGACCCGTATTGCTGGCGAGTTCCATCGAATCACTGTGAACAGAAGGGCTACCAATGGAAGTACTGAGAACAGGATGCTCATCAGCGTGGTGCTTCGTTCTGCGTTTCTGTCGTAGAGTTCACGGACTCGATCATTCGCAATCCAGCCAGCCGCTCAACTTTCCGCGAACTTCTATAGTTTAGAATCAATCTGACCAGGAGCATCACGGAAAGGATAAGGAGCAGCCCTGGAAAAAGGAACTCCTCCTGACCTAGTACAGCGCGGCGGAAAAAA
>JAGROY010000356.1 GCA_020439995.1 Verrucomicrobiia bacterium
GCGTCGTCGACTACCGCAACCTCGGTGCCGAAGAACTCGGCTCCGTCTACGAATCGCTGCTCGAACTCCATCCCGCCATCAACGTTGATGCCCGCTCCTTTACGCTCGACACCTCCGCTGGCAATGATCGCAAAACCTCCGGCTCCTACTACACGGCGGACTCGCTCGTTCAATGCCTGCTCGACACCGCGCTTGATCCCGTCATCAAGGCTCGCCTCGATGAAGCCCGGCGATTGGCGAGAAGCGATGTAGCGAGTAGAATCAGGGATGAGCGACATCGACAGTTATCAGGATCTCAAAGTGTGGCAAAAGGCGATGGATCTGGCGGAGGTGAGTTACCGCCTGACAAAGAGCTATCCAAAAGAGGAACTCTTCGGGATGACCAGTCAAATTCGCAGAGCGAGCTCTTCGATTCCAGCGAACATCGCGGAGGGCTGGGGACGGGAAGGAACCAAGGAGTTCATCCAATACCTGAAGATCGCTCAGGGCAGCCTGAAGGAAGTAGAGACACACCTATTGCTCAGTCAGCGAGTGGAGCTAGCGACTCTCGACCAGATCCAGCCGATGCTGAATCAGGCAACCGAGATCGGCAAAATGATCCGCTCCCTGATTGGTTCTTTGCAGCGCAAGCTGAAGGGTTAGACTCTCTCCCTACCTTCCTATCTCGCTACTCCCTACTCGCCGAGAAGGCTCTCCTGAGCCTTCGAGTCTGCGACCCCGCCGTAGGCTCCGGCCACTTCCTCATCGCCGCCGCCCACCGTCTTGCCCGCGCCCTCGCCTCCGTCCGCTCCGGCGAGGACGAACCGACTCCGCACGACTACCAGCACGCCCTGCGCGATGTGGTTGGCCGCTGCCTGTATGGAGTCGACATCAACCCGATGGCCGTCGAGCTGTGCAAGGTCTCCCTCTGGATCGAGGCGCTCGAACCCGGCAAGCCACTTTCGTTCCTCGACCACCACATCCGCTGCGGCAACTCCCTGCTCGGCACCACGCCCGCCCTCATCGAGAAAGGCATCCCCGATGGCGCCTACAAAGCTCTCACCGGCGACAACGCCAAAGCCTGCACCTTCCTCAAGTCCCGCAACAAGGGCGAGCGCGAAGGCATCGGCGGCCTCTTCGTCGCTGAGGACACCGCCAACCTCGACGCCCTCCGCACCGCTGCGGAATCCGTCGAGTCTATCGCCGCCGACTCCATCACCGCCCTCCAGCGCAAGGAGCAGGAATACCACAAGGCCGAGACGTCGTACGAACGGCTCAAGCAGAAGCAAATCGCCGACCTCTGGTGTGCTGCGTTCGTCTGGGAAAAGAAGGTGCTCGAAGAGAATGCGGAGGAAAAATGCACCAAAGCCACCGGTGTCACGACTGGCCATCTTCAGCAACTCGCCAAAGATAGCACGCTTGCGGACGATCAACTCGAACATCTCGGTCAGCTTACCGACGACTACCAGTTCTTCCATTGGCATGTGGAATTCCCGGGTGTCTTTCGAATCCCCCGGACAGGAGAAGCCCCGGAGAACACAGGGAGTGGTCTGTCTGGTGGCTTCGATGCACTAATAGGAAACCCTCCGTGGGAGCGAATTCAGATAAAGGACACTGAGTGGTTTGCGATTCGGCTGCCGGAAATACTCGAAGAGAAAACCGCAGCAGGGAGGAGAAAGCGGATTGCCGAACTGGCATCAAGTGCGGATCCGGGTCGCCGGCAAATTCATCTGGAGTTCCTTCGAGATCATCGGTTCGCCGAGGGGCAAAGATCTGTTATTAGGGAAAGTGGGCGCTTTCCTCTGTGCGGGGTCGGAGAACTAAACACCTACGCCATTTTCACTGAGCTAAGTTCGCACCAAGTTCGACGTGGCAGCCGAGTGGGAATGATAGTTCCTACTGGGATAATCACCGACGACACTTACAAGAAGTTCTTTTCCTCATTGGTCAAGACCAGCTCGCTAGCAGCGGCCTATGACTGCGAGAACATGCTGCCGCTCTTCCCCGAGGTAAAACGAACGATGCGTTTCTGCATGCTAACATTCGAGCAGAACCCCATCGAACCGCTTACCGCAAGATTTGCTTTCTTCATTCATCAAGTTTCCGACCTCACCGACACCTCGCGAGTTTTCACTTTGTCAGATAGCGATATAGGAGCCCTGAATCCCAACACGAAAACCTGCCCCGTGTTCAGAAGGTCAACTGACGCCGAGTTAACAAAGGCCGCTTACAGATGGAATCCAGTTCTGGAAGTAGTGGATGGAAACGCCAAATCCAATCCTTGGAATGTCCGCCTCACCACTCTTTATCACACTTCAAGCGCATCTTCGGAATTCCGCACGTTCAGTGAACTTGAGGAAAAAACATCACTCGTTGGGAATTTTCTGCTCGGGGATGAAGGAGATTACGCGCCCTTATACGAACAGAATCTCATCTCATTTTACGATCACCGATTCGCTACATATCGCACCCCAAGCGGAGCTATTTCACCAGACACAAGCCAACACGTCAATGCCAGCAGACACTCGGTCTGCAGCGAGCTAAGCGTTCCTCGATTCTGGGTTTCCACCGCTTCACTCCAAGAAGTGTGGACGAAGAAGGCCATTCAAAATGGGTGGGTAATTGGCTTTAGGAAAACAGGTAGATCGGTTGATTCGAGGACTGGAATCTTCGCAATTATTCCGAAAGCGGCCATTGCTGATAGTATTCAAGTTGCACATTTCCCAATCGGTGATGCAGCAGGAGCATGTTGTCGCCAAGCAGAATGGTGTTCGTTTGCTTGGGATTATCTTTTCCGCCAAAGCGTCAGTGGAGAAAACACAAGTTTCTACATTATCAGGCAGGTGGCGTGTATCACCCCTAACCGTCATAGGCTCGCAAACTCCCCATTGCAGCAAGGGGAGACGATTGCGCACGTTCTTGAGCTAAGTTTTACGGCGTGGGATCTCGAACCCCTCGCCCAGGATTGCGGCTACGACGGCCCGCCCTTCCGTTGGGACGAGGAGCGGCGCTTCCAGCTCCGCTGCGAACTCGACGCCCTCTTCTTCCACCTCTACCTCCCCTGCGACGACGCCGGCGACTGGAAGCCCGCCCGCATCGCCGACGGAGCCGTCCGCGACGAGACCGACGAGGAACTCGCCACCCTCAAGTCCCATTTCCCCACCCCCCGCGATGCCGTGGCCTATATCATGGAGACCTTCCCCATCGTGAAGAACAACGACATCGCCCGCACCGAACAGAAAGACGCCGAAGGCAACATCACCCACGAGGGCACCTACCTCACCAAAGACCGCATCCTCGAAATCTACGACCAGATGCTCCAAGCCCGCCGCAACGGCGAGCCCTGGCAATCACCCCTCGATCCCCACCCAGGCCCACCCACCGACGCCGAAGGAAACTTCATCCCCATGTCCGACTGGGGTGACCACTACCCGCCACACATTCACGCGCCAAAGGACGGCAGCCTGCCCGCAGGTGCCATGCGCCACTTCACCGACCTCGCCCGCGGAGACATCCCCGAAACCCCGGTGCCGATCCACCTGCCTGAAGAAATAGCCGAAAAGATCGGAGGCAACGCCTGGCTCCTCACACCACTCGCCGACAGCGACCCCATCCCCGGCCCGGAAACCTGGGTCATCGTCGCCCACCCCGAACTCCGCCGCCGCGACGATCCCTGCGGAGGCGTCGCCGCCGGCAAACTCCGCCACAGCCAACAGACCGACGCCGAAACCGGCGAGTCGTTCGTCCATGTCACCCTTCGTGGCCCAGTTCCCCCCGCAGAACTCCGGCTGTCTCACGAGGAATGGGAGTCGTTCCGGCCAGTTGGTATTTTAAGCCCTCGATAAAGAACCTCATATGAAACACCAACGACCCTACAGAGACGCTGCCCGAAGACAGAACAGGAACCTGGGTCACTTCCTTGCGATTCAAGCATGGCTGGGAGAACTTGATTGTCTTGTTCTTAGCCGAGAAAATCTGCAGCAGTTACTTGAAACTGAGCGTTTGAGTTCTGAGCAAGTGGAATGGTTTCGTGAAGATACTGAGCAGTGGTTTCCGTATCAGGTGGCCTACCCAACGACAGGTTTTGAATCGCTTTTTCTTGGGCGCGTCTCAATAGAGGAATATCTCCCCTCTGGATCGATGCCTGCGGAGGAGCGGATTTCTCGGATGAACTCATGGGCACCAAGGACGGGGATGTTGTCAGAGTTACCTCCTAAAATGAGCCACCTTTGCACCAGGGAAATCGTCTCGCACCTTGCGTTGCTATCGTCAGGCTCAATTGAACCAAGTATGCAGCACGTCCTCAAGACTAAGGCTCCCAGCAAACCAGTCGAGAAGCCGCTGCAAGGAACACTCAACGATTCGAAGCAGCTGTTCAAGGAGGAGCTTACGAACGTTTTGTGTGACATCTTACTAAACGAGAAGATCCCCAGCGACGTCATTAACAAGCAGACTGGAAAAATCATTATCCCTGCAAATCGGAAGATCACTAGAACGTTCGTTCTTAAATTGGCAGATGATTACGATCATTTGGAAACGGAATGCGGCCTGATTCAGGGATGCATTCGCAACGTAATAGGTCTGCTCAAGAATGCTCAAAAGCAGTTGGGTTCCTCAGATTAGCTCTCAGAACCTCGGACTGCAGAAATGGCAACGCTCATCCCCAAAATCGATCCCGCGACCATTACAAACGATGGCGAGCGGATCGTAGCCACCGCGCTACTTCAGGCATTCGATAAACACACCCTGGTCTTCCACAGCTTCCCCTGGCTCCGGCGGCGTAAGCTCGATGGCAACAGACGCGAGCCTCTCCAGCAGGGCGAGATTGATTTTGTTCTGCTGAACCGGGAACTCGGCATGCTGGTGTTAGAAGTGAAGGGCGGCGACGTGCGCTTCGACGCCGAAAGCGGCGAGGCATGGCGGGCGCATGGTTCCGGCAGAGTGCAAGAGCTGAAGGAGAGCCCCTTCGAGCAAGTCAGGCGCAATTATCACAACCTGCGCGACATCATTTTCGATTATCCGCAGTTCCGGCTCATCGGCGGTGAGAAACGGCTGCTGCCCTTCAATTCCGGATACGCCGTCGTTCTTCCCACCCATCGCCATACCGGGCCGTTACCACCGGATGCCGATCCGGACATCCTGATTGATGCCGATGGGGTCGAAGAGATCGAAAACGGGTGCGAAAAGCGCTGGAACGGTGGGCAGGCGGCCCGGTCGGCGCGAATTTCCAATTCAACGAATCCAATTGGCAAGCCGCACAGGAAGCTCTATTGCCCGTATTCAAAATCCTGCCGGTGCTCTGGCGCACGGTGGAAGAGCAGGAAGAAAAACTCAAACACCTCACCGACGATCAGGAACATCTGCTGACGATGCTCCAGCACCAGCGCAAGGCGGCCATCGATGGCACAGCCGGCTCCGGGAAGACGATGCTGGCCATGGCCCAGGCCCAACGCTTCGCCCGCGAGCCGGAGACCCTGAAAACCCTCCTGCTCTGCTACAACCGCCCTCTCGCCGACTGGCTTTCCGACCAGCTACCGGAACCATTCCGCGACAAGATCACCGCCACCACATACCACAGTCTGGTCGCCGACTGGTGCAAGAAAGCGGGCATCCCCTTCAAGCCGCACAAGGGAGATCAGGACTTCTGGGAATACGAGGCCCCGGAAATGCTGGAGAACGCTGCCGCCATCGTGCCTTCTGAGGAAAAGTTTCAAGCCGTCGTCGTGGACGAGGGCCAGGACTTCCGGGCCCTGTGGTGGGACAGCCTCGAAAAAGTCTTCCGCGAAACCACCGCAGACACCCCATTCTACGTCTTCTACGACCCCAAGCAGAACCTCTTCGTCGAACACCCCAGCCTCCCCGCAGCACTCGGTCGCCCGTTTACCCTTCCCGTAAACTGCCGCAACACCCAGGCCATCGCCCGCCACTGCGGCGAGATCATCCATACCGAGATCACCGTCAAAGCCAGCTCCCCAGAAGGACACCCGCCAAAGCATCTCACCGCCCGCGACCTCAAAGCAGCCATCGCCGCCACCACTAAGCAGGTCATGGAATGGTGCATGCCCAAGCAAGGCGGCATGAAACCCAACCAGGTCGCCGTCCTCACCGGAGTCGAATCCGACCACGGCTGGCCTGACCAATTTGACAAGATCCCCGCCACCCACGACTTCGACAAATGGCGCGCCGGCGAAGCCGTCCTCATCACCACCTGGCGCCGCTTCAAGGGCCTCGAAGCCGACGCCCTCGTCCTCATCGACAACCCCAAATCCAAAGCCTCCGAAGCCGACCGCTACGTCGCCAGTTCACGAGCGAAGCACCTGCTGACGGTGGTGAACATAGAACCTTGAGCCCACGGTCTGTGTCAACTTAACCAAGAACAATGTCACTATTTCTCACTCGCGCCGGTAAAGCAGGCGAAAATGAACCGAGATTCCATGATGATGGTCGCGTTCATTTACCACACCCCTTCGGCGAGACGGCTGTCCGCGACGGCGCCGTCGCCCTCAACTCTCGTTTCCCCATCGCCCTCCCCGGAGCCTACCTCACCAAAGACAGCATCCTCGAAATCTACGACCAGATGCTCCAAGCCCGCCGCACCGGCCAGCCCTGGCAGTCCCCCCTCGATCCCCACCCGGGCCCACCCGCCGACACCGAAGGAAACTTCCTCCCCTTCAGCGATTGGGGCGACAACTATCCCGCCCACATTCATCCAAAGCGAGAACTCAGCACATCAGACGGCGCAGAATAGACTGACAGAATGGAGTACGTGATTTATACCGATGAATCCGACCGAGAAGGTGATTACTTCTCGAACTTCTACGGCGGCGTTCTTGTACGCTCCTCGGATCTTGCGGACGTCATTAAGCGAATGGAAGGCTGCAAATTGGCCGAGAATCTCTTTGGCGAAATCAAATGGCAAAAGGTGACCGGCAACTATCTGATTAAGTATAAGGCCGTCATGGACGCCTTCTTTGATGAGATCGCAGCCGACCGGGCCAAAGTCCGGATCATGTTCACTAGCAATCAATACATCCCGCAAGACTTGTCCGCTGAGCAACGACAGACCGAGTATCACCGGCTCTACTACCAGTTCATCAAGCACTCCTTCGGCCTCCAACATTCCCCCGCTGTTAAGGTATCACCGGTTCGCGTCCGGTTGAATCTCGACCAGATGCCAACCAGTCGCGAAGAGACCGCAAGGTTCAAAGCCTTTCTGGCCGGCCTGAATCAGAACCCGCAGCTCATGGATGCGGGCATTTCGTTCGACGTCGAGCAGATGGCAGAAGTCAGCTCGCACAATCACGTCTTGCTGCAGTGCGTGGACATCGTGCTCGGAGCGATGGTCTTCCGCCTCAACAACAAACACCTGATCAAGCCGGACGGGCAGCGAACACGGGGCAAGCGAACGATCGCGAAAGAGAAGCTCTACAAGCATATCTCCGACCGAATTCGCCAGATTTACCCCAACTTCAACATCGGCGAATCAACCGGTGTCCAGGGCGACATCACAAATCGCTGGAAACACCCATATCGCCACTGGAAACTAATCCCGACGAATCATGTCCGGGATCGATCGAAGGCGAAGCCATGAAAAAGCCCCGCCGTCTCTATGCATTAAAGCGAGCCCCAGGTGGAACCTGGGAATTCGAGAACGACAGGGCTGACAAGAGCGTCGACCAGAACGGGGCGATCTGTCAACGAAAACCGCCAAGAATTCCCGGTCTACCATTCCGCTGGGTCGGCCCAAACCGAACCCGAAGGCCTCAAGTCTCATGTACATTGACGCCCCGCTGTCAAACGCAACTTTCAGGAGCCCAAGGCACCGACCGCAACGGTGCTCTCAGCCCCTTGGGACAAACCTACACTAGCAGTGCCAATTCCACAACCCTACAAGTCACACTTCATCAACCGGCGGATACTTCATCCTCGTGACCAAGTGGACGGGATACTGTAGCCGAACCAATCACCAAAAATCTAAATGAGTCTCATACGTAACATCAACCGGATGATTGGCAGCCGCGAGTTCCAACTGCTCGACGCCTCTACCTCTCGCGCGGGCATTTTCTCGACGATAGGTAAGGAAACAAACGAGAATGTCCACAAGCGGATGCTCGCCTGGCTTCTCAATCCCGAATGCGATCACGGCTTAGGGCCCCAATCACTCGCGCGTCTCCTCATAGTCGCCAAGCTTACTCATGAGGAACTCGGACTACCCACAATTGCAGGATTCTCTCTTCCTGAGGTCGCTGAAACTGAAAGCAAAGAGTTCGATTTTGGATATCGGGACAAGGATAACCGTAGATCATGTCTGAAGCCAAATCTGAGTAAGAATGCGGACCTGGGAGAACCCGTCGAACTTAGGGTTTCCACACCCAACCATAAAACCAAGAACGGTTACTTGGATGTCTTTGCAGATTTCCGTCTTGGAAAGAAACGATGCCTCATGACCATCGAGATCAAGATGGACTCGAAAGAGCATTCCAAGCAATTGAAGCGGTACGCCGACTGGCTGGCAGGTATCGAAGCTCCCAAGGAAATCACTAGAAACGCCGGATCACGCATCGCGATCTTTCTCACTCGAGATCAGCCAGAGACGAACGGAGACCCAGGCTGGCCAAGCGACTCTCGCTGGACTCCGATCTCTTGGCAGATGATCCACGATGAACTGATCTTACCAGCCCTCCGATCTCCCCAATTGACTCGTTCTGGATTAACTAAACTGTCACAGTGGAGTGAAGTGCTTCAGGAGATCGAAGTCGCGATCGGCGAAGACGAGCGAGATTGGGCGGAATCTATCCTTAAAGCACATGGAAAAGACATAGCTGAGTTCAATGTCGCCCTACAAGACCAACCGACCCCACCACAACGATGCACGCTTAATCTTCTCGTGAATCATGGTTCCATTCCCGTGGGAGCAATCGTCCACTTCAAGCGGCTTGATGATACCCTGGCAGAGCAGACGGGAACCGTCGATCGCGGGAAACGAATCGGAATCGAGATGAATGGCGAGATTACGTCCCGGCTTCGCGATGCGCTAAAATTGGCAATTGATTCATATCCCCCCACTTGGCTTGATAAGATCTTAGTCACTGACGAGAACGGTGAATTAAAATCAATACAAGAATATTGGGATCATTTCCTCTTTGAGTTTCGTCAAAATCTTCCAGACATATCAGAAAAGGATCGTACCTATTGCGCGGCAATCGCTAAGAAGCACGGCGCGACGATCAAGCTTCTTCAAAGAGTATCCTCAGACCAGTAAAGCCCGCCAATCGGTCGATCTGGGCATCATCCCAATTCAAACCACCCTATATGAGAGCCCGCTTCCATTCAGCAGATCCCTATTCTGGATCAAACCTCCAGCTAAACGCACTCCTGAGAAGTGGTGCCGATCAGCTGGCCATTTCCTGTGCCTATTGCACCGCTGCGGGCGTAGAATTCCTCAAGCCACATGCGAGTCGCCTCAACAATCGCGATTCTTTCGTCGTCGTGTCCTGGGACAAACCCACCGACTTCGCGGCACTCGAGGAACTGCACAAGCTGATTCCGGGGCATTTGTACGTCCACTTTGGCAATACTACGCCGGTGGAACGCAAGGTTGGTCACAGCAAAATGCACTCAAAGGCTTTTTACGCTCGATCTGGCGGCAGTTGCAGCTTGTGGACGGGCAGCCATAATTTAACGGCCTCAGCGATACTGGGAGCCAATTGCGAGGCGGCAATTCTCTTGGAAGGAGATGCGGACGAAGATCCTTTTATCGAAGCCCTCGCCCATCTGGAGCAGTGCCGAGATGAGGCACACCTTTACTATTCAGGGATGCAGGGCCCTGAAGCAATTGACCGTAACAAAGAACCTACGCTAATCATCCACGCCGAAGGGCCCGCCGCTACTCCGCCGCCGTGGCATCTTTACCTCCGCGCCCAAGGAACCGAGATTGACTCGCTCTTGACTCTCCCCTCCGACCTAAGACTCTACCTATATCCTCCAGGCAGTCTTTCGAGAGGATGGCAATTGGCACATCCCCATTCCGCATATGGTGGAAGCCTTACAGGAGTAAACCTCACGCCAAACCACCCAAGTTTCTCGGGGGCACAGGCCAGCTGGCCAGCGGCAACCCATGTCGTCGACATCGAGTTCTCTGGATCTGCGCCGACCTTCGGAATTCCGTCTCCTGATCCTCGCAACGTCACCACCCAGGCCCTATTCAGCATCACTGGTGCCGCTGACCTTCAAGAGCTCTGGCTCAAAAAGAAGCCAACCCCGAAACTCGAACCGATTCAAGGAACTGAATCCCGCCGCTACGTAGATCAGGAGCCTGTTTCCACAGAGTTACTTTCGTTCTTCACCAATGCATCGAAAGGGTTCAGTGGCGAATTAATCTTCAAGCCGATCGCCGGCTTTGAACCCGTTCTCGAGCTTTCCGGAGAGAATTTTCGGGAAGAAGATCTATCAAGGGCCGAACAGCGGCTTGGAGTCTCCCTTAAGCGGCGCGGACAAGAGCGCGACATCTCAGATGAAAGGGTCGACAAAGCACCGTTCATCTTTCGGGCATACTACCGGCTGTAGCGAAAAATGACCAACTAACAACTAGCCTTTTACGGCCCTGCCAGAAAACGACATGAAAACCGATACAGTGGGAACAGATATGTGGTGCCCTGAGTGCAGATTGATGACGTGCTGCAAAGCAGTCTCTCCTGCAGAGCTGGATTATCTGAATCCAAGAAACCAGCGTCTGGTGAGCTCAAAGGATACAGACCTTCAATGGTTTCGCAGAGGAAGAATATGCCAGCGCTGCAATCACAAATTTCTCACCTGCGAAATTCAAGAATGTTACCTATCCGAACTTCTTGAATTGCGGGAAGCGAACGAGCATATGACCGAACTTTTGACCAAGGCGGACGATGCTCAAAGGGAACTTCTGGCGGCATTTCACAAGTTAAACGAGGCACTTTCAGAGCTGCAAACCATAGGCTAAGCCGAGATATTCTGAAGTTGTTTAGCGAGACGCCATCCTCACGGCAATACCGATTAGGGTCGAACATAAACCGCGGTGATCCAAAGAACCCAACCAATTCAAACGAATGAAGATCCACCAACCCATCTATGATGGAGTTCAACTTTGGGAGCATCACTGCTTCATCGAGGACACCTCTCTGTTTGGCGACAATGCTGTATGGACGCCGGAAGTCATCGACGAGTTCAAAGTATTGTTCATCGACAACGGAATCTCAGGGAATGAAGATTTCTTCACCAAGTTTGAGCGCCAGCTTCGACCGGGTACGATGGAGGTGAAGCAATTCGCTGCCGAGCTGCTGTGGCTTCTCCATCTCTTCCCCTCAAAGATCGGAGCAAAGAAGAAAGAAGAGCAGATCAAAATGGTGTGGAGCTGGTCTGGGCAGCCGTTTCCGGAAAACCCGCCAGCCAGCATCGCCTACACCCCTGGAATTGGGAGCACTGGCACGGCCTTTAGCACACACCGATGGAGAGAGGTCGCGTTCCTATACAGATTGTTTGCCGCCGCCAAGGCACTGCCTGTTGACGAAAGACGAGAGCTGCTGGCCAACCCGTGGGACTTTGCCCGTTTTGTCGATGGCATCGAGGGGGCGTCGCAGCGCCAGATGCGCCATATTCTACTGAACTTGCTCTTCCCGAGCACGTTCGAGAGGATCTCGACCACCAGCCACAAGCAGGCTATCGCCACAGAGTTCGAAAAGTGTCCTGAAATCACCTACACCGAGCCGCCGTCCCCCATGGAGGGCGATCTGCTGCTCGACTGGAAACTGGGGCATATCCGCAACGTCTTCGCAGAGAAGACTGGGCGCGACGATCTCGACTTCTACCGTCCACCGCTCTCGTCGCTTTGGAGCTACGGAGTCCTCGCTGATCCCGCGCTCGTCGCAAACTATCGAGGACAACTGAACGCGCACACTGACCTCCTGTGGAAACGATTCCGCTCACATGCGACGGACTTTGTAAGCTTTGATGAGCCCGGAGAATTCCTGAAACAGACGGAACTTGACTACAAGCATCTGGCGATCGAAAAAGTCGCTACCGGAGTCGATTCCCTCAACATAGGTGCTGATCCCAACGAAAGCCGAGCGATCGCGTTACTTGATTGCCTGAAGTCTGCCAATACGAACATCGTGGACTATCGGGCATGGGA
>JAGROY010000357.1 GCA_020439995.1 Verrucomicrobiia bacterium
TGGTGATGAACATCAACACCGCCGGCCTGGCGGAAGGACTCGGCCTTGGAGCCGCGCTCGGTCACGACCTCGGCATGCTGTGCGAGGTTTTCTCGCAAACCGGCGCCAACTCGCGCGTGCTTGAAACCGATGCCGATGACATGCGTGCACGTGAACACGATTGCTGGTTCTCCGCAGAGCATGCCGCGAAGGACTCTAACATTGCTCTCGATCTGGCAAAGGCGCAGAACATCGCTCTTCCACTGGCACAGGCCACCGCCAAGCAATACGAGAAGATGATCGAGCTCGGCATCGGCGACCTGGACAAGTCAGGCATTGCCGAACTCACGTTTCCGGGCAGGCGCACACAGCCGGCAAGCTAAGCCGGAAACATCTGCCACTGACTGGCAATTTCATCCCGGCCATGCGTCCCAGTGCGTGTGGCCGGGTTTTTTAATGTCCTTTTGTCGCTTTCGCTTGTCCTAAGCTCCATTTACTGGAGGCACAGTCCTATTGGTGAGAGCCTTCGCGCTCACCGGGTTGGCAAATTACACTCTCAATCAACTAACAACCAAATAGTTACAAGCTTCAACAAAAACTTGGCACGGCGTTTGCTTAAAAGAAATCATCTCCGTTCGGAAATCACTCTGGACGGCGAAAAACAAACGAACAAAGAACATACCCATTCCCATGGCTACAGAAGCACTTACCCGCGCAGAAATCGAAGCAATCGTCATTGAGAACGCAACGAAGCACCCACAGTATCGTGACGCTCTGATCGCTGATCCCAAGAAGACCGTTGAGACACAACTCAACAGCACCCTTCCTGAAAACGTCACTGTTGAAGTCGTTCAGGAATCACCGAACAAGATCTTCATCCGCCTGCCACACGTTGTCGCAGAAGGTTCAGAGCTTTCCGATGAAGATCTCGAGCAAGTAGCCGGCGGCAAAGACGACACTTACAGCTGCAACGAGTCGATTGGCGGTTTCAACACCCGCAACGAGTTCAGCGCTTCAGTATTTTAATAGCGTCTAATTCTGCACGACCGACTTTCGACTACGGTCGTCATCTTGAGCCCCTCTTCTGCATACCAGCAGGGAGGGGTTTTTCATTTTCTCCTATGATAAACGGCTGGCAATCGTTGCATCCGCAAGCATGAACTTTCGGGCTTGTCCTGCACCCACCCTATTGCTAGCATTTTACCGATGAGACTGCCCAAGCCACAGGCTCCTTCAGATGTACCATTTCAAATCGACTGGCGATGCCTGGCGGTGATTCTGCTCTACCTCCTGCTTTTCGATTCCACAGCCGTGCCCGCAGTTTCAGCGCCCAATGAGCAACTTTATGCGTCAGCATTGCCCCGCCCCCAGGCAGCGATTGCCCCCCGGGGTATGATCATTTACAAAAAACACGTTCAGGCGGACGAATTGGCACCCTTTGTGGAATATTCCTCGCTTAAGGTGGTGGCGAATACAGCCATCGACGTGATTCGGCACGATGGCGGCGGCCTGTTCTCCATTCCAAAACAGCAGCTCGTCTATCACATCGTCTATCCGCAGGAAACGGATGAGTTGATCACGGACGCCCAGTTCGAGCGAATCGGCGAACGGCTGGAAAGACTCCGCTCGCTTGCCGTGCGCTACCAGAAATCCGCCACTGCTCTGGAACCATGGATTGCGCGACTGGAACACGAGGTCACGATGTGGGAAAGCGGCTTCTGTCGGGTGGAAGGACAATGGGTGAACCGAGTCGGTTTCCATTATGATCAGAAGGTAGCCGAACTTCGCCGAGCATTCGAAGACAAGCGTGCCGAGATTCTGGGCACCCCTGCCCCTCAGCCAGCAGACGATGAAGTCGCGGTACAAGTGGAAGAGAATCCGCTGCCTCCAATGTGGACCCTGGACTTGGAGCGGCAAATTCAAGAAGAAGAAGCCACCGCACAGGAAGCAAAAAGGAAGGAACGGGAGCGGGCTCGACAGCAGCGCTCCCAGGAGTTCCAGGACAAAGTCGAAGAGGAAAGACCCTTCCGAACGGGCTGGCGGATCAAGGCCTAGATGGACCTAGTAGTGCCTCAGCACGCATGCGCCCGGGTATGAATGGAGCGGTATTTCGCCCGCAGCCAAGCCACCAATTTCGTGATGGCGGAAGCGGAGCCCCCCCGTTACTCTGAGGCATCCTGCTGATGAAACCGAGCCGTCGTTCATTTATCTCTTCTGCATTGCTTTGCCTCGCAGTAGTGGTCAGCAGCAGCGCCACTGTCATCGCCCAGCAGTCCCAGAATCCGTCGCCTATGGTTGAGCACACTCGGGCTCATCCCCGGCTGGATAAAGAAGAGCCGACTGGCACCCGTATCCCGATCGAGGACGGAACGGTATTGTTCCTCCCGGAAGCATTGTTAAAAAGTAGTGAGCCCACTCGGCTCTTCGTTCACTTTCATGGAGGACACTGGATTCCTCAACTTGCAGCGGCAAAAGCAACGGGATTCGCCTGCTTGTCCATTCAAGTCGGCTCTGGATCAGGAGCATACGCCAGACGCTTCGCAGCCAATGGCAGCTTCGTCACACTAGTCGCCGAGGCAGAGAAAGCTGCCAATCGCAAGTTTGGCCCGATAACCGTGAGCGGATGGAGTGCCGGATGCGGCGCCATTCGCGAGATCCTGCACGATGAGGCAAATGATGCATTGTTAGAGTATGTCATCCTGCTCGACGGCATTCACACCAGCTACACTGACGGCACACCCGGACCGCTTGAATCGAAGATCGAAACGGCGAAGCTCGCGCCGTTCGTCAGGTTCGCCCGGCGAGCGATCGCAGGACACGCTAGAATGCTCATCACGCATACGACCATTTTCCCCGGCACATTCGCCAGCACCACTGAGACCGCCGACTGGTTGTTACGCGAACTCGAAGTATCCCGCGAAGCAGTCCTCCGCTGGGGCCCGATGAAAACGCAACAATTGAGCGAAGCAATGGCGGGATCATTTGTGCTCCAGGGTTTCGCCGGGAACTCGGCCCCGGATCATGTTGACCTCCTCCACGCTTTGCCGGAATTCCTCAAGCGCGCGGCGAAATAATGCACCGGGTTGATTCACCTTCTCGGAATGGATTGCTGCTCTCATCAACCAGTGCATGACCTCTCGATGAGGCGGATGAACCATCACTCAGTCTCGTCGAAGTCGTCATTGGTCTTTGGTGACGGGATATGGCGCGCAGTCGGAGATTTAGGATTCACTCCCGACGAATCATCAGAGACAACCGCTTGATCCATTGTGCTCAATCTTTTTGCAGAGTTTCTCCGATGACCAGAAAGGTAATTCGGCTACAGTGGCCTCGTGCAAAAGAAGCGAACACAACCGCGATCCCCTCTCATTCCGCATTGGCTGGCAAATACCGGGCAGATCACGGGCTGGGGCCTGGCGATTGGATTAGGCATCCTGCATTTGAATCAAGAAACGCCGGAAATCCCTGCACCAGAACCCGAACCGACTGAACCGCTGGGACTCTATTCGCCGCTGCCACTCGTCACTTCCCCACAGTTCACGGAACTGGAGAGACTGCTCCGGGAAATCACCCAGGAGGAGGGCATGGTTGGCTCAACTCTAGTGTCCTGCATCCTCGACAGCACGGGCAAGGTGGTCTTTTCCTTCGATGGTGATCGCTCGTTCGTGCCCGCATCGGCGTTGAAAACTGTAACCACGGCGACGATCCTTGAGAAGCTTGGCCCGGACTTTCGCTATCGCACGCTGTTGCAGGGGACGGCTCCTTTTCCTTCTCCCGACAAACCCTCGGCCGATGGAATCTACAAGGGTGATCTCGTAATCGTCGGTGGCGGTGACCCCAGCCTTACTACGGAAGACTTAATCCAATGGGGCGCTGATCTCGCCGCATTAGGCATCCAGGAAATCGATGGAAGAGTCATCGCCGACGGCAAGATTTTCCCCGAACTGACGGCAGCAAAGGCCTGGGACTGGGGTGACGTAGGCAACTACTATGGCGCGCCCGCCACGGGCCTGAACATTGACGGCAACCGCTACGCCGCCACCTTCCAACCAGGCGCAATGGTGGGCGATCCCGCGAAGTTGATCGAAGTCGTTCCAGAAGTTCCTGCCGTTGAAATTTTCAACCGCATGCTGACATCGGAACCAAATCGGGCAGAAGGAGATGCTCCCTATGCCTACGGTGGACCCTACTCTTACACGATCACGTTCCGGGGTGCGATTCCGATCGACGCCAAGGAAGAAGTCCTCATGGGTGCCGTTCCAGATCCGGTATTCACTGCCAGCACGCGACTGCACAAGATCCTTAGCCAACGGGGCATCAAAATATCTGGAAAGCCCACCACCGTACGGATGCTGGAGCAGGACAATTCGCCCGTTCCATCGGCAGAAAAATTGCTCCCTGGATTGAGCCACACATCGGCACCGCTCATCGATCTTATCAACCATACGCACAAAGTGAGCGACAACCTTTATGCCGAGTGCTTCTTCCGCCTGCTCGCCCTCGAACCAGAGGTCGGCAGCGGACAAGCAGCAATCGAATCCCATTGGAAGAAACGCGGCCTCACCCTGCAGGGCCTGCGCATGGAAGACGGCAGCGGTCTGGCACGCGCCGACGTCATCCGGGCCACCGACCTTGCGCGTATCAACTTCCTTACGCGCCGTGGGCCTTTTGGAGAAGCCTTTTACAACTCGCTGACACCGCAGTTCGAAGGGAAGATGCGCTGGAAAGGCGGCGCAATGTCACGCGTCAGAGTCTACGTAGGCTTCACCGTTTCCACGACTGAAGAGCTGACATTCGTCCTCGCCTTCAACAATTACGACGCCAACAGCGTTACCGTAGCAAAGGCTCGCGAACGGATATTGAAAGTAATCTCCGGCTATTAAGCCCGATTCCGGCTTCCAGTTCAAAGTTTAAATACTTATTTGCGGAGCTTTGGGAAATCCTGGATCGGCAACATGGGTTGCTGACGGCCCCCACGGCGCACGGGAAAGACAAGCGCCATGGATCACTTGTTCCTGCAGATGATAACTCAGGATCTCTACCGCATCTGGAAACGCAGTCGCCGTCCCTTGGTGAACGCCGACCTCGACACCGCCTATGGAGAACTGCTGGTCAGCAGTGCTGCCCGGGACAAATTGCAGCACAACTACTCGCGGATCGCACAATACTATGACGAACCCAAGCGCTCAGCAGCCTACGAGATCCTTTCGAAGTTGAGCGTCTGTCACTACGGCATTGAAAACACTGGGCTATCACAAACATTCGACCATGTGATTTTCGATCACGATCCGGCACTTCCCGCACATGAGCGAAAGCGCCGCTTCAACCAACTGCTGCGCGATCTCGAGAACGACTTCTACATTGCCGAGCTGCCGGATGGCCGGTTCGATTTCGCAAGCGGGCTACTGAAAGACTGGTGGACATCTGGCTTAAGGGAACGAATTTCAAAATTCTGCGAACGGGTGATCTCTGGCTATTGAGCCAGCTTCCGGTTGATGGCAAAATGCTGGGCCGCGACATGCTGCCTCCATTGCCATGCCCGCCACCCACCCGTGGCCATGCGGTTTTCATATTGTTCGGCCTCGTTCGTCAGGATCGTTTTCGCATCTGCAGTAGCCCAGCGACCGAACACTTCCGGTTGCGACGCTACTTCGTACAATCCCGGCCAGGCAGCGGGCCCTAGCGATCCGAGGTAGGCGGTGTCTAACGTTTTCCCTGATTTCGCATCTGATCGCGCAGCATCGATATTCCAATTTGCCACGAACCGATGTTCGTCCCAACATTGCATCACGAAAAATAAACCAAAGACGCCCAGCACATTTGCTCCCAGCAGCCAGGACATCGTGCGCTCCTGATGGACGCGGATTGCCAACAAGACGAATCCAACGCTGACGAGAACAAGGAAGCAGACGACGTAAACCCGCAGCAGTGACATCTGGTAGAACTCTACATAGAGCTTCAGCCGCAGTACCACGCTGCCGACCAGCACGAGATTCTGGACGATCCACAAATGTGCGAGCCAGCGTTGCCCCCGAGCGCGGCATACCGCCGGAGCCTGAACCCAGAGCAACGACAGCACCAGCGCTGCGAGCAGGACGCTCGCGATCAAACTGTAGACGCCATGGTGCACGAACGCGCTCGCCGTGACGCCAGCGGGCAGAGCCGCATCCGCCCAGAGGTAAAGCACATCGGTCGTGTTCGCGAAGAAAAACAACACGTTGACAGCGATCAACAGGAGACGTGTCCGCCAGATTCCCATGTCGAGGTCAGCCGGCACAGGCAAGCTCGTCGGCACACGCTGACCAATCCAGCGCAGCACCCGTGACGGCTCGCCTTTGCCCAGCAATGCTAACATTGCCGCCGATACGAATCCCCAGAAAAGGACGCGCACAATGTCAGGCGCTTCAAGCGTATTGAAAAAAGTCTCGAGACTTTCGATGAGATCGCCAAACACAGAAAACATCACTGCATTTCCCCCGAGCAGCAACAGCGCGAAAGGCACACAGATCAGAGCCGCCGGAAGAGCCGCCCAAACGAAACGCAGCACCGTCCTGCCTGCCTCAGGTTTTGGCGAGATCCCTCCAAATGGAATCCATTGCCGGAGCCAAAACCGACCTGACAGCAGGGCGACCGGGAACCACAGCAGGCCAGAGATCCCTTCCAGGAAGCGGCGCCAGTAGGGATGAAAATGGTCGTGAAGAAAATGGCCCGACGCATAGACCGTCAGTGCAATGAGCAGACATCCATTCGCGAAGCCTGGTTCGATCGCCGTCTGGGCAGCGGTTGCCAGCATCAGCGACACGGCTATGGCTCCCTTCGGCGTTGCCAGCATTTCCCAGGCACTCTGCCTGTTCCACAACAGCCCGCACCAGACGAGGAGAGAAAAGACTGCCAGCCCAGCACCAGGAGCGCTATTCCAGAGCAGCACATCTGCCGCTATCGTCAGCAATCCGGCACCTGTCAGCAATCGGCCAGGTGTCAGTGCCTGCGAACGCTCATCAGGAAAGCAAACCGCCCTCGGCAGCGCAGGGGGAATCATCGATTTTGTAATCATGCCCCACCGTTACCCACCACGGCGAAGTGCCCGTGAAGGCCATGTGAAATCACTGTGAAAAGGGGCTTCGCCTCATTTTCTGTGCATCAGCAAAAACGCCGAGAACAAAGCGATGCACCCCCAGAGGAACCACATAAAAATCTTCACGTTCAGAACCTCTGCATTGAAGAACTGACCGATCACTGAAGGGCCAGATACTTCGTCCTCAGCAGCGGCGTGACCTATTTCCGCATCGGCGCCCTCTGTGCAAACAATCGCCTCTTCCGATGATTCGAGAATCTCGAAGGCCTGGATTGCATCGTCCTCCGGCACCATCAAGCATGCATCTTCGGTGCAAGTGCCATAAAGTCGGGTGCTTTCCAATACCGAAGCGTTGATCCCATGCTGAACAAGCCTCAGCTTCGCCATGTTTGCAGCAATGGCATCGGAAAACCGCCTGACAATGTTCGTGTCCATACGAGAGACATTAAGTGCCCGAGTTTTCAGTGTCAAGGCGATCTGGCCTCCTCCCCCTTTTCTGAATAATATCGCAATGCCACCATACATTCGTTCGCTACTCGGCGCGGGTGTTGTATGTTTGCCCATGCCGGAACCCGCAAGTCTTTTTGCAATGATCCTCTTCGGAGCGATCGGAATGGGTGCGTTCGTCTATGGGAAAAGCACTTCGGCATTCAAGCCAATGGTCATCGGCATCGCACTCATGGTCTATCCTTACTTCGTAGAGGGCACGATGGCAAACTATGGGGTCGGCGCAGTGCTCTGTGTCCTGCTGTATGTGATGCGGGAGTCATAGTCGCCGCCCCGGGTTCAATTCAGACATTGGCAAAACGCCTGACTTCAGGCACGCTGACCATGTGAATCCACACTCCGCATCCTTTTCATCAGCGCTACGCACCCTCGCCTTCTTGACCTTTACCCTGTCACTGAGCGCAGCTGAACCTGCGTCATTTTTGAAAACAGCAAAGCGCATTGTTTTCCTCGGTGACTCCATCACCAACGACGGGCGCTACATCTCCGTGATCGAAACGCGACTGAGGCAGGAAGGGATCAATCCCCTGCCGGAGATGCTTAATTTAGGACTCCCGAGTGAAGGCTGCACGGGACTCACGGAACCCGGACACCCGTTCCCTCGTCCAAACGTTCACGAGAGACTTGATCGTGTTCTGGCAAAGACACATCCTGATGTTGTCGTCGCATGCTATGGGATCAACGACGGCATCTACCACCCATTCAGCGAAGAGCGCTTCGCCGCATTTCGATCGGGGATGCTGGATCTTGTCGATAAAGTGAACCGCTCAGGTGCAATGTTAGTGCTCATCACGCCGCCTCCATTTGATCCGCTGCCGATGGCGAAGCAGGGCAAACTGGCCAAGATCGATGCGCCGAAGTTCGCCTGGACTGATATCTACGAAGGCTACGACTCCGAAGTGCTCGCCCGCTATGCCGACTGGGTATCGACACTCTATGAACCGGTGGAAATGGTGATCGACTGGCACGGCCCGGTGAATGCTCACCTGGCCAGACAGCGTGAAACCAACGCTGACTATGTGATGTCCGGCGATGGCATTCACGTGGACGAAGTGGGCCAGACTCTGTTGGCTGAGCCGATCCTGCAAAGTTGGGGATTCCCCGCCGGATCATCACAGGTGAACCAGGATCTGTATGCGCTGGTCAACGAACGGCAGCAGTTGTTGCACAGCGCATGGCTGACGCATACCGGCCACACTCGCCCCGGCGTGCAAGCTGGATTACCCATCGACAAAGCAACAATAGCGGCAGCGGAAATCGAATCCAGGATCGATGCCTTCATCGCTTCACATCACCGTGGCAGCGACAACTTCGAATCTCTTGTTGAGAAGATACCAGCTACAGAGCAACCACAACGCCTGTTCAACGGCTTCAACCTTTCCGGCTGGAACGGCGACAGCAATTACTGGTCAGCAGCCGATGGCATGATCCATGGTGCCAACACTAACAAAGTCCCATCCAGCACTTACCTTTTCACCAAAAACTCCTACCGGAATTTTCGCCTCCTGCTCGAAGTGAAGCAGACGATGTCACCCAAGCACTCGACGATGCATTCCGCCATCGCTGCCCTGGGTGAGCAAATTGAAGATGCCGGTGACAATCCGTTCGGCTTTCGAGGTCCACTGCTGATGTTCTGCCACGACTGGGGGATCTGGGATGCACACCGGCGCAACCGCATCGAACCCGCAGGACACCCCACGACGCTCAACATCGATGCCGAGAAGCAGGGTGACTGGAACCTTGTCGAATTCCTCGCTACTGGCGACCGCATCCGCTGCGCTGCCAATGGCGTGGAGGTGTTTGATTTCACAGATGCTCCAGGAATGCTCAAAGCATCACCGATCGGCCTGCAATTGCATGCCAATGGACAGCCGCAGGAGTTTAATTTTCGTGGCCTCGTACTTTGTGCTGAACCAGGGGACGAGTTGGTTTCCGTAATGAAGCACTAGCGCGCCCTGGATTGTATATCGATAGTCTCCGCGCTGAGCGGCAATGAGCAGTGACCAGCCGTCAGCATTCCCTACATCCCTTCTCCACCATGAACGTGCATCCTCTACTAAAACGACAGCGGGTCGTGACGGCATGCAGTGACCGACTGTAGCACCTCAAATACCATGGAAGACAATCCTGCTCCTGATCACGACTTGATCCCGATTCCCACTCAGGATCAGCCTGGAGTGCTCCATGCCGATCTGGATGCCCACGACCATGCGCTGACGATCGACTTCGATCCGAAGATAATCTCGGACGACGGGGTGCGCAAAGTGGCGGAGCACCTGGCGCCAATCGGGCACCAGGTGTACTGCAAGGCGCTGCTGCACCTCGGCGGGCGGGCGTCCGGTGCCGCAGAGCAGAAACTGGAACGCAAGGCGCAGCAGATCGAAGGCATCCGGCGTGCGCGTGCCACCTTCCTTGGCGGCGTCATGACGATCACCTTCAACGACGCCGAACTGAGCGAGAAGGAGATGATCGAGCGCGTTCGCGAAACAGGCGCTGCAGTGAAACCCTATGCCGCGGAACCGGAAACCAAACCCGCAAATCTCGGCGAATGGATCCGTTATTGGTTGTCGGGAGACCGACTTGAGGCCGTGTGCATGGTGCTTACCTTCATCTTCATGATCGCCGGCCTGGTGACCGCACGGCTTGGCGTGGCCTGGCACGATGCCTTCTACGCCGGCGCCTATCTCGCCGGTGGGTATTTTGGGGTACGTGCGGGCCTGCAATCTCTACGCCAGTGGACCATCGATGTCGATCTCCTGATGATCCTCGCCGCCCTCGGCGCTGCTGTAGTAGACGCACCATTCGAAGGCGCGATGCTGCTGTTCCTCTTCTCGCTGTCAAATGTTCTGCAGGCGTTTGCGATCGATCGCACTCGCAAGGCGATCAAGTCCCTGATGAAGCTGCGCCCTGACAAGGCACTCGCCCGGCGCGACGGTGCCACGGTGCTACTGCCGGTAGAGGAGCTGGTGGTCGGCGATGTGCTCGTAGTTCGGCCCGGCGAGAGCATCGCGCTCGACAGCGTCATCATCGAGGGCAACAGCTCGATCGACCAGGCCTCACTCACAGGCGAATCGATGCCCGTCTCGAAAAAGGTCGGCGACCCCGTGTTCGCCGGTACCATCAACCAGAGCGGCGGACTGGAAGTGCAGGTCACGAAGCTCGCGAAGGATTCCACCATCGAGAAACTGGTGCGCATGGTCGAAGAGGCGCAGTCAGAAAAAGCCGACACGCAGCGCTTTCTGGACCGCGCCGAACAGTTCTACGCCACCGGCGTGATCGCCTTCACTCTGGCACTGATCTTCGTCCCCATCTTTATCCTCGATCAGCCTTTCCACGACGCATTCTACCGCGCCATGACCGTGATGGTGGTCGCTTCGCCATGCGCGCTCATCATCAGTACTCCGGCCTCGATCCTCTCCGCGATTGGCGGTGCGGCACGGCGCGGCGTTCTCTTCAAAGGGGGCGTGCACCTCGAACGTGCCGCCACTGTGAAGGTCGTCGCCTTCGATAAGACCGGGACGCTGACCGAGGGGAAACCGCGCGTCACCGATATGGTGGTCGGGAAACGCGTCATCGATTTCCAAAGCACTCCGGCCCCCGCCGCACTGGAGCTGCTCGCCCTCGTCGGCGCGGTCGAGAAAAAATCTGAGCATCCGCTCGCGGAGGCCATCGTTACTGAATGCCGCCGCCATAAGGTACAGCTTGAGGAGTGCACCGCCTTCCAGTCGATCTCCGGTAAAGGTGCCAGTGGGCTCGTCGACGGGCGGCGCATCGCAGTCGGCAATGCCCGCTACTTCGCTGCCCACAACGTCACGATCCCTGACGACTTCGCGGCGCGTGTCGCAACCCTGCAAGACGAGGGCAAGACCTGCGTCATCGTCGGCGAACTCAACGATGCCGCCGGAACTGCCACTCTCCTCGGCGCGGTCGCGATCGCTGATGTCCTGCGCGCGGACGCCGTTGAAGTGATCGCGCAGCTCAAAGCAGACGGGATCGTGCGCGTCGTGATGCTCACCGGCGACAACGAGCGCGTCGCCAGGGCAGTCGCCGGGCAGGCCGGAGTGGACGAGTTCCATGCCGATCTTCTCCCCGAGGACAAGGTGCGTGTGATCAAGGAACTGAAGAGCATCGGCCCGGTGGCGATGATCGGCGATGGCGTCAACGATGCCCCGGCTCTCGCCTCGGCCACGGTAGGGATCGCGATGGGCGCAGCTGGCACCGACGTTGCAATGGAAACCGCCGACGTCGTCCTGATGAGCGATGACCTGCAGAACGTTCGATTCGCTCTGGCGATCAGCCGCCGCGCGCGCCGTGTCATTTACCAGAACCTTGGCTTCGCCCTGACGGTAATTGTCGTGCTGGTGATCAGCGCACTCGGATTCCGCCTTCCGCTCCCGCTCGGCGTCGTCGGCCACGAAGGCAGCACCGTTCTGGTTTGCCTCAACGGGCTGCGAATGCTCGCCTTCGGTCGCTCGAAGAATTAGTCTTCAGCGATACTCACGCGTCATTATGCAGTTGGTCAACGAGGCATCAGGCTGAACATCAAGTCGCCCTCGGATACCGTCTCGTTGTTCACCACGCAACGGCATTTTGCCTGACCGATGCTGCGGCGGATGCGCAGGATTTCTGCTTCGATGAAAAGCGTGTCGCCAGGCATTACGGGTTTGCGGAATTTGACTTTGTCGGCGCTCATGAAGTAGCCGATCATGCCTTGATATTCATCACGGCGCAGCATGAGGATGCTGGCGACTTGTGCCATCGCTTCCACCTGGAGGACACCTGGCATGATGGGATGGCCGGGAAAGTGCCCCTGGAAGAATGGCTCATTGATAGTGACGCCTTTGACTCCAGTGCACTTGTTGTCGCCTTCGAAGCCGACGATGCGGTCGACCAGCAGGAAGGGATAGCGGTGGGGCAAAATCTGCATCACCTCGTTGATGTCGAGCACTGCTTCCCCGGAAGGAATGGTCACCGGCGGCACCATGGAGCGCATGCGCGTGTAGTCAGCAGACAGCTTGCGGGCCATTTCGGTGTTCGGCCCGTGGCCGGGCATCACGGCGATGACGTGGCCCATAATGCGCTTACCGCAAAGCATGAGGTCACCGATGATGTCGAGAATCTTGTGCCGGACGAATTCGTTTTCGAATCGCAGCGGCTCTTTGCTCAAAACAGAGTCGTCTCGAATCACGATCGCGTTCTCCAGGCTTCCGCCTTTGATCAGTCCCTTCGCCATCAGTTGCTCGACGTCTTCGTAAAAAACGAACGTCCGCGCGGGCGCGATTTCTTTCTCGTAGGTCTCGGGTGTGATCTCGATGCTGAAGTACTGAGTCAGGCGTCCGTTCGGGCCGACTTGTGTGCAGGAGATGCGAAACTTCTTGTCCGGCACGACGGTGAGCATGGAACCACCGGGTGTTTCAAGATGCACTGGCTCGCGGATCTCGTAGACGCCGCGGGGAGCCTCCAGCTCCTTGATGCCCGCCTGACGGATGCACTGAACGTATGGTAGCGCGCTGCCATCCCCGATCGGCGGCTCATTCGCATCCATTTCGATGAGCGCATTGTCGATCCCCATCCCTGCCAGAGCGGAGATCACGTGCTCGACGGTGTGCACCTTGACACTGCCTTCGGCCAGGGTGGTGGCGCGCTCGACTTTCTGCACTTTTTCCACCCTCGCATCGATGAATGGCTGATCTGGCAGGTCCATCCGTCGGAAACGAATCCCGTGGCCGGCCGGCGCGGGACTCATGGTCAGGGTAACTTCCTTCCCTGTGTGGAGGGAAGTTCCCTTGATAGAAGCTGACTTTGCCAGCGTTTGTTCACGTTCAGCCATGGGCATAGAGGGAAGGAGTTATCAGCTGGTTGCCTCCCGTCAAGCTGCGTTGATGCGAATTATTGATCCTTGATCTGAGAAGACGAATTCAGACCTACGGTTGGCCGAGTAGTTGCTCGGACTCGTCGGCAGAGTAGCAGCGCGTAGGCAATGTCGAATCGGTTGGGTCTGGCCACGCCGATCCGATCCGTAGCGCGGCGAGAGTCTCTGGCATGCAAACGTGCCTCAGCATTCGCTTGTAGCTGGCATCGAAGCCGAGCGCAAATGGGCACATGGTGACTCGATGTATACGCGGAGATTCGGTAGGATTCGGTTGACATTTCGATAAAGTTGACAATTTCCACTCGCGAACTATGGTTTCTCTTTAAAATATGACGATTCCTTCTTCTGTGGTATTACGAGTCGACTTCCCGACAAACGGGCGGAAATCTCAGTTTCCAAGGACCCAGTGGTCAATGATATCCGATGCGCGAGGTCGCGATGATTACCGCGCTACAGACGGCTTGCGACAACTGGCGTTGAACTACTGGCGACCGCTTTACGTGTTCCTGCGCAAACAAGGTGAAACTCACGAAGATGCGTCTGATTCCGTGCAGGGCTTTTTTGAGCATATTCTCGGAAGTGGATTCCTTAGCCATGTCGATCGCGAGGGCGGGAAATTTCGCTCCTATCTTCTGAAATCACTTACCCGCTGGAGGAGCCGCGAGCGCATTCGGCAAGGAGCGATCAAGCGAGGTGGGCTGGTGAGGCACGTTTGCATCGACGAGATTCCTGTCGAAGAACTTGAAAACGAACTCGATCTGGAAGGGGACGAGTCTCCAGAAACCGCTTTCGATCGCCAGTGGGCCCTGGAAATGGTGGGAAGGGCCGTCGATTCGCTCAGCAAAGATTATGAAAGGAGGGGCCGAAGCGATTGGTTTCGTGCCCTGCGGCCAGGGTTACCTGGAAGTGGAGAGATGGCGACCTATGCGGAACTGGCCGCCGAACTCCATACGACCGAAGGCGCGATCAAAAAGGCTGCGTTCGACCTGCGGGGAGCATTTGCCAATCGCCTCAAGGAAGAAATCCGTTCCACCGTGCGATCGAAGGAAGATGCCGAAGAAGAGCTTCGTCATTTGGTCGCGGCGCTCTCAAGCTGAAATGTTCGGTACTTTTTGACGTTGTCACCGTAACCTCACGACGGCGTATTTGAATGGTATAGATTAGAGACTCTCTCCCGTATATGCCAGTGGTCGAAAATTCATTCGCCAGTGTTTGCCCTGACTGTGGTCACCGGCAGGTACAGGGCGTGTGCGCTACCTGTTCGTTCGGGGATCTACTTTCTACATCACTGGACCTATCGGAGGAAGAGTTGCCCTCACTGGATGTGGAATTTGGCAGATACCAGCTGACCCAGCGCCTTGGTTCCGGTGGTATGGGCGTCATTTATGTCGCAGAGGATCCAAAATTAAGACGTACCGTGGCATTGAAGGTGATCCGGGGGGCGATTTTCGCTGACGGTGGAGACCTTTCTCGATTTACGATCGAAGCAGAAGCTGCGGCAGCACTCGATCACCCTAACATTGTTCCTATTTTTGAAATCGGTGTCGTAGAGGGGCATCCTTTCTTCACGATGAAGCTCATTCGCGGCGAGAGCCTTGCAGCCAAGCTCAGTGGAGCGAAGGGAGGCGAGATCCCCCGTAGGCAGATTGCCGAGTGGATGTGTAAAATCGCACAAGCCGTTCACCACGCCCACCAGCGAGGCGTGCTTCATCGAGATCTGAAGCCTGGCAATATCCTTATCGGCGAAGACGGAACACCGTGGCTCACTGATTTTGGATTGGCCAAAATCATGAATCGGGACAGCAATTTGACTCGATCGGGTGACAGCCTGGGCACTCCAAATTACATGCCGCCTGAGCTAATCAATGGCGCCACCCAGACATCAACTGGCTCCGATGTCTGGGCACTCGGAGTCATTTTGTGGGAAGCTCTTTGTGGTGTCCTGCCCTTTCAGGGGGCGAACCCCGCCGAGATCATGAAGCGGATTGTAGAAGACACACCGTCCGCATCCCGCAAGAATGGGGTCGATAGGGATTTGCTGACCCTAGCAAGCCGATGTCTTGAGAAGGCGCCCGACAAACGGTTGGAATCGGCTGGATTCATCGCTGAAGAGCTAGAGCGTTGGCTGCGGGGAGAGCCTATGAAGGTCAGACCTATCAGAGTGCCGGAGCGTGTCATCAAATGGGCCTGGCGTAAGCCTGCATGGGCGGCGCTTACGGCTGCTCTCATCGTAGGTGGCCTGGTGAGTTCATGGTTCTGGGCGAAAGCAGAATCGGCAGTAGAATCTCTCACCGAGGCGAACATTGATCTAAATTCCGCAATGGCGATGTCGGCCGCCACCCAGTTGGCCATGGAAGCGAGATTGAAAATCGACAGTGAGCCCGACATGGCTCTCCTGCTCGCTGCGGAATCGGCCGATCTCACCAAGCGCAAGGGAATGGGAGTGATTCCAGAGTCGATGGTGGCGCTGCATGAAACGCTTCGTCGGATTGGTGGCTGGGATATCTCACCGTTCGGCTCAAGGCCAGACCACCGGGAGATTGACTACTTAAACCATTCGAGGACTTTGGACTATGCCCCAAAATTCAGCCCCGATGGAAGCAAGGTGATGACGTTTCACGCTGGCAACCCAGGGGATCGTCTGATGGCAGCGGTGTTTGAACTCGATCATTCCCCAATCGGCTCTCCCCTGGCTCGGTGGAGTATTATCCCGGAAGCATCCCACTCTCGAGCGGAAGCGTGGTTCGCCGACTCACGCCGAGTGCTGGCGGTATCGACCAAAGGTGAGGTCTACCTCTGGAGTAACCTGCTTGGCGATGGAGACAAGATCAGGGATGGGAAACCCCAAAAGAGACTGCTCGGCAAGCTCTCGCCTCGAGAGGGAAATTCAATTCTTCAGGTTTGGCTGCGACGAGATGGGCAGAATATGAATGCCATACAAGTGTGGGATTCGGAGAGCGACTCCGGGATCCTGGTCGAATATTTGATCAATCCAGAGCTGGATCCGCCAATTAGAGTCGTGAGAGAATTCCCGCTTAGTCTTCCTGCGGGATCCGAACAAACGAGATTGAATCTTTCGCCAGATCACAAGTGGCTGTTTGGTCACTTCGATGGGAAAGATTGGCTTATTCCTGCGTCAGATTCAGTTCAACCGTCAACCGCTGGGAAACTTTCCACCCGCTCAGAATATCATGACATCGACTTTAGCGACGACGGTGCTTGGTTGGCCTTACGCGATAAAAAGCGTCATGTCACCGTCTTGGATCTACGCCAGGAGTCAGCTCTCGATGCGTTGGATACTAAGCGACGAATCCTTTCACACTCTGATTCGTTGTCCTCCGTTTGTCTTTCTTCGGATGGACGTTGGGTTGCTGCTGCCGGCCACAACACGGTACTGGTTGGCCGGACGGATTCCCCATTGATCCGCGAACTGCATGTTGATGCAGAGACTGTCCATTCTGTTCGGTTCAGCCCGGATGGACGGTGGCTGGCGGCTGGAACGGAGAAGGGTACAGTGACTGTCTGGTCGGCAGTTGACATTGAGAGAGGGGCCAAGGGCATTCTACTATCAGGGCTTCCTACGCCCGTACTTGGAGTTCTGTTTTCATCGGACGGCAACTTTGTCACTGGAATCGGAAGCGGTTACCACTACCGGATCTGGCCGTTGAACCATGGCAAAACGGGCGCCATTCCTGAGATCCTCGCTGAACATTCCATGCAAATCGAAGATCTGGCCCGCTCACCGGATGGTAGATGGGTTGTTACGGCTCATTCTGCTGGTGACGAGAGTCAGCAGGGATTCTCGCAGCTGGTAGATTCCAAAGGAAAAGTAAAGCCGATTATACTGCGCCAACACGGGCAATCAGGGTTTTCCCATGTCAGTCCAG
>JAGROY010000358.1 GCA_020439995.1 Verrucomicrobiia bacterium
ATTTCTTAATTCAACGACATTGGGCATCCCATAGATGACGGTTTCGAGGCAGGCAGGAGCGTAACCTGCTGACACTCAGTAGGCGTTTTTTTTGGGATCTGGATCTGTAAAATTTGTTTTCGCCTATCTTGGCGATTAGTTGCTCATATGTTCGTTGGTTGTCGTGTTAGGGGCCCGCGTGCTGTCCCACATTTCAGGGCGTAAATCCCGGTAGATACGCCTGATCGGGTCTGCCAAGCATTCGAAAGCTGCCACCTGCTGTCCCATATCTGCCAAGGATCTCACCCAGGGCCATTTTGTCCCAGAGCATGCCTCGTATTAAGGTAAACAACCGGCTGAAACTGTGATTCCAATTGCTCACATGACCGAAGTAGCGCCGCAGTACGTAGACGAGCAGCGCCATCCACACTTGCCAGCCTACGGCGTTGGCGCTGTTACCCAGAAAATCACAAAGCTTCAGGTTCTGTTTGATTTGCTTGAAGAACACCTCGATCTCCCAGCGGCTCTGATAGAGTTCGCACACGCTGTTGGCCGCCCATTCGGTATGGTTGGTACTGAAGGTCATCTCCTGCATTTTGCCGTCAACTTCCACCAGTGCGATCACTCGGCGAAAGGTCTCCGGGTAGGCTGCTTTGGATTTCTTTGTCGTGAGCATGATAATGTCATCACGCAGGATGTTGCCGACGGGTTTTTTGATCAGGCGCTTAACAACGCGATATTTCATGTTGTCTTTGGCCCGGGTCACCCAGAAGACGCCGCGCCGGGCGTTATGGGCTTGAGCACGTCGTGTTTGTCGGCGATCGCGGCATGATCACCCAAGCGCGTCTCAGTGAGCTGCGTGATATTGACGGTCTCAACACGATCAGCGCCCTAACGCATGGGCAAATGAATGACTTGCTCAAACGCCAAGTCATCGACGCCGATCTCTTCGACGAGAAGAGTGTGGTGGAAGTCATTGATCCCGAGAACACGAGCGAGCGCTACTGCCTATGCCGCAATCCGGTCACACGAGAAAGTGAGCGCAAGAGCCGCCAGCGCTTGATCGAGTTGACCAAGGAGGGGCTGGAAACGATCGCTAATTACAAGCGGAAAGTGAGTGTAGAAACGTTGGGAGCCCGCGTTGGTAAATTGCTAGCCAAGTATAAGGTGGCGAAATTCTTCGAGTGGAAAGTCGAAGCCGATCCTGAAGCAGAGAAATCGTTAGGGCATCGATTGGAATGGAGCCTGAACCAGGAGAAGATCGATCGCGAGGCTCTGCTAGACGGCTGTTACGTCGTCAACACCGACGTCACGGCAGAGCGGATGGACAAGGATGAAGTGGTGTCCAACTACAAAGGATTAGGGCATGTCGAGCGAGCCTTTCGCAGCCTCAAGCAAGTGCATTTGGAGATGCGCCCGGTCTATCATAAGGTCGATCGGAGAATCAAAGAGCACGTGTTTCTGTGCACGCTGGCCTACTACGTGCAGTGGCACATGACCGAGCGTCTGGGCCCGCTATTTGAAGCCGATGGGCAAGGCAAAGAGCGGCGCTGGACGGTGCAGAATGTGATCGAGCGACTCAAGCAGGTGACGCGCAATGAAGTGGAGTGCAATGGCGTGCGCTTCCATCAAGTGACGGAGCGCGACGAAGAGCAGGCTCAAATCCTTGACCTCTTGCAGGTGGCTCTGTAGCCACCACCTTGAAATTCGAGATTAGCCGAACGGGCCTTGTTTTATAGGGTTTCGGCATCAATAACCGCATTTCAAACGGGGTAAAATGCGGCTTATCGAAATGAAGGGCAACCGCGTCGGAGCAGTCCCTGCCTACCTGGGCGATGTGGTTTCTGCTTGTGAGTCAAAGTTCACAAAATCGAAAACTCCCCAGCCTCCTCGGACAAAATCGATTATCTGAACTTGATTCTGCGAAAGTCTCTGCAGCGGAAACGAGAGTTTCACAACCACAGGGACACTGTTTCGGTCGAGGATTGATAGCTGTCGTAGGTGATCCCATGCGGCGCCTTCTTTAAGGATGTATCCGAACAAGTGAGCCGTGTTGTCCCTGTGAGTAATGCGAAAGCATTGATCTACATTTCGAACGTAAGTTTGCGCTCTTCAGCTCCGATGTCACCACATCTACGTAGTCCGCCGTCGTGGACAGATCTCAGTGCCCGAACATTTTTACAAGGCTTATCTTTCTTTGTGATGGATTTAGCCTCACTTTCGTAAGCGATCGGAGCTGCTTCGAGCGGATCGGCGTTTTTCTGCAATGCGGGGATTTCGTCGTATCGATGGGCTGCCAGGGCCGCTAAAATTCTACTGCGTCGAAGATCGAGCATCTCAGCAGCCCAGTTTCCAAATTAAACTCCGATTACGCAACATGAACACTGCAACCAAGGCCGCCGAGGCTAAGGCCTCGCATCTTTCACAGCGAAGTAGTGGGAGGCTTAATGATGATCGAAGCACCCTGGCCAGCACAACTTTCTGCTGTAATCGAACCGCCGTGGAGATTGATCATTTGGCGACTGATAGTCAGCCCCATTCCGGAACCTGGTACCGAATTGTTTGCAAATCGCCTAAACGGCTGAAAAACTGCTTCGGCATGCTTGGGATCGAAGCCCGTCCCCTTATCTGAAACGATGATCACATGCATCGCTTCGTCGCCATCGGGAGGTCTGTAGGTCACTGAAATTTCCGGTGCTTCGTTCCCTGTGAACTTGATGCTATTGGCAAAAAGATTTTGAAAGACGCGGCGCAATTGGGCTCTGTGTCCAGTGACAGTTGGAATCATCCCCTGCATTCTGCGGACGCCGTCCTTTACAAATGTCATGTAGTCGGAAGCTTGCCCATGGTGCTCGATTTCGGTTTGCAGCGTTTCTTCGAGCAGTTGACTGAAATTGCTCACTGTTCGCAGGGGTTCTTTCAAATCGTGCGATGTTGCATAGGCAAACTGCTGCAATTGCTCGTTCCTCTGCTCAAGTTGTGCATTGAGTATGCGTAGTTTCTGGTGTGAGTCCTTGAGGGCTTCCGCAGCACGGATCTCACTGCTGATGTCCTCGACCATCAAGATCGCAAAACGAGCAGAGTGATCTGCCGCGCGCACCAGCGACACTCCCACGCTAGCATGCAATAGTGTCCGATCCTTACGAAAATACCGCTTTTCTATCTGGTAGTGGTCACGGTCGCCTGCGATCAGCTCCCCATACAGCGCGCGATCGTTGTCCCGGTCATCAGGATGGGTGAACTGAGGAAATGGCATGTTTGAAAGGGCTTCGGCTGAGTATCCCAACATTTCCTGTAGCCGTCTATTTGAGAGAAAAGGGACACCGTCACAGTCCACTAGAGCTACACCAATGCTGGCTCGCTCAAATACTGTGCGAAAATCACTTTCGCGAAAATTCTTCGGCATCAGGACAAGATTTCGGGTGGTAAGGCGGGCGAATCCTAGTTGGCGAGCGGCAGCTGCAGTCGCGACGAGCTATTGTCGCGACATCTTTGAAAGGTGCCCCCGTGCAATCGACTTGAGTAGACAACTGGCAAGTCCCGGAGTGTCGCCCGATCGAGGGAGAACTCATGGAAGAACTCTTCGGTCTGTTCCACGCTGCTGTCGTCAACGGATTGAGTATCGTCCCCGGATCGAAACTCCAGACTCAAAGAGTTACCTGTGGCTTCGGCCATCAATCGTGGGGATAGGCTGTCACTCTGATGATAGGCCAGCAAGTATTCCAATGCCGACCAAAGAGAATGTGGACATCCAGTCACCGGGGCTTTGATCCCGGAATTGGGCAATGAAATCCCGTGGACATCGGCAAATTTCCTCATCACGTCCATGGCATCATATTCTTCTAGTTCAGTGGATGCAGCGTGAATAGAATCGAAGGCGTGTGCGATGGCCAGAGAGGAGTCATGGGCTTCGCGCAACAGACGTTCCAGGGCGATCGCATTTTGTCGGTGAAATCCCATTTTTACCGCCAGTGCGAGTTTCTGACACGGCACCCGACAGGCCTCCTTTAGGATTCCTGCAATCTGAGCGAGATCAGTCGCGGCTTGCTGCTTACGGATTTCCCGTATGAGTTCCGCCCGCTCCATTGCAAACACAAGTGTCCTTAGAACGAGGCGTGCGCTTTGCCGGTTAATATCTCCCTTGGCTAAATAATCTTGCGCGCCTTCCCTCAGCAGGTCGACGATGAGGGTTTCATTCTCATTACCACTTATGATCACTATCGGAGTTCCGCGCAGAGCGTCTTTTACGCTTCGATAGGTTTCCATTCCGTCGCTGTCAGGGAGCCCGAGGTCGATCAGAGCAACGTCAATCTCCTGTTTACGGGCATCGTTGTACAGCATCTCGTGCATTTCGCCTACCGACTCGGCATGGTAAATAAGCACGCTGAACTCTCGATTCGCTTCGTCAATTCCTGACAAGATCTCATTTACCAGATAGGCGTCTGGGACACTGTCTTCGAGTAAAAGTACCCTGAGTTGTTTTCCTTTCGTGATCATTGTCAGATACAGTTTACGTTGTGCGCTCTAGTGATTGGGAGATACCGATCACTTACGTGCTGTAGCGATTAGCAGATGATTGTTGGTTTTGATCGAAGGGCTTTTCGGCAGAGCTCACCTAATTCTTTGCCGCTGGAGAACGTTAGAAAGGTTTTGACGATATAGCCCCGCGCTCCAAGTCGGATTAACTCTGAGCCCAGATTCTTGTCCTCCAAACCTGTCCACACTAGAACAGCAGCTGAAGGCCAAGCTGACCGAAAGTCCGTAAACGTTTGGATTCCATGGCTGTCAGGTAGCCCAAGGTCGAGCAGGACGAGATCAAAAGGCGACTCACCAAAGGCGGAGATAGCTTCTTCCAGTGTACTCGTTAAAATAAATTGAAATCCATTTTCACTAAGCAGCTGCTTCGCGAGGTATGCGTCACCTGGTTCGTCTTCTAGTACAGCGCGGCGGAAAAAAG
>JAGROY010000359.1:0-287 GCA_020439995.1 Verrucomicrobiia bacterium
CGCATCTGGCCTTTTTCCATGTCGGCGTCCGACACATCACCGTAGATCAGGATCTGGCGCAGACTGTTCAAGTAGGCGACCGCTTCCTCGGCTGTTTCAATGTCAGGGTCGCTGACGATTTCCATAAGCGGAGTGCCGGCGCGGTTGAAATCGATGGTAGACGTCTGCTCGTGGTGGGTGCTTTTGGCGACGTCTTCCTCAAGGTGAATGCGGGTGAGCTTCACCACCTTGCCCGGGTTCTTGATGCTCTTCTGCGCGTCCTTTGGATAGGCCAGCTCATACAGCGG
>JAGROY010000359.1:347-29961 GCA_020439995.1 Verrucomicrobiia bacterium
GGTAGAAGTAGTTCTTTCGATCCCATTTTGAAATCGGCGGCGTCGAACATCCGAGCATAAGCCCTGTGAGGATCGTGCGCTCGATCGCGCCCTGGTTCAAAACGGGCAGCGCTCCGGGCATTCCCAGGCACACGGGACAGGTCAGCGTGTTCGGGGGCTCACCATAACGGGCGGGACATGCGCAGAACATTTTGCTCTGCGTTTTCAACTGGGCATGCACTTCAAGCCCGATAGTTACCTCATAGTCTTCGACTGGCATGCGTTTTCCATAGCGCTTCGACCGGAAGCGATCAAGGGCAAGTCTCAATGGTGCAGACCAGCAGCGTCAGACGTTGACTACCCGTCGGAGTGAGGCAACGTCCCGTTGTGCAGGAATCCATTCGACCACGTCCAGACAGGGGCCGATTTGTCACATTTCCAGTGACTTACGGCACCTCCGTGCAAGGGCTACCACTGGAAGTGTGGCTGCCGCCAGACGCGCGCCCGCCATTGCGAATGCTGATCATGGCTGGCATTCACGGTGAGGAACCCGAAACGACCAGCGTGCTTTCACGCGCCAAGCGATCGCTGTCGGTGCCATTAAATAACTGCGCTGTCATTCTCGCGGCAAATCCAGACGGGCTGGTTCGAGGTACCCGGGCCAATGCCAACGGCATCGACCTTAACCGCAATTTTCCCTCAAAGAACTGGCATCCCGACGATGTGACGCACCGCTGGACGCTTGATGAAACGAGCGATGTCCTGCTTTCGCCAGGCGACAGCCCGGGCTCCGAGCCAGAGACCAGTGCCTTGCTGGACTGGCTCGCCGAGTGGAAGCCGGCGTGCGTCGTGGCCCTGCACGCACCGCTGGCCTGCATCGATGATCCGGCCCTGTCTCCGCTGGGTCAGTGGCTGAGCGAGCAGACCGGCATGCCTCTGGTGGAAGACGTCGGCTACCCGACACCCGGATCCTTTGGCTCCTGGGCATCCGAAAACGGCCTGCCCGTCATTACCTACGAGTTTGAGCGTGCATCGATGGAACACTTATCCATTCTGCACGCGCCTGTGCTGATGGCTCTCATGACAGGTGCCTGCCCAGGGGGCGAGCCCTAGCACAATCAAATTTTTACTCCCTGACTTCTCGCCCCTTATGAATCGACTCGGCCCTTTCCTGAAATTTCTCGTCTTCCTTTTGCTGCTGATAGGGGCTGTCGTTGGCATGTGCCGGGTTCGGTGGATGTTTGGACCAGGAGGAGACGCCACACTAGCAGAACTCACCTCAGCGGAAGGCAGAGACTTCAAAGTTGTGCAAAAACACAATGGGTCTTTTGCTGAGCCGTATACTCTGGGCTTCTATCACAGAGCGAATGGCGGCGAGTGGAAATGGAAATATCTCGACCACGAAGCTACCCGCTGGTCAGAAGCCACGATCGTCTGGGACGACGCGAAACATTGCGTCGACATCTACAGGAACGGTGCTCTTTTCAAAGAGTTTCCCATTGCCGAGCTGGATGAGGCCGGAATTCCAGAAGGGTAGACTAATTCACTCCGATCCCGGAAACTGAAGCCCCTCGAAGTCGATGAGCGGTCGCTCCTCGTAGTGTTGAGGAGGCGTGCCGTCGGGACAGCCCTGATTTCGATCCTTTGTTTTCACCCATTCAAATACCGCCGTTCCCAGGCCCGGGCTTGGAGAATCGAAGCTCACAAAGCGGAAGTGATCTTGAAAGCCGTTGTCCCTGCGGGCCTGCATGGTCGCCACCGCATTTTCCAGGGTGATCCCTTTCATTTTCTTACCATCCCCTTTTGCTATCGCATACAGCAACTGGTAAGCGCCGTAGTTCAGGATGAACGAAAAGTTCGACTTCGATTCGAAAAACGTTCTGTCGTGAACATCATGGATACAGCCGAGGAAATCGGGATCAAAACCCGGTGAAGCCGGCAGGGAATCTGCACCCGCCAGTCGATCCTGAAACAGCTCGCGGCATTCTGCCTCCTGTGCGGCACGTGCCGCCTGATCCACCCTGACAAAACTCGCCACAAAATGCTCCAGAGTGTCGGACTTATTCATGAGTCCGGCAACGCGCGTCTGATTTCGCAGGGCTCCAGACGCATCGGCGACCGGGCCTTTGTAGTTCGAAAAGAACCGTTCCAGAGCTGTGATCATGTCTGGATCAAGAGCTTCGATATCAGTCACGTCTGAATACTCTCCCTCTACGTCCACTGCGAGAACCTTCCAGTCCTGAACCCAATCCGCATCGTCGGTGCATCCCATTCCATCGTCCAGAAGCCGGTCGCATTCCTCCATTTTGATCAGGCCGATCACGCGCACCCTCTGGGGTTCGATCGTCCGAGCCTCGATCATGGCGTTGTACTTTTCGTCGGCTCCAAACACGAGAAGATCAAGTGGATCGCCGTCCTCATTGATGAGCCCCGCAGAGAAGCCGTAGTGCGAAGGATAGCCGTGAACCCAGCCACCCAGTTCACCATTCTCCAGCACCTGCCGGGGGCAAAGCTCACGATCGAGAAAGAGTTGCCCCGTAGCCGTGCGAGTCTCGTATTTCATCTGGCTTCCCTTTGGAATCTCGACGACAAAACTCAGCTCATCATCGGCCAGCGGCTCACTTGGGACAAAGAAGACATTGTTGCGGGCAGGAAAGGAAATGTCGTCGATCGTGTAAGTGTAGGGCTCCGTCACCGGTGCCTCCGGTTCGTCCTTTGCCACAGGATTCTGCTTTTCGTCCGGTTGCTTTCTCACCACAAGCACCCCCCCCCAATAACAGCACCAACGAGCATGATCGCGACGAGAAACGTTTTCGATTTCATTTGTGGGATTCTTTCTCCGAGATATGCAGACTCCCGGCGAAGGTAGCGGTCGCCCAACCGATCGTCAATAGCGGCAGCATTCTTGCGTTTGCAAAAGGGTGACCGTAGCTTCACCCCATGCGCCACTGTCTCATCGCCTTGCTTGTCCTGCTGAACGGGTTGACCGCCAATGGTCGCGACTACAACTCTCAGATCCTGAAAGCCATCGAAGAGATGCCCACAGGCGGAACCTACGCCAAGTACCGCAAGGAACTGCCAGATTCCAAGCGTTTCGATGATCTCTACCAGACGGTGGCAGATCTCGACAGTGCCATCGGCACCAGCATCGGCGGAAAACTGAAAGTGAACCCTGACAAAGCCGCTAAACTCAGCTTTTGCTCCAGCGCCACCTATCTCCTCTTCGGAAAAGTGATCGATGATCTCGGCGTGATCAAGGACAAGGAACTGGCAAAGGCGGTAGCGGATGTGGGTGATAAGAACGCGGTGATTCACGGAAAGCTCGACGGCGTAGGAATCTTCGGTCACTGGAATGCAGATGGGCCGGGCACCGCCGTGCTCTTCAAGAAACTGGATCTCGGGCCCAACTTCACCCGCTACTCAAAAGCGAAGCCCGGCGACTTCCTCAAAATCTGGTGGAACGAAAACATCGGCAAAGGTGAGCAGGGCCACCTCGTCGTTTTTCTCGGTCAAAGTGAGGACGGCAAGTCAATCCAAGTCTGGTCCAGCCAGGCGAAAAACAGCGACGGAACCTCCGGCTACGGGCGCATGTGGGTCGACAAATCCCGGATCAAACGGACGCTCTTCTCAAGACTCGAGCGACCGGAGAATCTGAAGCGCTGGCTCTCACTTCCAGACAACGAGCGAACCAGCGACTACCTGATCCGAATCCGCGAGACAGGCTCAACGAGCGACGAACTGAAGAACGTTACGGGCTCTAAGGACTGAGATGAGGCCGATTTCCCACGCAGCCTTTACTGTTTCGGTACCAACGTTGTAGTTGACCAAGGCAGCAAGCGTCGGCGTCAGCGTCTGGCAATTGCCGGCGCCGAACACCGTGCCGGAAGCAGGCGAGTACTCGATGGTGCCGAGAGCGCTGCTGGTGGCATTCAATTGCGTGCCGCCCAGCGCCGTGCCGTACTAGGTGATCGCGGCGGGATTGTTCCAGGTGATCGATGGAACCAGTTTGCGTAAGTAGTAGCGGTACGCAGCCCGAGCAATGAGCACTAATACCACTCCAATAATCCAAGCATGATTGAAAATTATTCGAGGTAGATTCTTGCAGAATGTAAGGGAATCGAATCTGGTCTTGAGAGCGCTCATGGAATCTCGAGTATTACTGGAAATCTTCAGGGACTAAGGCGATTGCGCAAATCTGGATCTGCGGCCCTTCGCTTCACTGCCCGGAAAATCGACATCTGTTTCATGCTTGATGCAATTTACTTTGAGATTTTCCCGATTGGGTTCAAAAGAAAGGTGCGCCCGCACCCAATGCCCCTCCCGCCCGAGTCAGATTCTGGTGACGACCACCGAAGAATGTTCCCCGAGACCCGATGGACACTGATTCACCGTGCACGACAGGCGGGAGAGGTGGGTGAAGTCGCGATCGACGAGCTGTGTCGACGATACTGGTACCCGCTCTACGCTTTTCTGCGTGGACGCGGCTGCTCCAAAGAGGAGGCAGAGGACGTAACTCAGGCATTCTTCGCGATGTTGCTGAGACAGGGAATCTTTCAGTTGGCTGACGCCGGGCGGGGACGGTTGCGAAGCCTGTTGCTCACAGCGTTGAAGAACTTCCACAGTAACTGGGATCGCAATGCGCACGCGCAAAAGCGCGGGGGCGGGCGGGAACTGGTATCGATCGACGTGGACGACGCCGAAGAGCGCTATTTGGTTCAGACTGCCGATTCCCGAGATCCGGAATCCATCTACCTCACTGCCTGGGCGCGAACGCTGATCGAGCAGGCACGAGAACGGCTGAGGGAGGCTTACCAGCATTCACCCCGTCCAGACGTCGCGGCTGCCCTCGATCCATACCTCGACCCAGATGAGGATCGCGTACCGTATCGGGAGTTTGCCGAAAGGTTCTCCATGCGCGAAGCTGCCCTGCGCCTGCAGGTCTTCCGTCTGCGCCAGAAACTGGGCGACCTGCTACGGGAAGAAGTGCGACAAACGGTGGACACTCCTGAGGAAATCACCAACGAACTGAACTGGCTGAAGCAATTGCTCACGGCTGAGTGAGGGTGCGAGCGGGTCTTTTGAAACACGCTAGGAACTTCTGGTCAGTAGCGGATGAACACTCATTAGATTCGCTCCCGCGATCTTTACCCGTTCACCGATCCCGAGCATCGGCGCCGCTTCATTCGGCTTCTACTTCTGCCGAGGGCTTCTACTTCTGCCGAGCGCGAAGGAATAATCCATCACGGGAGGCTGCAGGGATCTCGAGTTCAACTGTCGTGTTAGAAGCCGCTCCCGTTCGGTCGCCACCAAGCGGCGTCCAGAGCTTGAGATCTAAGGATTGCTCGACGACATAGACCACTCCACTTTGAGATTTCCAGGTGATGCTGAGCTTTGACGGTGCGCCTTTGATGAAGGCAACGTCCGAGATCTCCAAGGCCCCAACGGGTTCGGACGCTTTAGTCACAGTGACTGTGTAGGTTTTCATGCTTCCATCTTCGGCGGAGACCAACACCGTGATTGTGTTGGATCCGGCCTGAAGTGCCAACTCTCCCGAGGCTGAGCCGGAGCTCACGGCGGTGCCGTTGATCGTTACGGCAGCATTGGCATCCGCCAGGGTCGGAATCACCCTCGTACGGCTCACGCTGCTGGCGACGCTGAGGCTATAGCTGAGGACGTTTTGATTGAACGCCGGGCTCAGAGTGCCCGCACTGACGAAAAGCGAAGCCAGATTCGCATTGGAGCTCAAACCCAGCGGAGCCGCCCGCGTCACGATCAAGACGTAAGCTTTCTTCGTGAAACGGTCGGGTGCGGTGACCTCGACAATGATCGTATTGCTGCCGACCTCCAAATCGAAGGCTTCGCTCGCCGAGCCCGAAGCCACGGCTCGCCTCTGAACCGTCACAGTCGCTGCGCCCTGCGCCACGGTAGGCATCAGTGAAAGAGATGCCGTCGTGTTGGGCACGTCGATCTCGTAAACGGTCACCTCGCTAGAGAAGGCGGGCGTGAACGCACCCGCGCTCGATGTCAGAGCGGCGAGGTCGGCATTGCGATCGGCGGCGCTCGCTTCGCGAGCGATGGACAAAACGTAAGACTGCGTCGTGACGCCATCCTCCGCTATGACTGTGGTGATCACAGTGTTGCTGCCCACATTCAAAGGGATCGCGCTGCTGGCTGCACCGGAGGTCACGGACTCTCCGTTCACGGTGACGGTGGCCTTGGAATCCACCGCCGTCGGCGTGAGCGTGATCGACGAAGTGGCATTGGCGACCATCATCGAATAGGCCGCCGTGCCACTGGTGAAAGCAGGCTCAAGCGCGCCACCACTGGGAACGAGACCCGCAAGGGCCGCATCGTTGCTGAGTAAGGCGGCCGCGCGATCGATCGTCAAGGCGTAGGATTTCACGGTAGAGTCGTCTGCAGCCGTGACTCGGATGGCGACCGTGTTCGATCCCGCTTCGAGAGCAAGTGAGAACACACCTTCAGGTGGAAGCGCTTGGAACGCCCTGGAGTTGACACTCGCTTCCACCAGCGCTCCGAGATCTGCGGCGACCGGCCTCACCAGCGCTGAATCAAGTTCCTCTGGGATGCTCGCGTGGTAAGAAGTGATCTCAGGATTGAGTTGAGGACTGATAGTGCCCAGGTTGGAAGTGAGGGAGCCGAGATCGGCAAGCGAACTGGCCTCCGGAGCGTCGACGAAGGAAACAAAGATATTTTGGCCACTGGGTTCAGCGTCCACCAGATTGGTGGAGATGGATTCAAAGGCGACGCACTGGCCATCGAACGAAAGGGAAGCGTTCTGGGAATCGCCGGATCCCTCCTCCCCGGTGGCACTCGCCGATCGCCGGGTGATTTCACCAGTCTGAAGATCTTTCACAAACACATCGACCCTGCCGGCGGTGTCGGACGGGACAAAATGGGCGTAGCGGGAATCAAAGGCCACATAGCGGCCATTCCCTGAAATCGAGGGATTGATCGCATCCTGGAAAGGTTTTTCGTCAGGATCGACACCGCTGGAGACGGACTGAGTGAAGCCGGTGACCCGGTCATAGACGAAGACGTCTCGCTTGAAGTTGACGTCGTAAAAGTCGAGATCCTCCAACTTGGACTGAAAGGCGACATAGCGACCATCGGCGGAAATTGAGGGCGACTTCGATTCCGTCCCGTCGGCCAGGATTCCGACCTTTGTTCCAGTGACTCTTTCCACCGCCCGGTTCCCGCGATTGAAAAGATAGATATCCGTGTACTTGAAGCTGCGATTGCCGTCGTTCACTCCAGCGGTGAATTCGAAAGCCACATAGTTGCCGTCGGCCGAGATGACGGGGTTGAGCGATGCCCGGTTGCTCGGAATAACGGCGAAGGGGACGTAGACACCCACGATGGTGTTCTCTACCCGGTCGCGAACATAGACATTGGTTTGGCCGTTTCGAAAACCGGCGATGAGATTGTTGGCTCCAGATTGGAACGCGACATAACGGCCGTCGGCGGAAATGGACGGGCTCCTGGAAGCCTGATTGCTTTGGCCTCCGTCATCCCGGAGCGAAACGCGCTCGATCATGCGTGTCGTCCGATCGAAGACAAAAATATCCGACCCCTTGCTCTTATCGTTCTGGCCGTTCGTGTCTCCGGTAACGAGATTGGAGGCTTCTGATTCGAAAACGACATAGCGGCCATCCCCGGAAATCGACGGATTGAAGGAGGCCGCATTCCCCTGCGCGCCGTCAATGCTGACCGACACGCGTTCGACCGTCTTCGTCGTGCGATCAAAGACGAAAATGTCCTCCTGGTTGTTGGTATCTCCGGCCACCAGATTGGAAGCTTGCGATGAAAACGCGACGAATCGGCAATCGGCGGAGAGCGCCGGGTCATTGGAGTTGCCGCCTCCTGGCTCCGAGGCCCACTCCACGCCGTCGTTCAGACGCGTGATGATGACGGTGTAGACGCGCGAAGTCGTGCCATCGGGGGCGGTGACTTTCACTTCGAAGGGGTTGGGCCCGAGGTTGAGTGCCTGGGCCGCGGATGCGGCGCCAGAGCCCGCGGGTGCGAAGGCACCGCCGTTGGCGCGGACAGCGATCGCGGCTCCCGCCTCAACCGACGTGGGGGTGACCGTGGCAGTGGTCACATCGCTTTTCACGCTGGCGTGGTAATAAAACACGGCGGAAGAGAAGGCGGGACTGAGCATGCCCGCGTTGGTTGTCAGCGAGGCGAGGCTGGCATTGGAAGGTGCTGGTTCGTCACGGGTTGCGGTGAGTGTGTAGGACTCTGTAGTCGCTCCTTCGCTGTCGGTGACGACCACCTCGATGGTGTTCTCGCCGACATGGAGAGGCAGATTCGGGGACGGTGCGCCCGAAGGAACCGCAAGGGATTCACCAAAATTGACGCGGACCCCGACAGAAGAGCCGGCCGTGCCCGGCGGCGCGGTGACCGTGGTGAAATCGGTGCCGCTGGGAACGACCATGTGGTAATCCGTCACTCCGGGACGGAAATCCGGGCTGAGCGTTCCATTGCTCGTCACTAGTGAAGTGACGCCGGGATTGGGCGTGTTCGATTCGCCTCGCGTGACGACGATATTGTAGGACTGGGTGGTCGTACCGTTAGGTGCCGTGACTTTGACTTCGATGGTGTTGATACCCGAGTTGAGCGGCAGATCCGACGACGCTTCCTTGGAGTTGACTGTGGTGAAGGCTCCGCCGTTGATCCGGACTTCCATCGTTTGATTGTTTCGTACCTTGGCGCCTCGCACCGCAGCGGTGAGCGCGGAGTCGGGAACGCTGGCGGCGTAGTCAGTGACAGTGGCGTCGAAACGCGGCGTGAGCTGTCCCGCACTGGTGGTGAGCCAGAGCAGGTCGACATCCGCGCTCAGCTTGGACTCGACCGAGCCGAGGTCGGGTCCCTGGGCGAAGGGACGCGAGGAGCGTTCCTGATCGGTGCCTGGCGTGTTGGCAGTGGTGACGCCGCTGTCGATGGCGGGCGAGCCAACCAGGAGCGCCATCACTCCGGATCTGAGTTCTCCGAGGAGGGGATCGCTGGTGAGCGGGGCGGGACCGCCGGTTCGTGAACCGCTGTGGGTGCGCACGAGGTTGGCGCCAATCGCCGTGTAATCGCCCTGAAAGTCGAGCGGGTCGTTCGCCACGCTGAAATTGCCGGAGACGATGCTGTTGTCGAGGGTAAGCGCTGCCGGGGAAACGTTGGCGACGCCCGCTCCAACGTTGGCGGCGAGGGTGCTGTGCCGGAGGATGAGATTGGCTTCCCCCTCGTTCGCCACGCCCCCTCCCGTGTTCCCGTTCGCGCCGTTCAGGGCCAGCGTGCAGTTGAGGATCACGCCGCTCGCGTCCTGGTTAAAAATGGCCCCGCCCGAGTCGGCGCCATTGCTGGAAAACGAGGCATAACCGATGTCGAGCAGCGATCCCAGATTGAAGATCGCGCCGCCCTTCTCTGCGGTGTTGTCCCTGAAGGTGGCTCCGTTGACGCTGAGAGTGCCTCCGCCTTCGATGTGGATACCCCCGCCTGAGTCCGCGGCGGTATTCGCGTTGAAGACCGTGCCATCCATCACGGTCAGGCTGCCGTCATTGAAGCTGTAAAGGCCGCCGCCCTTATCCGAGGATTCGTTGCGCGTGAGGAGACACCGACGCAGTGTCAGGGCCACTCCGTCGTTGTGGATCCCCGCACCGAGACTCGAACGGCCTTGGGAGATCGTCAGGCCGTTCATCGTCACCGAGCCGCCACCGGAGAGGGTGAACACTCGCGTGGAATCTCCCCCACTGATGGTGATCTTGTCAGGTAAGGGTGAGGCATCGATGGTGATGCTCTTGTTCACTCGCAACGGCATGCCCGCGAGTTCAATGGTTTGCCCGGAGAGGACGGGCGCGAAGCCGATCAGATCGCCCGAGTAGGCCGCGTCGATGACTTCTCGCAAGGAATCGCCGGCTCCCGCTCCGAGCCGACGATCATTCTCGTCCGCCAGTGTGGTCACGACCAGCGCCACTCCCGAGGGGTAGTGTACTGCCGTGCTGGGCGTCGATTGAAGATCGGGTGTGCTCCCCAGAACGACGACCCGAAGAAAGAGGTCCTCCCGGGCGATGTTCGAGACGGTGGCGGACCGCTTACCAGCGCCGACAGTGGCGCCGTCGATCCACTGATCCGTCCCGGCCAGGCGGCTCTGGATGAGAAATCCCGAACCACTGCCGCTGTGATCCCAGCTGAGCTCAGCCTTGCTGCCGGGCACCGAGACGATCTGCAGGTTCTTCACCGCGGAGGGGACCGTGATTGGGTTCAATCGCGTCATGTTATCGCGAATGTCGTAGGTGTAGACCACGCCCTTTCCGTCGGGATAGAGCACACGCTCCAGTCGCCCGGAAGAGTCATACTGGTAGGTTTGTGCGGAGGCGTCGAGTGCCAGGCCGGCGAGAAACGCCGCGCCGGACAGGGTGAAGGAGAAGAGGTAGTGATAGGTTTTCATCTTGTTTCTCGGCGCTGACTAGAACGAGGAATTGCGGACGGGAGGATCCGGTTGGAGTCGATTCGCGGCTTGGAGGGCAGCCTGGTATTGTTGCAGATCCTGGTATTCCCCGTTTTGCTGGATATCATTTGTCTGGCTCGAGGTCGCGCCGACGATGTATTTGCCGGTGTTTCCCGAACCCCCAGGTCCTGAACTTTCGCCATTGGGAGGCTTCAACCTCTTCAATGCCCGACCAGTCCAAATAGAGAGGGCACCGGTAAAAATCTCCGCCGCTCCCGCTGCAGCTACTTTTTTTCGTGAAAGCTTCCCGCTGATCGCTGCAAAACCCGAAACTCCGGCCTTATCCAGTCCTGCGCCAGTCAACAATCCAACACCCACGTCAATCGCAAAACTTATTCCATCAAACGTTTTACCATTGAATGCGGCCTTCAAACCATTCGTTAAGCCCGCTCCCACGGCTCCTGCAATAGACCCGCACCCAGGACAAGCTCCAGTGATGCCACCGGCCACCGCTCCGCCGATGGCCGCCGCCGCGACGTTGTTCCAGTTCACGGGCTTTCCTTCGATCGCTGAGCTGACCACCTCGACCGTGGCGCCCACCACGGCGCCCACCACCGCTCCCACAAGGATGTTAATGAATTCCCCTTCGGGATCATTGAAGTTGATCGGATTATTGGCCGCATAGATATAGCGATTGAGACTGCTTGGCAGCCTGATGTCCCCCAAGCTCGAATCCACGGAGAGAAAGCGCTTGATCTCCGGAGAGTACCACCGCAGTCGCATGTGATTCAGGCCGTTGGGCGCCGTGACCACACCGAACAGGCCGCTATACTTGAAAAGGGTTTCCGTGTCTCCCGCCTCTTCGAAGATCACTCCAAAGGGGCTGTAGGTGATGGTGCCGGAGACTCTCCCGCCTTCGTCAGACAGGGCCGTGGTATTCCCCCGTTCATCGTAGTGGTGGACCTTGATCTGGCCGTTCGTTTCCTCGTAGGCCAGACCGATTCCATAAACGTAGCGTGTGATGTCACCGGACGAACTTTCGCTGGCGAGAATCTGTGATCCATTCGCCGACTCGACGGTGGTAAACATCATGGATTCGCCACCCATCTGCCATCCGAGCAAGCGGTCTTCCACATCGTATGAGAACTGGATCTGTCCCGCCTGGATGAGGTTGTTGTGATAGCTCCAGGCGAGCGCCGTGGATTGCCCATCGATAGGAAGCTCAACGATATTTCCGGCGGCATCGTAGGACAATGCCATTCCATCTTTCTGAATCAGGCGATTGTCCGCGTCGTAGGTGAATTGACTGGCCGATGCTTCATAACTGGGGATCTGATCGCTCAGATTTTCAGAGATGAGGAATCCATTCCCGTCATAGGTGAAGTCGTAGCGGACAATGACGAAACCCAGGATGTCAAAATCCTCCCGTTTAAGGAGACGACCGGTCTCGTCGTAGGCCATGGAGCGGGTCGTTCCGTTGGGAAACTGAATCGAGGTGAGTTTGGAGTCGGCATTCCACGTATACTCGGTCACCCGTCCCGCCCAGTCGGTGACGGTACGCAAGCGCCGGGCGGCGTCGTAAGCATAATCGACGGTTTTTGAGTCCGGGTACGTCAGCTGCGAGACCAAGCCCGCCCCATTGTAGGCATAGCGAACGGTGTTGCCTTTGGCGTCGGTATTCGAGATCCGGCGTCCAAGCGCGTCGTAAGTGCGCGTGATCTGAGCGACTAACGGTCCGCCGTTGGCCTGTGTGCTGATCTGAGTGACATTTCCATTCCGATCGTAGGCATACACGATGTCGGGAATCGCGGGATCCAGGTGCTTGCTCCGCTCAAGCCGCCCGATCTCATTGTGGGCATACTCGAGCGATTTGCCCGTGGGCGGCGTGTAGCGGGAGACATGTCCGCTCCAGGTGTACTCCAGGTTGGTTTGCGCGCCACCTGGAGATCGGATCGACGCCACTTGATTTCCATCCGTGTAAGTGAAACGGGTCTCCTTCCCATCGGCATCGATGACTTTGTCCACGACGTCGTCCTCCAGGAATGTCTTTTGATACGACCGGCCGGACGGATCGATGACCTTCTCAAGGCGTCCGGCAAGATCGTATTTGAACCGAGTCCTTTGACCGAGTGGATCGATTTTAGTGATGCGTTGACCCAGCACGTCATACTCGAAGACCGAGCGATTTCCCGAGGCATCCGTGACGGTTTCAGGATTGCCCAGTTTATCGTAGGTGGTCTCGGAAAGCTTGATTCCCGTCGGGCTGAAGACAGCGGTTTGGTTGCCCGCCTCGTCATAGGCGTAGGAAATGCGATGTCCGAGAGGGTCGACCTTTGCGACCACTCTCCCCGCGGCGTCGTAGACAGTTTCAGCGATATTGCCGCCGGGATCCGTCACCGTGATCAGGCGGTCTTCGGCATCGTATGCATAGTGCGTCACCTGATCGAGCGCGTCGGTGACACGGATCCTGTTTCCGTTGCCGTCATAGGCAATACGGGTGACGTTCCCTTCTGCGTCAGTTTCAGAGATCTTTCGGTTTCGATGGTCGAATTCGGAGAGGATCTTGTGACCGAGCGCATTGGATTTTTCGGTGATGTTTCCCCGCTTATCGTAGGTGATCTCCCTGGCATGTCCTTCCGTGCTGATGATCTTTACCACTCTGCCTTCGCTGTCGTACTCCAGCCGTTCCTTGGGACCACCGCGCATGTTGGCAGAAGTCATCATTCCGCCCGTATGCCCAAACTCGACACCAGTTCCTTCCTTGTTGACAAGAACCGTCAAGTTTCCGTTCTGATCAAAGTTTTTGGTTTGCTCGATGTCCAGGGCGTTCATGCTGCTCACGAGCCGATTGAACTCGTCGTAGTGGTACTTGCTCTGGCAGTTCAAGGCATCGGTGACCGTGGTGAGATTGCCTCTGACGCCGCCATCGACAGTGCTGCCGTCCGTCCTGCGGAGTGGGAACTCGTCGTGCCCGAAGCGGGTGACGAAACCCTTGGGATCGGTGATGGAGGTTACCAGGCCATTGATGTCGTAAGTGAAGGTGGTGGAGTTGCCTCGGGCGTCGGTGACGGCCAGACGATCTCTTGTCGTGAATTCGTAGGTGTAGCGGGTGCGATTGCCCAGCGCGTCCTCGTACTCCCTCAGATTGAAGTCGTTCCCATGCCGAAAGCGGCTGGCATGCGCGGACGGTGTGCGGTCGTGGACGGTGGTGATCAGGTCTCCCCCGGCCACGTCTTCATAGGTAAACCTCCACGGGTTCGTGTCCTGGCGACCGTCGCCTTGGCGCTCCACTCTGCCGTTGGCGTCATAGGCATTCCAGAAGAGCAATTCATTTTTGCTGTCGAAAGCGGATAGCAAGCGATTGTTTCCCGTTGAATCGTAGTGGTACTGAGTCCAATTGGCAGCTTGCTCCGAGCGCTGCATGCGGAAGCCGTTGATGGTTCCCGCCACACCGTCAGAGAGGACATCCTGCACCGTGACGGTCCAGGTTCCCGCGGGATTCCGTCCCAGAAAATCGCCCAGGAAGAGATACGGAACCCCGGTCTTGTAATCATTGGCATGAATCTGCACCGAGTTGCCGCTTGGATCCTGAAGACGAACCGTCAAAGTCCAGGGCTTGGGATGCACGATGTCCGGCCTCACCCGAATCAAGCGATCCGTCTCGGTCGCGCTGACACTGAACTGGTATTGAAGAATGCCCTCGTCGGGCAGGTTCCGAACCGTCGTCTCCTCGGCAACCGTCTCCAGGGTGACGGGATCGTAAAAACGGCTCAGCCGGTTGCCCTCGTCGTATTGAAAAAAGGTGTAGGAATCGCCATGTACCAGATACTGGATCTGGTTCAGATGACCGCTCGAGCTGAAGGGATTGTAGCGAATCGGATGATAGAAAACGTAAAGTTGACGATCTCCTGAGGTGACCCTGGCAATGCGATTTTCGTCAACCGATACGCCTTCCTGGAGGATGACGTCGTCTATATACGCTCTAACCTTTCCGATAATCGCGTTGAAGTACCCAGAGGGTCCAGAGTTGGGCGGGACAGCCGGCAGCTCATCGTTTTTGGAGGTGACATAATCGATGACGATGGGAATCTTGTTGCGGTTCAGGATTGCGATCAATTGGCCGGAACCCGGCATGAAAATGTAGCTTCGGCCGCTCAAGAGCCGCAACCTGAACAGTCCCGCCAGGTCGGGTTCTGACTTGGGGACAATCTCCAGAATGTCATAGCGGTTGTGCACATCCAGTGGCGTGAAAGGCTTTCCCTCCCCCGCATAGCGAAAGCGCATGCCGACGTTTCCGTCCAGGTAGACGATCTGATCGCCTTCGACCTTTTTGTCGACCGATTCAATCCTCCCCTCATAAGGGTGGCTCCAGCCGTACCCCAGGTCACCTTCTCGGCTGGTGAGGAAGGAATTGTAGGACATGCCGAATTCCAGAGAGATGTAGTCCTGGAGACGAAGCAAGGTCAGCTCCTGACGAAAGGCACCGGTGGCGGTGTCGACCGAGTTGCCGGCGCGACTCTCCAGTCGCGGACGAGGATCCCGCGAGACCGTTTCCGGAGTGGCCAGTTCTGCCAGAACCGAATTCGCTGGGATCAGTATGAATAGCGTGTGGAGAAAGACGATAAGTGCGTTGCGTTTCATGAGACTAACAGAGTGATAGATAGAGGAGAATTAAGGCTGGCGATTGGATCAAGGAGTGGATTCTACTCGCAGAACCATAAATAGGGCTTCGTTCGACGGGAGATCAGGGGCAGTCGCAGTCACGCTGAGTGTGCCGTCTGGAAGGAGTGTTTCGCGGAGTTCAACATCCGAATGCCAGGTTCTGAGATCACTTGAATAGAAGACGCCCAAGCGGAGATCCGAGGCCTCGGGGTTTCTCCTAAACGACAGCCGGCGCTCGGTCGGGTGGACCCTCAGTGGCGCATCCGGGTGCAAAGGATTCGTCGCCAGGAAAAACTCAACCCGGTTATCGATCCCATCGCCATCCGGATCGGCGTAAGGCCCCCACAGGGATTCAGATGCAGGATCTTGAACCATCTCAGGGCCAAATTGACGAGATCGCCACAAGGCCTCCGCGGAACTCAGATCAAGACCTCCCCTCGGTTGATCGAAAACGTAGACGGGCTGATTGGCTTGCAGTCTGAGCCTCAAATCTTGGGTAGAAGAGCCCTCCCATCCGTTAGCAACAGGTCGCGAGAAATCGGGCACGGGGAGCCCGAAACCTGAAGTTGTTTCTTCGTAGACGTAACTGGTCTCCAGATAGGGAACATCCAGGTAAAGGAAACAGGATTCCCCTCCTTCCAGGGAAACACGAACGCCATCAGGAAGCGGATCAAAGCGGTACATGGTGTAGACGTCGCACTTCTTCACGTATCCTGAGAGAGAAGGCACCGCTCCAGACCGACCCGTCTCCGGCAGTACCTCGGTCTGCGATCCGGACATCAACACCGTGAATCCGAGATCGCTCTCCGTACTGCCGGGCACGCTGACGTTCAGGTAGTTCAAGCTGCTCAGCGGGGTCACCCACGCGTTGAGGGTGGGATCGAAAGCCGACTCTGCGGTTTTCGTCAGGGCGTCGTTGCCATGGATGAAGACGGGGATGCCGTCTCCGACGAGGGAACCATCGTGATCCGTGAAACCTCCTGTCAGTTGGCGCGGCTCCGCGATCCAGCAAGGCGCGGTGTTGGTGAATCTGAGGTTTCGCAACGTGCTTCGTGGATGCAGGCGCCCACCGAGCATGACGATTCCCGCATCCCGCTGGTTCACGAATGCAATGTTGCGCAGTTGAGGTGATTTTAGATCGTCGCCGGAAACGAGATGAACCCCTCCCGATAACGACGTTCCGACAGGAGGCAGGCTGCCGATGGTGTTGTCGCTCTGGCCGACAATGACGGAGTCTTCTAGAGTCGACTGGAACAGGATGGCGCCCGTGCCGTTGTCAACCAGAGTTGCGCCTCGAACGCGTTGCCCGGGTGCTTCCAGCCACATGCCGGAGAGCGAATTTTTATAGGCGGTGAAATTCGAAAACTCGATCTGGCTCGGCGTGGTGTGATTCTCGATAAACAGACCGTAACCTGCTGTCAGGGTGGGATACCGATCGGCCAGACTGCCGGAGGGAGCGAAACAGCTATGCGCTGTGTTGTTGGAGAACTCGCCCGCCCAGTCGGCGTCATGACTTGGGCCATCAAAAAAGAAACCCATCCCACCAACGACTCCAGCCGCGTGATTACCCGTTAGAATCTGATCCGGGCTCTTCAACCAGAACGTGCCCGGTCGGCCCTCAGACTGGGAAGAGGCTCCTCCCACACTTTGAGGAAAGGCATAGTCCCCGAGGGCGAGTGTGCGGGTCAATATACCGAGATTGCGCAAGTAACGGTTCTCCCTTTCGGAGCCATCCTCCGAGGGCACGAATGCATGGGACCAGACGTCGTAGCTGACGTTATTTTCGATCAACACATACGAGGAGCCGTGCGTGACGATCGCGCGGTGGTAGGAGTGATGAATGCTGTTGCCCCGGGCATAGTCTCCTGGCCGGTCACCAGCTTGATGCCAGTGAATCGGGTAGCGCCCCTGATGGCCTTTCTGGCCCATGCGGCGGAGCTCTACGCCCTCAACGTGCACCGTCGTTCCGGGGCCAAACATCAGGTGACCGCCAAAGTTCGACTGAATGGACAATTCATCACCCTGAATCACGATGTTGCGGGTCAGACAGGCCACTTCAGCGCGTTCGTCGATGGTATGGCCACCAATGACCTGCAGTTCCCCCCAATGGTCGTACCGCAGAGGCGGCTCAAAGTGAATGATACCGTCCGTGACTGCCGTGACCGTCACTTCCTCGGCCTCGTTCGGATCAAACCCACTTGGGGCAATCACCAGCCGATCTCCCTCCTTCCATTCTATCGCCTCGGCCACCTGAATTGAGGTCGCCCCAGCAAGTGCATGGGCCGCCAGTTGCGTCCAGTTGCGGCTAAACGCACGTGTGCCGTGCAATTCCAGACTCCCGCCATTCATGACGCCGATAAATTTGGTGCCCATGCGGCGCAGCCCGTCGCCCACGATGTTCTCGTCTTCGTCGGTTCCCGTCAGAGTAATGATTGCTTCGGCGGCGTGTAAGACGTCTGGAGATCCAATGCTGAGCGTGCCGCCGTCGATCAGAATCCAGCGGGATGTCAGATGCAGATCCCTTTGATCAAAGATCAGCTGTCCTTCGAGAATCAAGCCGCCAAGCTCGGGAGGATTGACGTCGAGCAGGACGCTGTGCCCGGCCGGAATCGTCACCACTTCGCCGGCTTCGGGAAGCGTTCCCTGCCAGGTTGCAGCGGACGACCAGGAATCCAAAGCGATCGCCGGATTGACAACGACGCCCATCCAGCACGCCAAAGCCAGAACTTGGCGAAATGGCGAGAATCCAAAGCTTGCTGGACAGTCGGGAGATCTCATTGATTTCACCCTTTACTGACCGAAAAAACTCAGTCCGTTTCAACTTCACCACAAAGTTCTTCATTTCTTCTGGTTCCTCATTCGAATTCATGAACAAGGAAGCTCGCGTAGAGACATCCCTCAGCGCCAATTTCTTTCGGTTTCTATTCTACGGCGTGAAGAACTCCGCATCGCAGAATTTCCCTTTGGAATCTTGTCCACCCACAATCAGGATTCGACCATCGCGCAGGAGTGTCGCACTGTGCAAGACCCGCGCTTGAACAAGGTCGTGGTGGGCAGTCCAATCCCCGCTGAGTGGATCATAAACGGCGGTAGTAGCGGTTGCAGAATAGTTGATTTCCCCCCAGTGATGAGGCCCCTTCCATCCGGCAACAGATTGGTGGTGTGCTGGATCCGTGGTTTGGGAAGTGCGTCGATGGCATGCCAGCTTTCCGTCGCGGGATCGAACAATCGGCACACGGACTCCACGTCCTGGTTTTGGTTGTTTGCGACAACAAGAACCCTGCCATCGGCAAGCGTGGTCGTCGAAGCAACCCCAAAATTGCCCTGAGCCAGCCCGGCGAACCGCCACGTTTCCGTGTCGGGGTCGTAGAGCTCCGACTCCAACCAACCATTGCTGGCGCTCGCATTCCCCGTGGCCAGCACCGTGCCGTTGTGGAGAATGGAAAGAGTGACGTGGGTCAGTCCGGCGAGCATCGCTCCGGTTGGAGACCACGTGTCGGTGGCGGGATCGTAGAGTTCGCAGTCGGTTGTTGGAGCTCCGGCACTATCGAGCCCCCCTGCCGCGAGCACTTTACCGCTTGGGAGAAGGATGCACTTGGCCTCTGAGTGGGGGGTCGCCATGGCAGTGGCAGCCGACCAGTTGCCGCTCTCGGGATCGTAGAGTTCGCACGAGGTCAGGAGCGTGCGTCCCTTACCACGGCCTCCGCTGGCCAGCACCCTGCCATCGGGAAGCAACGTCAAGGAGTGGGATCGCGTGCGTTGTCCGCGCATGGAACCGGTTGGGCTCCAGTGATCGCGAACGGGATCGTACAGGTGGCAGGCGGAAACGGCGACGCACGACAGATCGGCGAGCTCGCGTTCGCCCCCGGCGATGAGCACTTTCCCATCTTGAAGGAGAACGGCCGCGTGGTTGCGGATCAGCGGCGGAGAGGATTCGGCATTCAGCTTTGGCTTCGGCCTCACGCTGGGTGTAAAGGTTCCTCCATCTGCTTCCCAGATCTCCAGGGTGCCACCCGGAGTGCTGTGCAGCAGCCCGCTGTCTTGCCCGCTCTGGTCGTACGCGAACTGAATCCAGTTCGCAGCCTGTCCGATGCGAAACGAAAGCTGCTCGCGGCGGATTGAGCCGGATTGCACGACTGCTGGGAAGAGTTTCAGGGTATCATCGCCACTGGTGGCGATCAGCGAGCGGTCGTGTGACAGCGCAATGGAGGTGACGGCGCTGAGGTGAGCGGACCAATTCAGCTCAGGAAGCTCCCGCCATGCCAACGTTTCCCATACACGGATGCGACCGTCTTCGTTTCCGACATAAAGCAGGCTGCCGTCGTGGCTGAATTTTACGACGGTGTCGTAGTCACGGGTTTCGCCATCGAGCCGGGTGACGATCTTCTCCGGCTCACCGAAACGGTGGATGGTGACACGGGGCCCAAAATTGGTGGAGGCGATCCACTGGCCATCGGGCGACAGATCGTGACCGGTAAATGTGCTGACCGATATCCCAAGATCGCCACTCCAGGCGATGGTTTTGGTTTCGAGATCGGCGTAGAAGAGTCGGCCAGCCAGCGTGCCAATCAGGCGCTTTCCGTTGTTCGATAGCGCGCCTGGTCCGACCTGGCCATTGTGAAAAAATGAAACTTGCCCGGCGATCTCAAATTCCTCCAGCATATCTTCGCGATCTTTTCTCCATACGACAATGTGGCCGCTTTCCCTGTCCATGGTGATGGGACGCCCGTCCTGCAGCACGGCTAGTGGCGCATGGCGAGGCGCAACTGCATGCATCACCTTGTGATGCTCCCTACGGGACGCGTCCACATCACAGAGCCATGTTGACGAACTTGCGCTGAACAGAACATGGAGTCCATCTGGAGAAGCTGCGGGGTGGTCGACAGCATAGCCTGTTTCCTGATAGCCCGCTCGGATAGCGGGTCGAGCACGGTCAGTCGACCACAGGCGGATCGTGCCATCGCCCCCAGCGGTCATGAACTCCCCAGAGGCGCCAAATGCAAGATCGAGAACGCGCTTCTCATGTCCGAAATAAAAATGAGCCCGCCCATCCCGCGCCGAGCGTGTGATCAAGTTCTGAGGCGGAGCATCAGCGCCTCCTGCATCGACTTGCTGGCACTGCGCACTCGCAACTTCATCGTCGTAGGTATTCGTTCCCGCTTCGTCTGGGAAGCCACGAGTGAAATCGTAGAGGCGCACCACGCTGTCATCGCCCGCCACACCCAGCCAGCGTTCCTCAGGGTCGATCGCCACCCCGTGAATCGAAAAGCGGAACGCATCATCAAACATTACCCGCCCACTGGAGAGTTCGAGCACGCGGGCGGTTCGATTCAAAGTGGTGCCCGCAGACATGGCGAGGAATGTTCCGGTGCGTGAAAGGACAAGCTTTCCCGGATACTCAAGCCCGGGCATTTTGTAGCTGGGCGATGGAATCTGCGTTAGATCGCCTTCAGTCTGATACACATGGAGTGTGCGAGCCCACGACCAGGGTGCAATGTCGACGCGATGCAGAACGAAGGATTTCCGATCTGGCGCGACTGCCAGCGGGGCACACATCTCTGGAAAAGGCATCCGCGCGATGTTATTACCTGCATTGAACTGCAGAATCCAGGCACCTGGCGCCGGAAAAGGAGGCGGCGAAACGCTGCCATTGAATCCGAAGAGCAGGCGGTCGTCGTCCAGCCACGCGAACTGGGGCTGGCGGCTGACTTCTTCATGGAGAATCGCGAACGATTCGAAATCGTGCACTCTGAGAATATCGCCAGAAGCGTAGGAAAAACGTCGCCCGTTTGGGGAAAATATGAGGCCATTGTAGCGCCCCGCTTGAGAGTGCTGCGGAAGCCTGCGTGGAGGCGAAATCTCTTCACCCCCAAGGCTGCGGACGTGAAGGTGCCCGTCGGCGGAAATCAGCGCTACCCCCTCTCCTCCTGGCAAGACAGCTAGGCACTGCAGCTCAGCACCGGAACCATCTCCCAGCCGGAACGAATCCAGTTCGTCGCCACGGCAAAATCCTGCAAGTAGACGCCAGTCAAAGCCCCGCAAATCCGCATCGATCGAGCCGAGCAATCGATGGGCCGTACCAAGATCATGATCCTCGCGGGCGTTCAGCGCCTGGGCCAGCAGGGCAGAATAGGCCGTGCGGCGCTCCGATTCCGCTGCCCGCCTTTCCGCGCTGGCGGTAGCCACCAGCTTAAACACGAACCCAACACTGAGCAACAGGATCGCCGCCAGCGAAGCCGTCACGGCCTTGTGTCGCTTCATCAGCAGGAGCAACTGACCACCAGCACCGATCTCGTCCGCGCTGGTGGCGTGTCCTGTTTGAAAAGCGATGACGTCCCTCTCCAGTGCTGCCACATTCTGGTAACGCTGGGCCCGATCCAGCGTAAGCGCCTTCATCGCCACCGCCGCCAGTCGCCTCGGAATCTGGCCGCCGGGACAGTGGGATAACACGACCGCCTTCTCCGGCTCAGTCACGGCCGGCAGGATCGATGTCGGCTTCTCGATCCTCCCCTCCGAAATCTTATCGAGAACTTCTCTGACCGAACTGCCATCCACCGGTGGTCGCAATGTCAGGATCGCGTAGAGGATGCCACCCAACGAGAAGATATCGGACAGGGCATCAATTTCTTCAACACGTCCCTGCGCCTGTTCTGGAGACATGTACATGGGCGTTCCCATCACCACGCCATTCATCGTCACATCGAGCGAGCGCTCCCCGTTCGAAAGGTTGTTCACGAGCTGAAACACCGGAACCTCATCCCCTTTCATACCGGCAACTCCCCAGTCCATCACAAGAACTTCACCAAACTCACCAACCATCACATTCGCCGGCTTCAGATCGCGGTGCACGATTCCCTGGGAATGCGCGAACGCCATGGCATCACAGACCTTGCAGAAAACCGTCAGCAGGTGATCCAGTGGATAAGAGTTTAGAATCTCCGAATCACCATTCGACAATCCATCGAGGATCTCCTGCAACGTATGCCCCCGCACCAGCTTCATCGTGTAAAACTGCGGACTGCCGTCCTCCCACACTATATCGTAGATCGGCACAATGTTAGGATGCGCCAGACGTGCCAGAATATGCGCCTCCCTGACAAAGCGCCGGCGCAATCCCTCATCGGAGAACGCATCGAATGCCATCACCTTCAGAGCCACCGTGCGCCCCAGCTTGCGATCCTCCGCCTCGATGACACTCCCCATCCCGCCACGGGCAATCTGCCTGCCCAGGCCGTAATTTTCCTCAGTCGGCGGCGGCGTGCTGGCATCCATAGATCACTGACTCATACCGTGGTGGAATCTTATGTGCGAGACGAATTTCCCCACCCCGATTTTGGTTTGCAGCTTACTCTGATTTTGAGGTTAGACCTGTGCCGGATCGGCCGCGGCATCTCCGTTGCCCTGAAGGATCCTCTCAATCTGTTTGCGGTGGATGCGCATGTGGACTGCGCCAAGCGCGTGCCAGCCAGCTGCATTCATCGGCCCGAACCATGGATGTTTGAAGCGCTTTAGAGTATTCAGATCGGGGACTTGCCGGGCACATTTTGACAAAAACTCGCAAGAGCGGTCGAACTCATCGATCGCGGTGATGTCTGCCGCAGGATTCGGCTTCACATCGGCGGTGCTGGCGACGCGGTCGGGAAGTTCGCCTTTGCCCAGTGCGCGAATCGCGGCAGCGATCGCTAGATTTACGATTCGAAGATGATCGAGTGTCATGAACACGGACCAATAACGGCTGCTGTCTTCCATGCCCCGGATGCGGTCGATCAAAACGGGACGCGCACCCGTTTCCGCATCGCACAGGCCGGCGAGACGGAGAATCTGTGCGCGTTCATTTTCGAACAACGCGGAAAACTCCTCGCGCGATCGGATGCGCCGTGCCCAGCCGAACCGCAGCCTGGCGATGATCAGCTCAATTTTGGGAAGTCCGGCTCCGGGAGCGGCGAGTTGGGGAGGTGATTCACGTTTCATCTTCAAAAGTGGATAATCCTGACCGTTCTCACTTCACTTGCAAAGTGCAAGTGAAATTACTTGTGGAATGCAAGCGAATTGTTGGCACCGTAGCCGGGATGTCTCCATCCAGAAAAACTGAGGTTCCCCCGCCCACCCGTCGCTCGCCGTGCCCGGTGGCCTGCACGCTGGATATTCTGGGCGACCGCTGGACGCTGCTGGTGGTGCGTGATCTGATGCTGGGCCGCACACGCTTTAAGGAGTTCTCGGCATCGCCGGAGGGCATTCCGACGAACATTCTGACCGACCGGCTGGAACGTCTGGTGCGGCACGGCATCGCCGAGCGGATTCCTGCGGCGGAGGGCTCGAAGCGCCTGGCCTACCAATTGACTGAAAAGGGTGAGGCGCTGCGTCCTGTTCTTAAGGCGATGAAGGAGTGGGGACTTGTGTGGGAAGAGGGCACGCGGGCCGCGCTCTCGGACGGCTGACATTTCTACCGTGTAACGAATTGTCCCAAGCGGTTGCCAAACCGAACAGTGGCACCCATCTTGGCGCGCAGCGGAACGGGACGAATCAATGAAACTATCTCTGCCCTGCCGCGTATCTTTAGGAGAGCTCGAATGAACAACAAAGATGATAACAGCGGCCTGATCCTGCGGACTTCCGGCCTGACGAAGACCTATCCGACTGCGGATGGTGCAGGCTTGACGGTGCTGGACAGCATCGACCTTGAAGTAAAGCATGGCTCCACGTGCGCCATCGTGGGCCCCTCGGGCAGCGGTAAAACAACACTGCTGGGACTCTGTGCGGGGCTCGATCACGCGAGTGCGGGCACGGTCACTATCGACAATGAAACCCTCGGCGATCTGGATGAGGATGCGCGGGCCGCTCTGCGCAATCAGAAGGTGGGGTTCGTTTTTCAAAATTTCCAGCTGATCCCCACCCTCACGGCGGTGGAGAATGTGCTGGTGCCGCAGGAACTCTGTGGCAAATCGGGAGGCCGCAAAGAGGCGCAGGAATGGCTGGAGCGCGTGGGACTCGGCGGGCGGCTGCAACATTATCCGATCCAGCTTTCCGGCGGTGAACAACAGCGCGTCGCACTCGCCCGCGCCTTCGTCAACCAGCCAAGACTGTTGTTTGCAGATGAGCCCACGGGCAACCTCGACGAAGAGTCCAGCGCGATCATCGAAGAGCTTTTGTTCGGCTTGAACACGGAGGCCGGCACGGCGCTGGTCATCGTCACCCACGATCTGGAACTGGCAAAGAAGGCCCAGCAAGTGGTGCGCATGAAGGGCGGGAAAATCGTCGAACGCACCAGCGGTTCCAACGCAGCACAAAAATCCTACGCCATTTCCTGACCATCGTGAGCCTGCTACGCGAAATGTTTTCCCCCTGGACGTGGCGCATGGCGTGGCGTGACAGCCGCAGTGACCGGCGGCGCTTGCTGCTGTTCTCGCTGTCGATCGTGTTCGGCATCGCAGCCCTGGTTTCCATCGGCTCGCTGCGCGACAACCTGCAGGACACCATCGATGATCAGGCCAAGGCACTGCTCGGCGCGGATCTCATGCTGACGTCTCGCCGGCCATTCGATGAGGAATCGGAGAAGCTGGTAGCAGACATTGGTGGTAAAAAAGTCGACGAAGTGAGCTTCACCACGATGCTGGTCTTTCCGAAGGCAAATGGTGGCACCCGTCTGGCGCAGATGCGAGCGTTCGACAGAGGGTTCCCATTTTATGGCGATGTCGTCACCGAACCCGCCGACGCCTGGGAACAACACTTCCAGGGCAAAGGTGCAGTGCTGGAAAAAAGCCTGATGGATCAGTTCGGCGCAGCGATTGGTGATCCTGTTAGAATTGGCAAACTCGAAGTGCCGATCATTGGGTACCTCGTCGTCACTCCGCCGCGACCGAACGCGTTTTCCGCATTTGCGCCACAGGTCTACCTGGCAAAGGATCGCGTCGAGGAAACGGGACTGCTGGGCAGTCGAAGCCTCGCGTTCTTTCGCAAGTACTACCAGTTCGAGCGTGGCTACGATGTCGACAAGAACATCCTCAACGACGAACGCAAGGAAGCGATGCGCACCGCTGGAATCCAGTCGGAATCGGCTGAAGGACGCAAGCGCAATCTGGGCCGCGCGCTCGACAACCTTTACAGCTTCCTCAGCCTCATCGGCTTCATGGCGCTGATGCTGGGCGGCATTGGCGTCGCCAGTGCGATTCATGTTCACGTGCTGCGGCGCGTGAGCACCGTGGCCACCTTGCGCTGCATAGGCTGCCCGGTGAATCGCGCATTTGCCATCTTTCTTGCTCAAGGGATCATGCTTGGAGTCGTCGGCAGCGTGGCTGGGACGACGCTCGGGGTGATCATTCAAAAGGTCGCGCCACTGGTCGTTGAGAAGTTTCTTCCGTTCACGATCGCCGCCCCCATTTCTCTGGGAGCCATCGCCGGATCGCTGGCGATCGGCATGTTGCTCTGCATCAGCTTTTCACTCCTGCCCCTGCTCTCCGTGAGGCGCGTCGCTCCCCTGGCAGCCCTGCGTGCCGGAGTGCAAACGGGGCGCGCCTGGTGGAAGGACCCAGCCGTCTGGGCGGTTGTTGCTGTTCTGGTGGGAACGTTAGTGATTACGGGATTCGCCCTCAGCCCGCGCAAGATGCCACTTCTCGGCGCAGGATTTGTCGTCGGCGTTTCCCTGGTCATCGTTGTCCTGGCCGGGATCGCCAGATTGATCAGCATCCTTGCCCGCAAAGCGCTCCGGCCATCGATGCCTTACACGTTGCGCCAGGGATTGGCCAATTTACACCGCCCGCACAATCAGACCTTGCTGTTCATGGTTTCCATTGGCCTTAGCGTCTTCCTCATCGTCACCATGCTGTCGACGCAGCAAATGTTGATCGCGCAGCTGGGAGTTGGTTCAGTTAAGGGAAAATCGAACGTGTTCATGATCGACGTCCAGCCGGACCAGCTGGCCCAGGTGCAGGATGCGATCAAGCAACTCAACATGCCAATCCAGGAAACCGCCCCCATGGTATCCATGCGCCTCGCCGGGATCAAAGGCAAGCCGCTCGCTGAAGTTCAGGAGGATGAGTCCACCCGCGTGCCCGGCTGGATCTTGCGCCGCGACTTCCGCTCAACCTATCGCGACGTTCTTGTCGAAACAGAAGAACTGATCGACGGAGAATGGATCCCGAGCGTCACCGACGTGGATTTCGAGTCAGCGGTGCCCGTCTCCATCGAAGAAGGCGTGGCCAAAGATCTGAAGGTAGGGCTCGGCGATGAACTGGAGATGGATGTGCAGGGCCTGCCATTGAAAATGAAAATCACCAGCGTGCGCAAGGTCGACTGGAGCTCGATGACGTTGAACTTCTTCCTCGTCTTCCCGCTGGGAGTTCTCGAAGATGCCCCGGGATTCAGCGTAGTCGGCACCCGCGCTCCCGATCCCGAAGCCTCAGGCCAACTCCAGCGTGCCATCGTGAAGGATTTTCCGAACATTACCGTATTCGATGTCACGCTCATCATTCAGACCATCGAGTCCGTGATCGAAAAGATCGGCTACGTCATTCGCTTCATGGCCCTGTTCACCGTCTTCACTGGCATCATCATTTTGATCGGAGCCATCCTCTCCGGCAAACGCGACCGCATCGAAGAAAGCGTGCTGTTGCGCACCCTCGGCGCGTCGAAGAACCAGATTCGCGCCATCATTCTCACCGAGTATTTTTTCCTCGGCCTGTTCGCTGCACTGACCGGTGCCTTGCTTTCCATGATAGCAGGCTGGGCACTTGCGACATGGGTTTTCAAAGTCGAATTCCTCGCTTACACCTGGCCCGTCGTCGCAGCCGTCGCTGTGGTCACCACTTTGACCGTCACTTTCGGCATGTTCCTCAGCCGCGGCATCACCAGCCATCCGCCGCTGACGATTCTGCGTGGTGGGGTGTAGCTGGAATTGTAGCAGTAACTGTTCTTATCTGAACACACACTCCAACGGTTCGCGTCCTCGCACTACCTATTGTCGTCGGTAGCTTCCTTGGCCCGTCGCCGCTATCTATGGGACTCCGAGGAACCATGGTTACCCCAAGCTTCCTCAGGCTTGGTATCTTTTGCGCCTTCGCTGTAGAGTAAATCTATTTCCTGTTCGAGCAAAGATGACCGGCGACTCGGCGCACGCTTAAAAGGTACCCAAGGTGATGGTGTGTCAATTTTCCTTGATCCTGTAATATCCTCTGGGCAATCCGGTTCTGGCAGCGTCAGAATCTGTAAACGTGGTTGTTTCACCATTCGCAGCAACGCCATCATCAAGTTCGATCCAGACACCATCAGCAAGGTCTTCGCGATACTCGACGGAATATTCGCGGCCATCGCGACTGTTCCAGGAAAGCGTCACTCCAGTTGCGGCGTGAGAAACTTCGGTAATTGTAAAGGGTGCCTCTCCACCTGGAGTCCAGTTGATGCCGAAGTTGAACGCATAGTGACGGCCCCCTTCTTCAGACGCGTGCCCGCTGGTAAGCGCCAGTCCTTCGCTCAGTTCCTCGTCGGGTCCGTTATCGTAAGCGAACATTCCCTCACCACCGGAATCAGCATACGGAATCACCGCTCCGTTCGTATTATTGGCAGCTCCGGGGTGGCCTTGGTAGGCTGCCACATGCCAGGTGACGCCCGCTTCAGTGAGGTCGATGACATTGGAACCAGTGACTGGGACAAAAGGAACTTTTGCCTGTGCGCCTGTCGCATCCGCCACGTGAGTCTCACCCACTCCGGCGACAAGATATTCATCTGTGTCTTCAATATGTTTCACTAACACTGGCGCCACCGTATGGTCTCCCACGGGACGGCTCTCGGCGAAGTAGTAATTGATGTATTCCACGATGCCCATGCTCTCTCCAGCGAAATCAGCGGGTGGTGCGATGGGCGTCGTTAAAACCACTGTCAGGTCCCAACCATCGGGGACTCCTATGCCATCCGCCCAGTCGTCAGCACCGAATTCTGGAAAAGAGCCCAGCTCCTCGGGCTTCGACAATGGATCCGTGGGATCGGTGCCTTTTGTGATTTCGCTTCGATCGCTGTATCCATCATCGTCAGTGTCCGCCTTGTTGGGGTCGGTGCCAGGGTCTGTTTCAGACACAAAAACTCCGCTGTTGGATTCGACGCCGTCGAGGAGTCCATCGTCGTCAGAGTCGGGGTTTTTCGGATCGGTAAGGTCGATCTTCACCGGAACCTGACCGCGAATTTCTCCGCCACCGTTGTTTGCGGTGTGGACATTGATATACGTCTGGCCACTCACAAAGCTGGCGAAATTGGCTTCTGACAGAACACCACTGCCCGTGAGGGTGCCTTCTGTTCCCCCGGAAGCGGTAAGGCCAAACACCACTCCCGCTGTCGCACCCGGCGCGGCAGGTCCGTGCAGATGAGCCGCAGAGACATCGCTCGTCATGCCAAAATAGCTGCCCTCGATCTCGACGGTACGGGTGTCTGGATCCACGGTAACAAATGCGAAGCCGTACGGACTGGCATCACCAAGCGCCGGTGCTGGCGTGGACTGATCGCTGCTCAGAACGATCGCCCCCAGCTCAACTGCATCGCCCCGTCCGTCTTCGTCCGTGTCGGCCTGGTTGGGAGTGAGCCCTGCTTCGAACTCCCTTAAGTTGCTTAAGCCATCCTTGTCCAAATCGGTCGCGGCATCGCTGGGATCTTCTGGATCCAGGCCGTAGCGCTCCTCCCAGGTGGTGCGCATTCCATCGTTGTCAGGATCTGGATCGATGGGGTCACCTCCCCAGTTAATGTCAAAATTAAACAAGTAGTTCCGGCCCCCTTCCGGAGAGGCATGCGCACTGGTCAGCGCGTCCCCAATCAGAAATTCGGTGTCCGGCAAGGTATTCATGGCAAACATTCCCGGCCCGCCATCAGCTGCAAATGGAATAATCCCGCCCGAGTCATCGTTGCCAAAATCAGGTCGCTGGCCGATGAATGCGATGTGATAGGTCACGGACTCGTCCTCAAGGTTGAACGCATCCGTACCATCTTCCAGACCGAAGGCTACGCCATCCTGAAGTCCGGGCTCCTCTGGATGATGCACCGCACCAATCCCGATCACCGAGAAAACGTCATCCTCGTTCTGCACCAGCAATGGGCGCACTGTATACTCTGTAACGTCCCGTCCATCGTCCGCAGCATAGTAATTCCACGAATGGACAGTTCCATTGACCTGTCCCTCTGCATCGTCCCCAGGCGCGATCGGCTGGGTCACGACAACGGTCAGGTCCCATGCGTCTGCAACTCCAGAGAGCTCAGTGAGGTCAGCTGTGGGAACGCCAAAAGTTGTCACTTGCTGAGCCTTGGCTGATACCCCGGTAAGGATGAAAAACAGGGGAAATAGATGAGCACGTTGGAGCAGCTGTAGGCATTTCATAGGGTGGGTTATAGGAAAGCAGAGTGCTTGTGACAAGGCTAATGAGAGCAAATTGAAGATCGGTGGGGACCACTGGCATTCCTTCGGAAACCAAATGGGCTTCCCGGTTTACTTGAGCAGGGATTGAATCTTCACCCGGAAACACAGACATCCCATAGACGATGATT